>CAZNMJ010000142.1:0-8752 GCA_964573815.1 uncultured Anaerolineales bacterium
CACCGGCCAGGTGGTGGTCGTGTTCAACCCGCAGTAGATGGGCCCATTGGGCTTGCCCTTGCGGCTTCTCGAATGACGCCGGCGCACGCTGGCCGACCTCACGGGAATGTCTGGCCAGTCAGTCGGCTACTGAGACCGACGCAAAAGAGACCGCGTCCTTCTCAAGCGACGCGGTCTCTTGCTGTCTTTGCCTGCAATTCAAGAGCAGACTCAACTCAGCGCATGTCATAGGTGACCTGCACCTGCGCCCTCACCTCCAGCTGCCCTGGGGACACCGGCACGGCGCCACCCGCCTCCGCAGCTGGTGCGTACACGCGCTCCATGTAGAAGGGCACCGGCTCCACGAAGGATTCGCTAATGATCCGTGGCTTGCCCAGCCCCACACCTGCCAGACTGGCCAGAGCCTGAGCCTTGCTTTGCGCGTCGGCCATGGCCTCGGCGCGAGCTTGCTCCTCCAGTTCCGAGGGGTCATCGAAGGTGAACTGGATGCCGTGGATGTTGTTGGCGCCAGCATCCGTCACCGCATCCAACACATCCCCCACTTGATCTACATCGCGGATCTTCACCGATACGGAGTTGGACACAACATATCCGAGAATCCGCCGCTCGTCGTCATCCCAGTCTATCTCCGCCCGGATGCTGTAGTCAACGGTCTGGATGTCCTCGTCCGCTATCTCCCTCCGCTGCAACGCATCCATGACCTGTGCCATACGCTCGCTGTTCTCTTCGGCCGCCGTGTTGGCCGTGCCCGCCCTGGTCTCCACACCTATCGTAATCACGGCCAGGTCAGGCTCGGCAGATGCCTTACCCTCCCCCATGACCGTAATGCCTCGTTCCTCAGTGCCAGCACGGGCGCCACCCAGTCCGGGCACAACCATCAGCAACTGCAGCACCAGGACGAGGGCCAGCAATAACAGGCCCACTGCTCCGATTATCTTCGCCGCCTTGGACATCGTATCTCAACCTCCTGATCATTTTCTCTTGGTGAGGTCGGGGTAACCCGCCCTCCTTCAAGTAGACGATTTGTTGCCCGAAATGGTTCCCGCGACACTCGCTCGTCAATCGAAGTTCGAGCGACCCATGCGCGGCAATACAGAAAACGCCTCGACCCATGTCGAGGCTCCTATGCCGAGAAAGGGACTCGAACCCTTACGGGGTTGCCCCCACTGCGCCCTGAACGCAGCGCGTCTACCTGTTCCGCCATCTCGGCTCTCACGTCTAGTATAGGTTCACGACGCCGACTTGTCAAGTCATTCCTCAGCCACCTGGCTCACCATTACGCGGCGCGTCTTGATGTACCACTGAGGGATGGTGCGAAAGCGGTCGCTGGCATCCATCATGGGACTAAGCTGCACGCCTTTGACCATATCGTCGACGGCGTAGTTGTACACGGGGTAGTACAGCAACAGCGATGGCACCTCTTCGGCGAATAGATCCTGAAAGTCCCGGTACAGCTCCGCCCTTTCGTCCTGGTCGGTGGTCTGGCGTCCCTGTTCCAGCAATTGGTCTATGTCCACATTGTTGAGTCCGGCGTAGTTCTGCCCGTCACCACCTATCTGGCTGGAATGCCACATCAGGTACGGATCCGGATCAGTGGGCAAGTTGCCCCAACTATAGAGCAGCGCATCGAAATTGCGGGGCCGCAACGCCTCGTTCACGACCCACGAACTGTCCTCTACGACTGGCACGACCTTGACACCGACCTCCCAGAGTTGCCGCGCCACCTCCTCGATCATCTGGCGCCGTATTGGATCCTTGTTGGTGAGGAGGGTGAACTCCAGTCTTTTACCCTCCTTCTCCCGCACTCCATCACGATCATCATCCACCCAACCAGCATCGGTCAGCAGTTCCTGGGCCTTGCCAGGGTCGTACTCGTACGCAAGTACGTCCTGGTTGTACGCCCAGGACCCCGGCATGATCGGGCTATGGGCCACTACACCTTGCCCATCCAGTATCTGGTCTATGATCCGCTGTCGATCGACGCCCCAGAGAAGTGCTTGACGCACCTCCTTCTCCTCGAAGATAGGCAGGTCAAGATTGAGGAAGATCACGGCGTATCCCGAGAGCCGAGCCGAGTACAGATTCAGATACTCCTCCCTGCGAACCCGCGGCAGGTCTTCAGGCAGCACTTCACTTATGCCCTCTACCTCACCCTGCTGATAAGCGGCGAATACGCTCTGATAGTCGGGATAGAACTTGAACTCTATCCTTGACAGGAGGGGTTTCTCTCCATAGAAGTCAGGGTTGGCCTCCAAGACCAGGTACTCGCCGCTCACCTCGGCGATCTTGAACGCGCCGGTGCCCACGGGGCGTACGCTAAACTGGTCATGTGGCAGTTCGCTGGCGGGGACGTCTGCAAGCAGATGTAGTGGCAGAATACCGACGGTGGTGTAGTCCAAGAACGTGGCCAAAGGAGCCTGCAAGGTGAAGCTGACGGTATAGTCGTTGATCTTCTCTGCCGTGACCGTTCGCCACAGTTTCGCCAACTCGGCCGATCCCTGATAGTCCTGATGCTGCATTGCTTCCACGGTGAAGAGCACGTCATCAGCAGTGAACGGTTCGCTGTCGTGCCACACCACATCGCGTCGGAGATAGAAGGTGTAGACAAGCCCATCGTGGGACACGTCCCAATCCCTGGCCAAGGAGGGCACTATCTCACCTCGCTCGTTGATGTCGGTCAAGCCAGAGAAGATGAGGGAAACCAGGTCGTTGTCCACTTGGTTGTACTGGCAGAGAATGGGGTTGATGTAGCTGGGACGTCCAGCGAGGCCTTCTACGTAGGTTCCGCCTTCATCCGGAACAATCACGGTCGTGGTGGTATAGGCGATGTAACCCAGGAGCACCACGACCAGAATGACGCCCAAGACGGCGACAATAGCCTGCCAGCGAATATATCCTGTCAAAGGTGGTAAACGTCTCCTTTCGCGGATATGTGCTCCGGGCTGCTCGCTGCCCTGGGGGATTAGCCTTGTAGAACCACTGCGGCAAGGGAGAAAAGGAAGAAAAGAACCACCAACACAATGGTAAGGTTGAACAGGGTGCTCTCTGCACCACGACGGGTCTTGTAGATGCCGCTGTCACGCCCTCCGAAGATGCCTCCCAGACCCTGTCCCTTGACCTGGAGAAGAATGGCTGCGATCAGACAGGCAGAAACGATGAGCTGCACAATCTGCAGGTAAACGATCACGTCAACACCTCCCAACTGCAACCATTATAACATTCCGCTCCGGCCATTGTCAAGCAGTCAGAGTCTTTTCGCTTCGGCCCATAATCAAGTATAATCGAAAGAAATGGGAGAACCGATCACGAAGCTGTCCCCCGAAGCCTAGTGCCACCCAAAGAATGGATCAAGACCGCATTCGGAATTTCAGCATTATCGCTCACATAGATCATGGCAAGTCCACCCTGGCGGACCGCCTCTTGGAGTACACTGGCACGATTTCTCCTCGCGAGATGGCGGACCAGGTGCTCGATCAGATGGACCTGGAACGGGAAAAGGGGGTGACCATCAAGGCCTCTGCGGTGCGCATGCTCTACCAGGCCGACGATGGCAGAGAGTACGAGCTCAACCTCATCGACACCCCCGGCCACGTGGATTTCACCTATGAGGTCTCCCGCGCTTTGGCGGCGTGCGAGGGAGCTGTACTGGTCGTCGATGCGTCGCAGGGTGTGGAAGCGCAGACTCTCGCCAACTTGTACCTGGCCCTGGATAACGATCTGTCCATCATCCCTGTGGCCAACAAGATCGATCTGCAGAGGGCCCGCCCCGATGAAGTCGCGCGCGAGATGGAGGATCTGCTCGGCATCGCCGCCGAGGATGTGCTGCACACTTCCGCCCGCGAAGGCATCGGCACGAAGGAGGTCTTGGAAGCCATCGTCAATCTCCTTCCGGCGCCGCAGGGAGACGCACAGGGTCCGTTGCGGGCACTGATCTTCGATTCCCATTACGACCCGTACAAAGGAGTGGTAGCCTACATACGCGTCGTGGACGGCAGGTTAACCGGGCGAGAGAAGCTGAAGCTGATGTCCAATGAGAGGGCGTTCGAACCTCTGGAAATCGGCATCTTCACCCCTCAGATGGCCCCTGTCGATGAACTTGTCACTGCTGAGGTGGGCTACGTGGCCACCGGCCTGAAGAACGTTCGCGACTGCCGGGTGGGTGACACCATCACCACGGCCGCCCAACCCGCCCGAGACCCTCTGCCTGGCTATCGACCCATCAAGCCGATGGTCTTCGCCGGGCTGTATCCAGTGGACGCCGAGGACTATCATCTTCTCAAAGATGCCCTAGATAAGCTACATCTGAACGATGCCTCCCTCGTGTACGAGCCGGAGGATTCGCAGGCTCTTGGTTTTGGGTTCCGCTGCGGCTTTCTGGGACTCTTTCACATGGAAATCATCCAAGAGAGGCTGGAGAGGGAGTATGATCTGGAGTTGCTGGCGACGGCACCCAGTGTGGAATATCACGTGCTGACCAACCAGGGTGAGGTGGTCAAGGTCGACCGACCTGCGGACTTGCCACCGTCGGTGGACATCGAGGAGATCGAAGAGCCTTGGGTGAAACTCAGTATCTTCAGTCCGGACGACTACATAGGCCCCATCATGGATCTCGTGCTCTCCCGCCGAGGGGAGTATGAGGCCATGGAATACGTTGACCCCCAACGGGTGCTGCTCACGTATCAGATGGCGCTGGGAGAGTTGATCGTCGAGTTCTACGATCAGTTGAAATCGCGCACACGAGGCTACGCCTCCCTGGACTACCACTTCGTCGGCTATCGTCCCGGTGACCTGGTGAGACTCGATATCCTGGTCAATCGCCAGCCCGTGGATGCGCTATCCCTCATGGTGCACAGAGACCAGGCCCATGCCAAGGGCAGCACGTTGGTCAAGAAACTCAAGGAGGTCATCCCCCAACAGCTGTTCCCCGTGCCTATCCAGGCAGCCATAGGCAACCAAATCATCGCCCGGGAGACGGTGAAAGCGCTGCGCAAGAACGTACTATCCAAGTGCTACGGCGGTGACGTGACTCGCAAGCGGAAGCTCCTGGAGAGGCAGAAGGAAGGCAGAAAGAGGATGAAGAAGATAGGCCAGGTGAACATCCCCCAGGAGGCGTTCATGGCCGTGCTGAAGCTCTCCGAGGAGTGAGGCGACAGAATGGCTGAGCATGCCGTCAGATAGCACCTCCCTGACCATTCTCCACACCAACGATCTCCACGCGCGCATCGAGCAACTGCCCTTCATCAGCGCCATGGTCAGGCGGATCCGCGCCGAGGTAGCGAGCCAAGGGGGTCATACGCTACTCTGGGATGCAGGCGACGCCGAGGATCGTGTCCTGCTGGAGAGCGATGTGACCAAGGGTGCTGCCGTCGTCGCCATCATGAATGCCGTGGGCTACGACGCCGTGGCTGCTGGCAGTTCGGCCATCGTGACGTACGGGCCGGACAACCTGGCCCACCTGGCAGAGGTGGCCAGGTTCCCCATCATGGCCGCCAATCTCTCGTGGTCTGAGACGGGGCAGCTCGTAGAAGGAGCGGTGCCCTACCAGCTATTCGAACTGGGGCAAGTCAAGCTGGGAGTGATCGGCCTCACAGTCCCCTCCAACGCCTTTGCCATCTTCGGCGCCCGCAGCTTCGAAGCGGCACCCATCGTCAGAGAGTTGGCGGGGCATCTGCGGGAGCAAGGAGCCAGCATCATCGCCGTGTTGTCTCATCTGGGTCTCGAGCAGGACGAAGCCTTGGCCAAGGGCGTCGATGGTCTCCACCTCATCATCGGGGGACGCACCCACGACGCACTGGAAGAGCCTTTGATGGTGAACGAGACCCTGATCGCTCAAGCTGGGGCCTACGGGGATCACTTGGGCCGCATTGATCTGAAGGTGGACCGTTCCACTGGCCGTATCGTGAACAGGGAAGGTCGCTTGATGCCCGTCGACACGTCGGAGGCTGATGCCCAGATCGTTGAAGCCATCGAAGAGCAGGTGCAGCGAGTGCAGGGTATGCTCGCTCGGCCGGTGGGCCAGACCGTCTCCTTTCTCGACCTCAACTACTTCCAGGAGTGTGCCCTGGGCAATTTCCTGGCTGACGTGCTGCGGGAGAGGATGGAAGCAGATCTGGCCTTTGTGGTGACCGGTATGCTCGACGAGGCCATCATGGCAGGCATGGTGACCTTTGGGGATCTCTGCCGGGCCTCGTCTTCGACCGCCAACCCGGCCCGAGCCGACTTGACGGGTGGAGAGATACTGAGTGCCCTGAACTACGGGCTCCGACCGGAGGTGATGCAGGAGCGCCCGCCGCCCCTGAGGGGTAATCCCCAGGGCGTCCTGCAGGTCTCGGGCCTCAAGGTGACCTACGACCCGTATGGCGACCCTCACGAGCAGGTGACAGAGGTGCTGGTCGGAACGGAGCCTCTCGATTCGGACCGGCATTACTCGGTGGCGGCCACCGATTGGGAGCTAGGAGAACTAACCGAATACACTAACGTGGACCAGAGGGATGTGGCCTACGACGCGCCCACGATCCTGCGCGAGGCGATGGAGGAGTATCTGCTGGAGCACTCCCCTTTGTCTGTGACGGTGGGGGGGAGAATCCAGCCCCCATGAGACACAAGACGCTCCCGGGCGGGTACTCCCTGACCTTCTACCTGGCGTTCCTCGCCAATGTCCTCTTCTTCTCCAGCATGCATCTACTGATCATTCCCTTGCCCCTGTATATCGAGGAGATAGGAGGCGGAGATGCTGAGGTGGGCCTAGCCACGACCACCTTCGCCCTCGCTGCCATCGCGGCCCGTCCCCTGATGGGGCGGTTAGTTGACACCTGGGGTCGCAAGCCGATCTTGCTCATCGGCGCCGGCGCGTTCGTCCTCGCCCCTCTCTCCTACATCCTGGTCCGCTCGGTGCCAGCGCTGCTTGCGGCGCGCATGTTTCACGGTGTCGGTATCGCCGCTTTCACAACCGCCTACTTCGCCCTGGTCGCCGATGTTACCTCCCGGGCCCGTTGGGGTGCAGCAATAGGAGTGGCAGGCATCGCTCCCTCGATCTCTCTGATCCTTGCGTCACCGCTGGGGACTGGGCTCGTCCAACGTACGAGCTTCCCCATCGTCTTCCTTGGCGCAGCCCTGGCCGCCCTCTTGAGCTTCATCATCGCCCTTCTGATCCGAGAACCGAAGAGGCAGAGCACCGCTTATTTGACTACGAATCCGAGGACCCCTGGCTTGCTAGATGTCGCCAGATTGCGAGGTGTGTTGGCGCCATCCCTGGCCACCGTGACCCTGGGGCTGAGCTACGGCGCAATCTTCACTTTCTTGCCCCTCTTTGGTCGCGATCGGAGCTTGGGAAATGTCGGCTTCTTCTTTTCCGCATCGGGCATCGCGATCATGTTGTCCCGATCCTTTGCAGGCCGTCTGTCCGACAGGGTAGGGAGAATAGCGATCATACTGCCCATGTTTTTCGTGCTGGCGATCAGCTCCGCAGGTCTCAATTGGACCTACGGTCTCGCCATGCTCATCGTGATGGCCATCATCTATGGGATAGGCTTCGGGGGCACTCGCGTGGGCCTCGACACGATGGTGGTCGACAGCGCTCCAGGCAGAGCAAGGGGAACAGCTCTGGGGCTGCTCTACTTGTGCCTCGATAGCGGCGTCGCTATCGGCGGCATGGTGATGGGAGTCCTGGCTGACCTGGCGGGCTACGGTGAAGTCTACCTACTGCTGGCTGCCGCGTGCGTCCTGACTGCGGTGTTGTTTGGGCTGGCGATGCGGAACCACGAGGCTACGTAAGCAGGTCCCCTGCGCGGCCGCTCCCGACCTCTTTCAGGACCTTGAGCACCGCAGCCGCCGTCGTCCTCCAATCGAAGTCCCGCAAACGCTCATAGCCCCGGTCCACGAGCTCCTCCCTGAGCTTGCGGTCGCCCAGTACCTGGGAGATGCCGTCCGCGATCTGGTCCACATCCAGGGGATCGACCAGCACTGCCGCATCGCCCGCCACCTCCGATAAGGAGGACCCACGCGAGGTGACCACCGGCGTCCCGCGCCTGGCGGCCTCCAGGATGGGGAAGCCAAACCCCTCGTAGAGGGAGGGGAACACGAAAGCATCCGCCCCGGCGTACAGACAATCCTTCTCGTCCCCCACATACCCGGCTAGGATGATATCCTCAGCGAACACAGAGGCGTCGATCAGAGCCTTCATCTCCGCGAAGCCTACTCCCGGACTTCCGCCCAGGACGAGTTGGTGAGGGATGCCTTGGTCCTTCAGCTTGAGGAAGGCCTGCACGATCCGTGCTACGTTTTTCTTCGTCTCCAGACGACCGAGGAACAGCAGATAAGGAGGTGTGATGCCCAGGCGGCTCAACGTGGAACTGACCTCGTCGGGGGAAGGAGGCTCCTCGCCAAACGCAGGAACGCCAGAATGGATGACCTCGATACGGGAGGAATCCGCATTGTAGCTCCGGACCAGATCCTCTTTGGCGGCATGGGAGACGGCAATGACCTTGACGGCGCGCCGCAAGGCAAAACGCGTCGTGATCTCGAGATACCAGCGCACGAAGAGTGAATAGCACTCGGGGAAGAGGTGGAAGGCCACGTCGTGAATGGTGGTCACGCATCTCGGTGGGTGCAAAAAGGGGATAACATTGGCGGGCGCGAAGAAGACGTCGGGCCTCAACCTGCGCAACTCCCGCGCCAGCCTGGTCTGAGCCCACAGCCAGCGCTGGGGGATCCGCTGGGGCTGGAAGTTGCCGGGCAGGGCAACGAACTCCTC
>CAZNMJ010000143.1:0-8732 GCA_964573815.1 uncultured Anaerolineales bacterium
ACCAGTTCAAGGTGTCCGTTGGTGACCCTGGAGAGGGTGGCACTCTGCTGAGTGCTTCCGAATACTCCGGAGGGCAACTGGAGTGGTGCGCGTTTGATATTGAGGGCTCCTTGCCCAGCGACGGGTACAAGTCCGAGACGATCCGCGTCATGCCCAGCCAGGTGGATTTCCGCGGAATGCCCAGCTCGCGATGGTGGCAGTTCGAGGAGGCTCTCACCGATTTTGGCGCGATGGACACACATACGACCGACCTGGGTCGCCTGCTGCTAGCAGAGTTCGCCCTGATCTCCAGTGACGACTGGCTTGGGATCCCCTACGATGCTGCTGTCGGCTCCATCATCCGGGTGCGTTCACTGATCGTTACTGATGTTTTCGGCCAGCACACTCTAGTGCAGCCGGCAGGCCGCGGTCCCGGCCAGGACTGGCAGAGTTCGGAGATGTTCGCGGTCTCACCTGTCTCACCCGCGGTCTCCACCGAACCGTTCCTGCTCCTTCCCCCCACTGTGAGCCACCTTTTTGAGGGCCCGGCCGTCGAGGAGGTCGTGTTCATGCGTGACGAGATGGCCAACATGGCGTGGGGGGTGGAGAAGACGTTAGCAAACGCTCTCGGCGAGCCAGTGGCCGGACACGACGCTTTCCAGGCTTCCCAGCGCTTGGCCGCCGCTGACGCGGAAGAAACAGAGCCTACCGTCGAAGACGAGGCTGAAGTGCGTTACCGACTGGCATCTCTGGTCGCTGGGAATTGGATCCCCTTGGTGCCGGTGCACACGGGCTCCTCTCACCGGAGCATTGAGCTTGAGAAGGCGGCCCTGTTGCGGCAGCGCGAGGGAGAAGACCCAGAGCCCGTACCAGCTCACGGGCGCATCCTGAACCCTGGCTACGAGCCCTACTGCATCAACGATGAGCAAGTTCCCCGGGATCCGCGCTCGGTAACACGGAGTTTCCAGTGGACGCGCTGGACGGACGGGTCCACCCACCTGTGGATTGGCCGTCGCAAAAGGGCCGCTCGTGGCCTGGGACCAAGCGGCCTGCAGTTCGATATCATCGGGCCCATCCCCAAGCCTGGAACCGAGTAGAGCCGACAAATACTGAGGAATTGATCACCCCGAAGGCCTACGCTGAAGCGGTCAGCCATCTCCTGAAGGATCCATCCTTCTTTCCTGAGCCGCGCAATCGCTATATAAGACCGCTATGCTGATCCACGCATACCGCCGAGGAGAGGTTCATCGCCGGGTCATAGCGCCTCCTCGTATCGCCCGAGTCTTGACAAACGCGCTCAATGACGCTATTCTGTGCCCGACTCAGGAGCGGCCTGAGCACACAAGCACCACGTTGCCACGGGTACAACGGGGTGATCGAAGGCGAGCCAACGCCACGATGGCACCACCCAGCCACAGGGTGCCTATCCGTAAGATCGGGATCATGGGAGGTAACGTATGGAAGTTCTGCTGGTCAAGGAAACGGATATCCGCCGCTCTGTTGGTATTGATGAGGCCATATCAGCGGTTGAGGCCGGTTTCACGCGGTTGGCAGCCGGGGAGGTCAATCTACCACCGGTCATGAGCCTTGACATGCCAGAGGTCAAGGGAGAGGTACACGTCAAGGGAGCATACATCAACGGGTCGGAGAGTCTGGCTATCAAAGTTGCCACCGGCTTCTACGACAACCCCCTGTTGGGATTGCCGAGCGGAACCGGCATGATGATGGTGCTCAGCGCCCGCACTGGATTCCCCCAGGCCCTGTTGTTCGACAACGGCTATCTCACCGACGTGCGCACTGCCGCAGCGGGAGCCGTCGCCGCCAAGTACCTCGCCCGGAATGATCTGACGGTCGCGGGCGTAGTTGGTGCGGGAGCGCAGGGTCGTTACCAGATGATGGCACTCGGCAAGGTCAGGGGGTTTCAGAAGGTGCTGGTTTACGATCTTGACAAGACCAGGCTGGATTCCTACGTCGCGGAGATGCCCGAAATCCTCGGAGTCGACTGCGTGGCCGCAGAGGATGTGGAGAGCGTGGTCAGGGAAAGCGACATTCTAGTTACCTGCACGCCGTCGACCGAACCCTATGTGCGATCCCGGTGGCTCCATCCTGGATTGCACATCACGGCCATGGGCTCGGATGCCCCTTACAAGCAGGAGCTGGACAGCGCTGTTCTCTCCAGCGCTGACCTGATCGTCTGCGACCACAAGGGGCAGTGTGCGGAGCGTGGGGAACTCCACCACGGACTGGAAGATGGAACGATTGGTGAGCATCAGGAGATAGTGGAACTGGGTGATCTCACATCTCGACGCCACCCTGGGCGCACCGATGAGAAACAGATAACTGTATGCGACCTTACCGGAGTAGGTGTGCAAGACGCAGCGATAGCCACCCTTGCTTACGAAAAGGCAGTGCAAGGAAGGTTTTGCTCCACTCTGGAAATATGAGTCCCCTTTCGCTAAACCTGCTACCACCGATAGGCGACGGCTGCCCCTGCTGCATCGTCCGCCTACGGGCTACCGACACAGACCCCTAAAGCCATCGCTGCGCTGGGACGCGCTCCGCAACTATGCCACACCCTTCGTAGCCTCGCCCAGGTGACGGGGTAGTGAGCCTAGAGGCGCGAGCGCGTGGATGTTCAAGAGTCACAAGCTCGCCCAAGGCGAGAACTGGAGCAGGGGTTGGCGTTCCTGCAACAGCAGACGCACTGTGGACATGACAAAAGCCCTCCTTCGTTCTTGCCACTACCACCAGTGGTCTGACGATAGAAGGGCTACCAGTGCACAACAGAGCGGGTGATGGGATTCGAACCCACGACATTCTGCTTGGGAAGCAGACACTCTGCCAACTGAGTTACACCCGCGTGCTTCCTACATACAATCATAGCTCAGAATGGGAGAGAAGTCAACTTCAGAGAGGGAGAACGACCCTGAGTGCGCTACCTCGACCAGGCGCACTCTCGATATCCAGGCTGCCTCCCATCAGGTAGGCCCGCTCCTGGATACCAAGTAGACCGAAACGCTTCTCCGACTGAGCCGTATCCAACGCCTCCTGCACGTTGAAACCTTGACCGTTGTCCACGATACTCAGTTCCAAATGCTCCTCAGCCGTTTGCAGCCGTATGTCCACTTCGTTGGCCTTGGCATGCCTGCGTACGTTGGTCAAGGCTTCCTGAACGATGCGGTACAAGTTCTTCTTCACACTCAACGGCAGTTCTTGCTTCATCGGACCGAGGTCGAGATTTACGGAGATGCCGGTCCTGTTCTGGAACTCCTTCGCATATCGTCTCAATTCCTCCAACAGGCTCAACTTCTCCAGGTCCGTCAGCCGAAGTTCGTAGGCAAAGTGACGAAGTTCCTGAAGGCATTCCAGCGCCTGCTCCTTGGCTCTTGCTAGCTCTGACTCTGCACGCTCCGCATCGTCCTTCAGGATTCTCTTGTACAGCTCGATCAGCAAGATCACCGACGATAATTCCTGCATCGGGCCATCGTGGATCTCCTGCGCCAATTGCTTCCGTTCCCAGGCGCGGCTTTCGGCATCTGCCTCCCGCTGCGCGAGAGTTAACTCTATCATCTTGGCCGCAGGCCTGGCAATGACAACCAACCGACCCAAGTCCGCCTCGCTGAAGCTGCCATCGCCCCGCTTGTTGCTCACCGATAACACGCCGATGACCTCGTCCGTGGTCATGAGTGGAACGCACAGAGCATCTTTGATCCCTCGTCCCACGCCCGAGAAACGAGAATCCTTGATCGGTCCTACCAGCAATAGAGGTTCCTTGTGCTTCGCCACCCAACCGGATATGCCCTCTCCCAAGTGCCGTCTGGTACCCTGAACAATGTCCCTACCCAAACCCCTGGCAGAGGTTATGGTAAGCAACTCACGCCCCTCGTGAAGGAGCATCAATGAACCCTCTTTCGCGTCCATGGACAGAACAACCAGTTCCACGAAGCAACTGAGGATCTCTTCCAGCGCGACCAGGGCCAGGGCTGCCCGCTCAAAGCCTTCCGATGGGCGATGGTCTCGGCCGGTCGACTCTGTGAACGTTTTCTCTGTCGCCACTTACCGTCTCCCCGACGTCAATGTCTGGCGGTTGCACCAGAACTGCGCAAGCCGCGGCTGCCGCAATTAGTGTTGTGGCTCCACCCCATAGCCACCGGTATTTTACCACATTTTATCGCTCGTGTCAATAAGCGGCATCATCGTAAATCCGCCTCGGGCTTGACAGAGAGCGTCGGAAATCGCGTTCCAACCCTCTGCGCCCGTCCACGCGTGTCGCCGCGGCACCGCATACTGAGCTCCCGCAGGGACTTTCTGATCCGGGCGCGGGGACCATTCCTGCGCGGCCAAGCGGACTCAGGGACGGCCGGGAAACCGAACATTCAGCCCTAGCTGGTCAACTGCCACGCGGAATCGGCACATTGCCAGCAGGACCGCCAAGCCCTCCGCAGCAGCATAGAGAGTTGTTGGCCTTTCCTCAAGACACTCTGAACAGAGCTTTGCTCTGACCAGATGCATGGCATATAATCTGCATCATCATGCCGCCGACAAATACCACACCCCGCAAGGACTACTTCTTGCTCCCCGTCGTATTTATCAGCGGGATGACCATCCTAGCCGTGGAGATGTCTGCTGCCCGCCTTCTCTCTCCCTACTTCGGAGATTCGCAGCTCATCTGGGCCAACTTGATAGGCCTGATGATGATCTACCTCGCTGCAGGCTACTACCTGGGTGGACGTTTGGCAGACTGGTATCCCCATGGCGAGCTGCTGTACCAACTCACCGCCTGGGCCGGTTTCACCATCGGGCTGATCCCTTTCCTCTCACGACCGGTTCTCCACTATTCGGCCTCAGGGTTTGAGCGGTATTCCGTGGGCATCGTCGTTGGTTCGTTCCTGGGCATACTGCTTTTGTTCACCGTGCCGGTCGTCCTTCTGGGCTGCGTCTCGCCGTTTGCAGTTCGTCTTCAATCGCGCTCTGTGGCCTCCACCGGCCACACGGCGGGCACCATCTACGCATTGTCCACGTTGGGCAGCATCCTGGGCGCCTTCCTGCCCACTCTGCTCCTCATTCCCTGGGTGGGGACGCGAACAACCTTCCTGCTCTCTTCCTTGATCCTACTCGCAGTTTCTGTGGCGAGCCTCTTCTGGACCGTAGGATCCCGAGCCCTTTTGTATCTCCTGCTTCCCCTGCTGATCATCCTGCTGCACCTGCTCTATCCCAGCGGTCTGGTCAAGGAAACGAATGGGTTAGTGTACGAGGCCGAGTCTGCCTACAACTACATCCAGGTGGCGGACCAGGACAGTAGACGTGTCTTGATGCTGAATGAGGGACAAGCCACGCACTCAGTGTACTGGCCAGGTCATGTCCTCAGTGGCGGAGTCTGGGACTACTTCTTGCTTGCGCCCTATTTCACCAGCCTGCCCAATCCTGAAGAGGTAGACAGCCTTTGTATCGTCGGCCTGGCCGCAGGAACGGCAGCCAAGGAGTACACGACCATCTACGGCCCCATGCACATCGACGGTGTGGAGCTCGACCCAGAAATCGTGGAGGTCGGACGCCAGTTCTTCGCCATGAATGAGCCGAATCTGAATGTAACTGTCCAGGATGGCCGCTATTTCCTAGCTCAAGGCGACAGCAAGTACGATATCATCATTGCCGACGCGTTTCGGCAGCCTTATATCCCTTTTCACCTTGCAACCAAGGAGTTCTTTGGCCTCGCACGCGAACATCTGAATCCTGGAGGAGTGCTTGTCGCAAACGTTGGTCGCACTGCCAGTGATTTCAGGCTCGTAGAGGTAATGGCGACCACCATGGACCAGGTATTCGAGACGGTCTTTATTCTCGACGTCCCAGGCGACAGCAACAGCCTGGTCATCGGCACCGAGGAAGCGACAAGCCTGGAGAGTATCCATGCCAGGCTCGAGACTGTTTCGAACAGCTGGCTGTACGAGGTCGCAGAACGCTCAAAGGGGAGGATCAGGGCCTTCCACGGTAGGGGCCTGGTCCTGACCGATGACCGGGCTCCGGTGGAGCATCTCACTCATCTCGTGATCTTGAGATACCTGCTAGAGGGAGAGTGAATAGTGACAGCAAAGAGGATACTGCTTGGCGCCTGCGCGATCCTGATCATCATTGTGACTCCGTGGTTCCTGGCTCTGACCACCATCTTCCCCCTCATCTCACCCTACTTCTTACGCTTTCAATATGCTCGCCCAGACGTGCCTCCCTCCGTCAGATTCTCTCCACAAGAGAGGCAGGCGATTGCCGAGGCCGCCGCCCACTACCTAGTCTCAGGGGAAGGAATCGACTACCTGGCGAATCTGACAGACGATGAGGGGACGCCCCTCTTCAACGAGCGAGAGCTCACCCACATGGTGGACGTTAAGGTGCTGGTGGGCCAAGCCGCTAGATTGGGCGTCGTGCTGGGGCTGCTCTTGGCCGCATCTCTGGGCCTCGTGATCAGCCAGCCAGAGAGCAGAAGGAGAACACCTCTCTATCTGCTCGTTGCCTCGCTTGTAGCCCCCGCCCTGGCGATCACCGCTCTGATAGTGGTCCCTCTGCAGTTCCGCTGGTTCTTCGAGGAGTTCCACCACATCTTCTTTGTGGGTAATTCCTGGTTATTCCCGCGCTCAGACACGCTCATCCAGCTCTTTCCGGAACAGTTCTGGTTCGATGCTCTGCAAGCCTGGCTGCTGCTCGTCGTGGGGATATCGGTCCTCATTGGCCTTGGCGCGTATGTCTGGCTGAGGAGGGTACGGGCTCCCTCCAGCTAAGCCAGATAGACTGGCGCGCGCGAGCGCCAACAAGCTGCCGTGACTCCAAAGCCAAAAGAGAAACGCCCCGGGAATCCGCCCCGGGGCTCGTCAGCCCAACCGGGTTTTGTGCTCCGCCTAGCTCTCTGGCTCGTAAGGAGGAGCGTAGATATTCAACCTCACGACATCCACAGCCTGAGGGCCCTTGGGAGCATCCTTGACGCTGAACTCGACCTCCTCCCCTTCATAGAGCGTCTTGAAACCATCGCCTCGGATCTCCGAGAAATGCACGAATACGTCCTCGCCCTCAGGCAGCTGGATGAACCCGTATCCTCTTCGCGGACTGAACCACCTCACCAAGCCAGTGAGTCTCTCCGACATACACTGTCCTCCTTGTCAATGAACTCCGTTTGGCGCCTTCGCGCTACAGTGAGGTTTACCTGAGATAGGTCCTGAGCTTCCGGCTGAAGTGGGGATGTCGTAGCTTGCGCAGCACTTCGCCCTCGATCTGCCGAATACGTTCCCTGCTTAGGTCGAACTCCTCCGCAATCTCCTGAAGGGTCCTGGGATCGCCATCACTCAGACCAAAGCGCAGATCAATAATTCGCCGCTCTCTGGGGGGCAGCTTCTGGAGTGCATCGTAGAGCTGCTCTCTGAGTTGGCCGTCCAGCACAACGTCAACGGGCGGCGGTATGTCCTCGTCCTGGATGAACTCGCTCAGCTGGCTTTCCCCGTCCTCACCCACTGGCTTCTCGAGAGACAAGGTGTGCGTCGGGGCCCTGAAGACCCGTTCCATCTGCTCGGGGCTGAGGTTGAGCGCCTTGGCGATCTCCTCCTTGCCAGCCTTTCTCCCCAACTCCTTCTCCAGTTGGCCCGCGACCTGCTTGACCCTGCGCAGTCGTTCGCCCATGTGGACAGGCAGACGGATGGTGCGGCTCTGGTACGACAGAGCACGCGTAATGGCCTGCCGGACCCACCACGTGGCATACGTACTGAACCTGTTGCCCTGGCGATAGTCAAACTTGTCCACAGCACGCATCAGGCCCACATTCCCTTCCTGGATGAGATCCAAGAAGGAGAGCCCTTGGCCTCGGTAGTTCTTGGCAATGCTGATCACGAGGCGCAGGTTGGACCTGATCAAGTACTGCCGGCTCAACTCCCCTTCCAGCAGCTTCATCTTCAATGCTTGCTCAGACTCCTTGGAGCGAGCAAGACCGCTGCTGAGTTGCTCTTGGGCCCTTTCACCCGCGTTCATACTCTTGACGAGAGCTATCTCCTCATCAGCGGTGAGGATGGAGTGTCGAGCTGCTTCGCGGAAGTAGAGGGAGATGGCACTCTCCGCATCTACATCGTCGAGATCGACAGGCTGTTGGGGCTCCTGATCGATGTCCTCTTTCTTGGCTAGGAGTTCGGAGATGGGGTCGCCTTCCTCGTCGACGATAGAGATACCTTCCTCTTGCAGCAAGGCATATACCTCGCTAATCTCATCAACGTGGAGCTCGGCCTGAGGGTACTCCTGAAGTATGTCTTCCAGAGTGATGTAACCCTGCTCGTCGCCCTTCTCCAGCAATCTGTCCTTTGCCGTGCTCCCTGTATCTTTCGTACTGTCCATCAATGTTCCCTACCGGACGTAGCTTAGCAAAGAAAATGCCGCCACTCTCCCCCGGGCGGCAAAGCCAAACTGATCACCAAATCGAGATCCTGCACAAATGACACAAAACCGTGTCTCTCCGGCCGACAAGGTATCCAGGTACTATCCAGTCGAATTCTATGACATTATACCACAAAATCCGTGCTAAATCAAGCCCCTTCCTGCCCCTTTTTAGGTTAAATCTCCTATCTCTTAGCCCAACTTGAGTCCGGTTAGGCCAGATCGCAGCATAGCCAACATGTGCTGTCAATATGCTGAAGTCAATCTCACCGCCGCCCACAGCTATGCACGCAGGGTCTCTTCAGTCATCAAGATGTCTTGGCACCTCTTGAAGCAACCGTGGGGAGATGCTA
>CAZNMJ010000144.1:0-8682 GCA_964573815.1 uncultured Anaerolineales bacterium
GGAACTTGTCCAACACGACCGTGGCCGCGCCAATAACAATGGCCCGATCACCCAGCTCGGAAATGACTATCGTGGCCGAGCGAAGAGGCGACTCCAGGGCGCGCTCTTGCACGGCCGCTTTGAGGGCGGGGAGGAAGATTTCACCCGCCTCTGTCCCCACCCATCCTCCGATGATGACGACCTCCGGGTTGAACAGGTTCACCAGATTGGCGATGCCTGCCCCCAGGTATGTTCCCGTTTCTTCCAGCACGCGGAGAGCCACACGGTCTCCCGACCTGGCTGCGCCTATTACGTCACTGGCCGTGAGTTGGCGCAGGTCTCCGACCTCCCTCAGTTCAGAGTGCTCCGGGGACGTCGCAAGGGCCTCTCCAGCCCTTCGAGCTATCGCAGCGGCACCGGAGTAGGCTTCCAGGCACCCCCTGCTTCCGCAGCTGCATCGGGGGCCATCAATGTTTACCGCCATGTGACCCCACTCAGCCGCGCTCTCGGTGGATCCTCGGAAAATCCTGCCATCGATTGTCACCCCGGCTCCGAGGCCGGTTCCGACTACGAGAGCGATCACGTTGTTAGACCCCTGGGCAGCGCCACACCATCTCTCACCCAGAACCATGACCTTGGCCCCATTGTCCACGTTGGTCGTGATCCCCAGAGCTGCCTCGACCCTGGCCTTCACATCCACATCGTGCCAGCCCCAGTTCGGTGCAAAGATTGAGATGCCTCTCTCGCTGTCGACCAGGCCAGGGATGCCGATTCCTATGCCCAGAACCTTGCCTGCGGGAGCGTTCGCCTCTGAGAGCGCCGATTGAATAGATGTCACAATCGCCGAGATAATGGCGTCGGGCCTGTTCTCGCTCTCATCTATAGCCGTTCTTCTCAGTGCCTTCTCCATAAGCGCTGTATCGGTGACGAGGGTGGTGATCCCCGTTTCGCCCAACTCTACCCCGATGAGAAACAAATTCTCGTGATTCATTCCCAGCAGGGCCGACGGGCGACCACCACCCGATTCCTGCCAGCCCCTCTCCACCACGAGCTCTTCCTCGAGGAGCCCCCTCACCAGGTTGGCCACCGTCGGCACGCTGAGGCCGGAGACCTCGGCGATGTCACCGCGCGTAATCGGCCCGTGAGAGTGGATGGTGGCGAGAACCGCGCACCTGTTGATCTCCCTGAGCGTCTGTGTGTTAGGCGGTGGGGAATGCATCTCTATCACATGTGGACTTCGTACAAGACTTATTCTTATCCTTATTATAACTCAAATGCGAACTTTTGTCAAGAGTCGAGGGACTCCCCGCCCAAAGCTACCATGGACGGGACCGGGCGCTGTGCGTAAAGCCTGGCGCAGGGCGGGGCGAAGCCAGCCCGCCCCCTGGTTTGTTCTTTGCTCTTATCCCGCGGGGCGGCGGAGGGGCGAGAGGACGCCTTGCTGTTCCCAGAGTGCTGCTAGGCCGATGGCCGCACCCGGCCTAGGCTCAACACCCACTTGTCGATTTGCCGACACATCATGGACAATCGGCGGAGACCGAAAGAGACTTTGTGAGGCAGGACGTACCGAAGATGTTGCCGCTACAAATCATAGTCATACTGGGCATTCTCTTCCTCTTGGTGCTGTGCTGCATGATTGCAGCCCAGCTCGCCAGCAGGCCGATGCCGGCCACGGACGACGAGGTCGTGAGGAGTGTGGAACTCGCTCCAACGCCCATCGAGTTCCTGCGGTCGCCTGAACAACGCTCTACTGACCAACCAGCCTTGAGGCAGCACTGGGGTTGATCGGCGAGCGCCAGCGCTCCCAGGATCAATGTCCAAGCTAGGTGCCGACGGGGGCAGATGTCGTCGCATTCTCTTCTCCTCTTGCCGCGCTCCGCACTTTCATTATATGGGAGTGCTCCAAGGATTGTGTCCTGACGCAGAAGGGGTCGGGAACGTGTCAGCCCCCACAGAACGGCCCTTCAAACCCCGTCGCTGTATTCGCCACGCGCAAGGGCTGGCGTGCGGCTACTGCTGAGGGTGCCTACTGGTGACGCACCGGCACTATCGCCTCAGCTAGATCGGATCGCAGCAGAACGGGACCTTTAGGTAGCTGCTGCGCCGGGGCCTGGAATCCGCATCGGCAATCATTCGACGCGCGGGCCGTGCTGGTCGAGCGCGAACTCGAAAGGCTAGGTAGGAAGGTGGAGTGCCGTCCTGCTGGGAGGAAAAGCAGTGAATATCGCTCGATACTCTTCGCCGTACCGCCAAAGCCGCAGAGGCCGTTGGGCCGACAATGGCAAGAATCCCGCTTGTAGCTGGTTTGGGGTGCCTTTCTTGCCCAAAACAACCAATTATCGACTCTCACTGGGCATCATTGCCAAGTCCTTGGACCTTCTCAGTTAGGAATTGTTCTAAGAGGCCAAGCCGCACCGCTGGAGCCTCTCGGGCAATCTCCACAACTCTCAAGAAATCAGCGATTTGGCTTTCTGGATAACCCTTTGCCTCCATCCTGGCCCTGATCTCGGCGTCAGGTAATTGTAGATCGCCAACCGCGTTTTCAGTCGCCGCAAGATAGACAATCCTTGCTGGATCGGCGGCCCCAAAAAGGTCGCCGAAAACCAAATGGTTTACTGATCGGTGGTCTTGCGCTTCCGTGTCAAGATACCAACGTCTAGTGCGGTCCTTTTGATTCAAGTAGGCGGTATCCCATCCGGTGCCGGCCTCAGCCTCGCCAAACAATTCAACAAGAGTCTCATGGAGTGTAGCCAGTTCTCGTTCTTGAGGGGACAAGGTAACCTCCCGCAACCTGGGAGCCACCGTTGCCGCTACAACGCAAGCACAACACACAAGCAAGAGTAGCACAATGACGTTCAGAAGGGTCCTCATTCTATGACCTCCTTTCAGATGGGCGCTGAATGGAAAACGCAACCCACTCCGGTGGTCAAAGAAATCCTGTTCGCTTTACTCTGATGGTCACTGTCACGCACTATTCTCCGACCGCCACGGCATTCAGCCGCTATCCCAAGCGGGTGGGCCATCGGCGAACCTGCCGGCCGAGGTAGCGGAAGACAACAATGACGATGACCCAGCTGGCGTGAATGAGGCAACGTGCGTCAGCAGGCTAAGAAAGAAGAGAAACGAAGCGATGGAATTATAGCAAACATCGGCGAGGCACGTAAGAGAAATCCGCAGTATGGGCATGACGCCCCGCTGTCCAGGAGGAGAGTGGTCCAGGGTGTGACCTAGCCCGTGACAGACAGCCCAGCGGAGCCTCACGCGGATTGGGGTATCGACGGCCACGGTTACCTTGACGCCTGAACACTCCCTTCGAGGGTGCCGAAAGACGCTGTCTGACACAGATAGGAAGTCTTTCCGCCCCCCCCCGCTGGATCGCTCCCCTTCGACTCAGCTCAGGCAGGCTTCGATACGTGCTTCGGTAGGCTGCTCCCTTCGATACGCCGCTCCTCGGCTACTCAGGGTGCGCAGCTGCTCAGGATGCATCCAGCGGCGGCTCTCCCCTGATTTTTCGACACCCTCTGGTTGGGAGGCGGATGGGCGCGGTCAGTATAACTGCATTGCCTGCGCGAATGGATTGCGATAGAATGCAGCCATGTAGCGACGCCAGCTCGCGGCTGAGCATGGGCTGGCCAGCTCCTGCCGCCACGGTGCTGGTTGGCATCGGTGGGCTGATGACCTCCCTCACCGAGACCCTCTACTAAGTCGCCCTGCTGATGGCTTGGAAGGAACGGTTTGACAGAAAGATGGCGCTGACTGAAGGGTTTCTGCTACTGTGCGCCGCCATTCGACTGGCGGTGGTGGTCTTCTCCTGGGTCTGTTGGGGGCAGGAGGTGCCCCCCGATGGCTGGTTGCTCCTGAATCACGGCCTGTTGGCGGTGCTGGGCCTGGGGGTGGCCACAGTGATGATGGTTGACGCGCTCAGGGCCAGCGATCGTGTGTCCAGGAATATTGCCTGGATGATCTACTTGGGGTACCTGTCCTGCCTGCCCACGGTGGTTTTCATTCAGGTGGCCCCCATGGTGGGCATGTTGATGATCCCCAAGACCGTCACCTATGTGGCCATCGCGGTCATCGCCTATCGACCGTTTTACACCGCAAGGCTGGAGGCGGACGTGCGGTTGGCTGATGAGGTTGCCCCCTCGGGCTCTTAGAGAAGAGTTCCTGATACCTGCGAGGTCTTCAGAGACCTCGGAGGTCTGTTACTGGTGCGCAAGGCGTGAGTCTTCGGCGTGAGCCGAGCGTGACTCGTCTGGTTATACAATGATGGAGCAATATCCGCGCTTCCTGCAGGAGGGCTTCACACCCTTCGATCCCCTGGATATGGCCCGGCGAACCGAGGAGATCGTCTCCAGGGAAGACTCGCGCAAATATACCTCCTTCTACTCGACCGGGGTCTATGGCGGCATCTCCACCGGCTATGCGGTGGGTTGCTGTCTGCGCTGCATCTTCTGCTGGGTCGACCCCTCCCGTGACTATCCGGAATCTCGAGGTGAGTTCTATACCGCAGAAGAGACGGCCCGAGAGTTGCTCGGCAACGCGCGCCGGAAGCGGGTGGACCGGGTGCGCATCTCCGGGGGCGAACCGACTCTCTGCAAGGAGCACCTGCTGGCTGTTCTGGACCTCATCGAGCCCACGGCCTATGGCTTTATCCTGGAGACCAACGGCATCCCCATCGCTGGCGACGAAGAGTATGCTGCGGCACTGGCGCGCTACACCTGTGCCCACATCCGGGTATCCCTCAAAGCCGGCACGGCCGAGGGGTTCGAGGCGCGCACGGGGGCGCGGGGCGAGTTCTGGGAACTGCCTTTTGTGGCCGTCGAGCGGTTGCGCGCCGCAGGGGCCGACTTCCACGTGGCGGCCATGACCGATTCGCGCTTGATGTCCCAGGCTGAGCGGGCAGCCATGCTGAAGCGCTTGCGCAAGGCAGGCTACGCCGGTTGGGTGGAGGAGGAGCGGTGCGACGCCTATCGCAGCACGGTGAGGCGGCTACGCGCCGCAGGTTGGGACCTGTTCTGACAGGTCGTTCCCGTTGCCTGGCAGGAGAAGGGTTCCTGGTCTCTTCACCTACTTTTGACACCGTGGGAAGCTAGTAATATGGCGCTCGTAATCTGGTGCGGCGCTGCATGGGGATCCGGACGACGAGGATGCCGCGGTTGCCATCCAAGGACCATCGAGCGATGGCCACTCTCTCCCTCTTGAGACACGCAGACGGACCTCAGCGCCCGCTCGCCTCGCCATCTCCAGGGCGGCCTCCTCGTTGGGCCTGGGATGCTCCTGGTCGTTGGGTCTCAAAGTAGTAGAGTGTCCTACCCACCCCCTATCCCCAGGATTTCCGCCAGTTCCTCATTCGAGGGCTCCGTCACGATCCGCCCCTCGATGTCCAGGGTGGGAGTGGAGAGGTTGCCCTGGTTCCACTCCATGACTTTCCTGGCAGCCTCCGGATCTTGGTCCACATCCAATAGGGTATAGGAAACGCCGTGGCGATTGAGGTAACGCCTGGTGCGGATAGTATCTCTACACCAGTGAGCTCCGTAGACCTCGATGCGAGGCCAAGGGCCACCCTCCGCTTGGACAGCGGGTTCCTCTATCGTCGTGGGGCGATAATCACTGCTCACGAAGAGGTGGCAGATGCAATGGCCGGTCTCCTCTATGTCTTGCTCGTGGCGGTAGCAAGGGCAGATGAACTTCCGATCCTCCACGGGATCGCCAGTGCGCTCTTGTCAAGGACAGTAGGGCCAGCCCAAGGTATGTGCCTGCCGACCAATCCCTCTGACGATCCCCTCCCAAACCTTCTGGTCGGGATTGAGGCGGTATGGGCTGGTCTCCGCGTACCGCAGAGCCATTCGTCTCGCCCGATCGATCAGTTCCTCCAGGCTTTTCCCGGTACTGGGAGTCTCCTCCATATCACCCTCCTATTCCAATGCAACAAATCCTCATCGCCGGCTGCGACTCCGCTTGCGTCGCAAACCATGTCGTAGCGTTCGTCATCAATGTTGCCGAAGCCGGGCAACTTCCAGCGCTTTCAGTGTAACGCGAGGATGACCGCTTGTCTGTGACAAAAGTCTCACTCTGGCGCTTGCCACCCCCTTTGACACACTCCGTCCGCAAGAGTGGCGCCTCGTCATGCTGCTCCGAAGCAGGAGCCGCAGGGATTTGGGTGCCTACACACGATGAAATCAGGCCGAGAAGAGAGACCTCCCCTCCAACAAGTCGCAGACTGCGCTCAACGTTGTCCTGCGGGTGAGGTGCCCCGATCCTTTACCCCGCGACCCCCGCCGCACCTAGACCCAGAGGGACTTGATTGTTTCAGCCACGGAATTCCAGTCCCGGGCGGGCTTCTTGAGTACGCCAAGTCGCGCGGGAATCAATTCCCGCACTAACATCAGCCAGACCCTGCGGGACTCCAATGGTCTCTCGTCGAGGATGGATCGACAACATCCTCCCGAAGGTTGAGAACCTTCGGGAGGGTTGCCCAGCTATGGAACTAGCCAGGGAGAGGGATTTCCTCCCCTGCTCGGGTCGCCATCTCCAGGGCAACCTCTTCGTTGGGCCTGGGATCCTCCTCGTCGTTGGGCCTCAAGGTCGTCAGGCTCAGAGACTTGACGAGCTGTCCGTTGGCCTCCCGGACGAGCTTCTCCATGATGGATATAGCGCGACCGGTGGCACCGAACCCCGTGACCATGATCGCCGTGGGCTTGCCCTCAAGATCCCCAAGCCTGCTCACATACTGCTTGATGGGTCGGGCTGGTGACCACATGTAGGTAGGGCCCCCGAAGCCAAGAAGTCGTAGCGGCCAACGTCGGTGAGAGTTTGGGAACTTGCGGTGGTGATGTCCACCCGCCAGCCGCTGGAGACCAGCCCCTGCGCGAAGGCATGGATCACCGCATGGCAGAACCCTCGCCTCCCCGGGTGATAGACGACGAGCGCGGTTCCTCGTTCCCCTGCCGGGTTCAATGTCTCAACCTCGCTCGGCACCTCCTGGCTGACCCTGTACCAATACCAGATCACCCAGGCCAGCATACCAGCGACGATTACTCCCACGCCGCCTATCACTACTTGTGGAAATGACATCACTCGTACCTCCCATGACGGTCGTGCCTGCGCGGCCCCCCACACGTAGCCGCACGCCATGCCGTGCGGCTGCGGCGAAACGCATCACAACAGGCCCCCGCCACTGAGAATGTTGCGCAAGGTCTCACGGTCACTCTCGGTGAGGTCCAACAGCGGCGAGCGGACCGGCCCACCATAGTAGCCCAGCATATCCAATGCAGCCTTCAATCCAGCCACGCCAAAACCGCCGGTCACCCCCGTGTTGACCGGAATCATCCGCCGTTGGATCTCGGCGGCCTCATCCAAACACCCCTCCAGGAACAGGCCATAGATGTCTATACACTCCTGCGGCGCCACGTTGGCCAGCGCCATGACGCCTCCGACCGCGCCCACGGACAGTCCAGCCAGCAAGAACCCCGCAGACCCCGCCAGCACCTCAAAATCTGGGTGGGCCTGCCGCACCACATCGGCAAACTTGGCGATGTTCCCCCCGCTGTCCTTGATACCCACGATGTTGGGATGCTGAGAGGCGGAGGCGATGGTCGCAGCGTCCATGTCCACATGGGTGAACTTAGGGACGTTGTAGAGGATGATGGGGATGGGCGATTCGTCGGCCACCGCTTCGTAGTGATGAACCAGGCTGTCTCGCGTCATCTTCCCGCCGTAGTAGTGAGGAGTGAGCACCATCGCGGCATCCGCCCCCAGTTCCGCCGCCCTTTGGGTCAAGAATGTGGTCTGGCAGGTGGCTTCGAGGCCCGTGCCGGCGATCATCAACTTGCTGGAGGGGATGGCCTCTCGGGCGGTCTCCCAGACGCGCAGCTTCTCCTCCTCGGTGAGATAGACCGCCTCGCCGTTGGAGCCCAGGACCACGTATCCCGCCAAATCGTACTGGTTCCAGCGCTCGAGATTCCTGGCCAGTGCCTGATGATCCACCTCGCCCTGCGCGTCGAAGGGCGTGGGGATGGGCGGAAACGCCCCCTTCAAAGAGATCGTAGCTTCTTTCATCTCCGATAATGCCTCCAGTCTCTCACGGGAAGATCTTGCCCGGATTCAGGATGTGGTGAGGATCGAAGGCCTCTCTGATGCGCCTCATCACCTCGATCTGGGCTTCGTCCAGGGCCAGGGGCAGATACTCGCGGCGGGTGGCGCCGATGCCGTGCTCGGCGGTGATGGTCCCTCCCAGGGATAATGTCAGCTCATAGATCTCCTCACGCACCAGAGGCACCAACTCCTTCCACCGGGCGTCATCGATGTCATCCTTGAGAACGTTGACGTGGACGTTGCCATCGCCGGCGTGGCCGAAACACACGATGCGCGCCGCGTGCCGTCCGGCTGTGTCCTTGATCCCCTTGAGCAACTCTGGGATCTCGGCGCGAGGCACCACCACGTCCTCCATGTGGTTGACTGGGCTCTCGTTGTTCAGCGCATCGATGATCATGCGCCGCGCCTCCCACAGCCGGTCGCTGGTGTGTGTATCCCTGGCCACGAAGACGTCCCTCGCGCCGTGCTCCAGGCACAGCTGGCCCACCACCTCGGCGTCCTCGTCCACCGCTTCCTGCCGGTTGCCGTCCAGCTGGATCAATAGGTGAGCCTCCGCATCGTCGTGGGGCACCTCCTTCTTGAGGAGCCGCTCCACGGCCACTATGCTGT
>CAZNMJ010000145.1:0-8661 GCA_964573815.1 uncultured Anaerolineales bacterium
GTCCGGCTGACGGATCTGCCAGAGTCGCGGGGATGAAATCACTGTCTCGGGCCCTGGTTATCTTGTCGAGGGACACATCGCGCCAGCGGTGCCGACGCAGTTCCGAGAGGGCTTCGCGAACGGCGATCTTCTGTGCCCAGGTGGTGAAGTGGCTCTCTCGGCGGAACGAGTCCAGCGCGTCGACGATCTTCAGCAATGCCTCTTGTACAAAGTCCTCTAGGAGTGCTCCGTCAACGTCGGACCGGCTTGCCAGTGAGTAGTGGAGGCCGCGCACCAGGATGGCGCGCAGGTCAGCCAGCGCTTCGTCGCGCCCGGGACCGCGCAGTGCATCTAGCCATTCCTGGTTAGTACGGCTGGGAATTGCGCGAGTGTCCTGCTCATCCATAGAGAGATTATAGCACAAAGCACGTCCCCTGTCAATGCATCTCCAGTGCCTTCGTGCGGAGTGGACTGGACACGCGGGCTTGCACACTCTAAACCGTTTTCAAGTAGTCGCGGATGGAGAGGGCGGCAGCTGTGCCCTCTCCCGCTGCAGAGGTGATCTGCTGGGTGCTGCCCAGCCGCACATCTCCGGCGGCAAAGATGCCGGCGATGCTGGTCTCCATCATGCGCGGTGTGAAAGGCAGCGGCTGGGGGCGGTGGCGCAGGTCGTGACCGGTGACTATGTACCCATGCTCCGTCACGTCCACGAGATCCTTGACTAGTTCGCTGTTGGGCGTCATCCCAATGAACAGGAAGACGCCTGAGGCCTCGATCTCTCGCTGCTCGCCTGTCTGGTTATTCCGCACGAGCACCGATTCCAGGCTGTCTTTACCTTGGAACTGGATCGCCTCGGTATTCCAGAGGATGTCGATCGTGTCGTGATCCAGGACCTTTTCCGCCAGAGTCTTTGTGGCTGAAAGGGCGTCACCGCGCACCAGCATCGTCAGATCCGAGGCGAACTGGGTTAGGAATAATCCCTCCTCGGCTGCACTGTTGCCACCGCCGATGACGATTAGGGGTTTCCCTTTATAGAAGGGACCATCGCACGTTGCGCAGAAGTGGATGCCTGCGCCGATCAACTCGCCCTCACCTGGCACATTCAAGCGTCGGTACTTGGCGCCCGTGGCCATGAGCACCGCCTTGGCGCAGTAGTGAGTGCCGGGCGCGGTGTAAACGTGACGGTGTGTGCTGTCCACCTCGAGACGCTTCACCCCCTGGGCCCGCAGAATCTCCACTCCGAACCGTTCGGCCTGGCGCACGACGCGATCTGCGAAGTCAGCCCCGCTAATGCCGTCGGGAAAGCCGGGATAGTTGTCGATCCGCTGCGTGATGCCCGACTGACCGCCCATGGCGCTCCTTTCGATGAGCAGGGTCTCAATCCCTTCACGGGTGGCGTAGATGGAGGCTGTCAGTCCGGCCGGTCCTGCGCCCACAATGATCAGGTCGTAGAAGTCAAGGCGCGCTTTCGTGTCCAGGCCCAACTTGGTGGCCAACTCAGCGTTGGTTGGTTCCACCAGGATCGAGCCATCGCCGAAGACGATGGTCGGGATGATTCGCTTGCCCTTGTTGACGCGCTCGACGTAAGCCACGGCTTGAGGGTCCTGCTCGATGTCTACCCATTTGTACTCAACCTGCTGCTCGCCCAGGAATTTCTTGGCGCGCCGGCAATCCGGGCACCAGTGCGCGCCGTAGATGGTGATGTCAGGTTGGTTCATGATATCTCCGTAGCCTGGCTGTTGATGCTGCATCGCCTACCGTGTTTGTCGTTTGTCTTGGAACTGCGAGTCGAAGCACTCTTGGATGCACTCCTGGGAGTAGGGCGATGCTCGTCCAGTGCCTGTTGCATCCCTACCCCATCCCTAGCTTTGCAGCCAACTCAGCATTGGTCGGCTCAACTAGGAGTGAACCATCGGCGAAGACCATGGTCGGGACGCTGCGCATATCGTGGTTGACGCGCTCGACGTACGCGCGAGCCTCGGGGTTGCGCTCGATGTCAACCCAAGTATGCTCAATCCCGTGCGCATCGAGGAACTTCTTGGCTCGCCAGCAGTCGGGACACCAATTGACCGCATAGACAGTGATCTGAGGATGCTTCGCGGTGTTCTCCACGGTGACTTCCTACTTGCTTTGCTGTCTGCACACCACTGAAGAGGCAGCGTCGCGCATCTGGTCGCCGTTGGCCTTCGCCCAACTTGCTAGTCCAAGCACTTCCTGTAATGCCTCCATAGCGTGTTGGGGACGTCGCTCCTCTTCCATCAGGCGTTGCAGCGAGAACAAGAGCCAGATGCAGCCGATGTAGTCGGGCAGCGCACGTATCTCCTCATCATCCAGGGTGGCTGTCTCGGCGTAGCCGTGCAAGAACATAGAAAACGGCTCCCAGCGGAGATGACCGGAGTAGACGATGTGTTTCATGTGGCTGGGTCGGGGGGACGAGAAGTAGATGAGCGCTTCAGCCAACTCCCGAACCCGTGGCTGCCAGCAAGCTTTGTCGTAGTCTACCACGCCCACGATCTGGTCACCTTTGAAGATCAGATTGTCGGCATAGTAATCGCCATGGATTACGAGATGGTACAAGGGACCGTGCTCGGAAAAGCAAGCCGTCAGGTCGGCCGCCTCCGCCTCCAGTTGTCGGGCTATGTCCGCCCCGTTGGGGTCCCGTGGGACTTGCCAGGACGTGATGAGATCAGTCAGGGAGCGGGCCACAACGCCGGGCCTGACCACTTGACTTGGGTGGCGGAGAGCCCTGGGTGCAAACCCTTCCACAAGCGTGTGGTAACGTCCGAGCGTCAAGGCCGCCTCTTCGAGGTGGGTCAGTCGGTCATGCTCGTAGGGCGCACCTTCGATGTACTCCTGGATCTCGTACCAATCGCCGTCTATCACCAAGAAGGTCTCAGTGGTGATGGTCGGCACAATGGTGGGCGCTGGGAATCCTGATTCTTTGAGTCGGTGGATGAGGCGGTGCTGGGCACGGATGAGTTCGGGTTGACACAGCAGAGGATGTCGCCGCTTCACAAAGAGACGGCCGGTGGTGGCGTCCACGATCCAGTTGTCGTTTACAAAGCCTCGCTCGGCTCGGCGGGCTGCTCTCAACTCCCCCACACGGTAGTGGCGTAGAAGCCGCTCCAGGTCACGCCGCGTGGGTCCCTCACTCAAACCCTCCGCTGCCTCGTCAGAATACCGCAGCGGCACTCGCGTCTCAGACATTGTCTCCTCTCTGCTCTTGCCCGAGCGCCTGCCAGCGCGATGCAACTCACGGTGACTCTGGGAGCCCGACCCAGATGCTACCTTCCTCGACCCTGGTGGGGAATACAGGCAGTGGTTTCTCGCGCGAGATCCCGCCTAGTACTCGCCCCACGCCTGGGGGCCAAGGAGTCCACTCCTTGACCTTGCCTGTGCGCAAATCGAAAGCGCTGTGATGTCTAGGGCAGATGATAGTGCCATCCTCAGTGACGTCGCCTCCGTCAAGCGCTGCGCCCATGTGCGGGCAGATGTTGGCCACGGCATAGACCTGACCCTGGTGATGAAGCACGAGGATGGAGCGTCCGTGCACTTCCACCACACGACGCTCGCCGACAGGTAACTCATCTTCGCGAAGAACGGCAATCCAGTCCATCTGACACCTCCATCAAGGGATTCCGCAGATTCGTGGACCGGGCTGAAGAGCTGGACCAACTCCCCCAGTAGGCGAATGGGCTCAATCGAGGATGATGTGGCGACCCAATTGGGCGGTTCGCAGATTCGACCATGGCGGGCAAGCAGATTATAGACCCGGCAGAGTGACCCTTCCAAGCACGCAGAGCGAAGAATCCTGCGGAAGACCCATGGGCATGAATTCTGGTCGGTATTCAGTTTGGCTACCATTTGAATACTCAGAACGAGAGCAGGACGCAACCCGCTCCGGTAGTTCACTCCAGTCTCGGCACACCTTCAGAACCTGTGGTCGGTTTCTTGGCTGCCTGCCCAAGTGCTTCCCTTACCGTATCCCTGATGTCGTCTATCTCTAGCGGTTTATCCAGGCAGCGAAACACCTCCAGTCGTGCCGCCTGGTCCGCCAGCGTCCTGCAATCGTAGGCTGTCATCCAGATCACCCCGGTAGTTGGACTCAGGGCTCTGATAGCCTCTGTGAGCTCCACTCCATTCATATCCGGCATTCTGAGATCAGTGATGACCAGATCGAAGTGAGTCTCCCTGATCCTGGCCAGAGCGCTTTGGCCATTCTCAGCGGACACGATCTCATAGCGGTCGCCCAGCGTTCCCAGAGTCTCTCCCAAAACGAAAAGTACACGCGTGTCATCATCAACCAGCAGAATGCGCCTGCGTGTGCTCATCCTTCTTACCGTCCTCCAACATCGATACTGGAACAGGCACCGCTTGGGGAAAGCAGGTGCCCAGATGGACGAGCAGAGCGCTGTAGTGGCATCAACAAGACCTCACTTCTGAGTTCATGGTTCAGCGGCCGCAGTCTCGTCGTGCCGCTCCAGTGGGAACAAGGCAGCGAGCTGTCCCACCGGGTTGTCAACACTTCACTAGCCCCTCGTTCGTCTGAGATTCAACTGCCCCTGCACTCTGTAGGGCCCGCTTCCGAGAGAATCTGGGCTAGCCTTCGGGGTACTGGACGGCGACGCGGTTCTCTCGCTCACGCGCGGGGTTGGCTAATCTCCGGCGAGCGACTCGCCTGGTGGTAGAATCTCACCAGCATTCTGGCCTGCAGGCGCAGGTGCACTGTTCGCAGAGAATGTCCTTGGGCAGAGCGTGGCCCGCTGCTGGCTTCGGGTCAGAAACGGTACGTGCCTGGTCATGTACTGGTTGGCCACCCACAAGGTGCAGGCACTGAAGCGGTTCCCTGGCGCGTTGTGGACCTTCTGGCTGAGCTGATGGTAGCGGAGATTGTCGCAGCGGGCCACGCGGTCTATGTCTGCCTGCACCCGGGGGTGGGTTACACGCGGCCTCCGCCCTAGCCACGCTCCCCAGTTGAACCAGGGCGAACATGTCAACAGGATGATCGTCGGAGGCGCCGTCGCGGTTGTCATGGGGTTTCGAGCCTGGATGCGGCGGCTTCTCGAGTATTAAGGTGCGGTTCGAGAGAGAAGGCGCGAGCGGTGAAAAGCGCATACCCGAAACCCCTTGAGTCCATGATAGCATAATAAAGCAGCGCCAAACCGACGGATGTGGTTAGCACTGTGGTTGAACTTGGATGGAGAAGTTGGAATTCGGTTGAGGGTCCAGTACAAGCCAAGTAGCACCTCGCGGTCGAAGCGAGTTAAGGGAGGTGGAGATGAGTTCCAGGTGCACCGAAACAGACTTCAGGCGATGGCTACTAGTGAGGTCCTCTACTCGCCAAACCTATACCCGACTCCGTGCACGTTCAGAATATGGCGAGGGCGTGAAGGATCAGGTTCTACTTTGCGCCGCAGACGGTGTATGTACCACTTGATGATCCGCCGCGCTTCATACAGGTTCTCGCACTCGTATTCCTGCACAACCCATACAAGTTCCTTGGGGGAGATTACACGGTGGGAGTTTCGCATCAGGTGAACCAATAGTCTGAACTCGCGGGGAGTCAATTCTAGGGTACGTCCTTCCATGGTCACCAGGTGCTTGTTCAGATCGACGTGGAGAGGTCCACGGCGAAGGAGTTCATCTTTCTGGCGTGCTTCTCTCAATCGGGCCAGCATCTTCCGCTTGTCCATTGCTTCTTGCACCGCCTGTCGTAGCTGTTGTGGTTCTACCGGCTTGAGCAGATAGCCGTCCACGCCTTCTCTGATGGCGGCCATGGCCGACTCCAATGATCCGTGCCCGGTCAGGATGATGACCACGGTCTCTGGCCAGCGCCACCTCACGGCTTCGAGGACTCGCAGGCCGTCTACTCGGCCGCCCAGCATCAGGTCGAGCATCACGAGGTCAAAGGCGGTCTCGCGGAGTTGGCTCAATGCCTCTTCACCATTGGACGCCGTGACGACCACATGCCCAGCTCTGGTCAAGGTTTCCTTGAGGAAGAAGCGGATCCCTTCTTCGTCATCCACGACAAGGGTATGCACTTGCTCCGCCACTGGTCATTCTCCAGTCGTCGCCTTCTCCGCCCGGAGTCTCCTTGACTTTGCTCCAACGGTCTCTGGCGTATCCCATTCACGTCGGCAGCCACAGCGTAAACGTCGTTCCTTCGCCGACAGTGCTGTGCACGTCTATGTGGCCGCCATGCGCCTCCACGATGTTCTGGCTGATGAACAGTCCCAAGCCCAGCCCCTCGGCCTTGGTGCTGTAGAAGGGATCGAATATGTGGGGTAGAAGGTCTGGGTCGATGCCGGTGCCGGTGTCGGCAAAGGAGAGACGCACACCGTCCGGCTCGTTTGTGCGGGTGGCACTCACCATTAGTCGCCCGCCGGCTGGCATGGCGTCAAGGGCGTTGAGCAACAAGTTCAGGAACACCTGCTGGATGCGATCCGGCACCACGGCGAGCGTCGGCAGATCCGTCGCCGTTTGCCAGTCTACTTCCACGGCGCGCTCTTGGCACTGCTTACGGCTGAGGGTGAGCACCTGCTGCAAGATCTCGGTCACGTCGCTGAGTTCTCTCTCCTCGGGCTTCGGCTTCCTGCTCAGGTCCCGCAGCTGCGCCACGATGCTCGCTGCACGCCGCAGTTCCTCACGGCCTATCTGAAGGTACCGAGTGGCGTCTCCCCCCTCAGCCAGTGTCTCCTCTGCCAGGCCCAGGGAGCCAATCACCGATTGCAGGGGGTTGTTGATCTCGTGAGCCAGCGAGGCGGCGAGCTTGCCGGCGACTGCCAGCTTTTCTGCCTGGATCAGCGCGGCCTCGTCCTGTTTCCTCCTGGTGATGTCGCGAATAATGATTATGTCGGCAGGTTGGCCGTGCCAAATGGTCCGGGCACCCGTTATCTCTACCGGCACTGCCTGTCCGCGTCGGTTGATGATGGTAGTCTCGTACTGTCTCGGGACAGCCTCCCCAGCTACTCTCTTGCGCACCCTGGCCGCCAGTATCGCGAACTCATCGGGGTGAGCTAGATCTTTCACGGTCATGCCGAGGAGGTCTGCAGCGTCATAGCCGGCTATCTCACCGGCTCTCCTGTTTGCATACTCCAGTACCCCCTTGCTGTTGGCGATAATGATGCCGTCGTTGGCATTGTCTGCCAGGGCCCTGAAGTTCTCCTCACTCTGGCGCAGCGCTTCATCCGCCTTTATGCGCCCCGTGACTTCTGCTAGACACAGGACCAGGCCCTCGACCTTGCCCGACGCGTCATGCACAGGATGCAGGGTCCAATCCCAGTAAGTCACTCCACGTTCCGGATGCTCTTCGTATTCAAAAGGCCTGGCGTACGCGGTATAGGGCTCACCTGTCTCCACAACTCGACGGAAGATGGACTCGTTCTCTTCGTGAGGATAAAGATCGAAATGGTTCTTGCCTACGAAGAACTCCAGGTCACGACCGTCCGCGGCGGCATAGGCGCGGTTCACGCGTAAGAAGTTGAAATCCGTGTCCAGATAGGCGATCAATAAATGGGTAGTGGAGAAGATCCTCTCCAGGAGTTCGTTGGCGGATCGCAGTTCGGCAGTGCGCTGCAATACCAGGTCCTCAAGGTCCTCACGATATTGTTGCAGTACCTCCTCCGCTCGCTTGCGTTCCCTCTCCTCTCTGTCTCTCTGTAGCCTCGCGCGTAAGACCGGTGCTATGTTGTCGGCCACGCCTTCCAGCAACTCCTGGTCCTGCTCATCATAATCAGTCTCTTTGTTGGCCACCTCGAGAATCCCGATGGCCTCCCCCTGATGGATGATGGGCACAGCGACAGCCCTGAATATGGGAACATGCCCCTCGGGGACACGCATGGGTCCGTTGGAGTAGAGTGACTTCGCCTCTACGAGGGCCCGGCCCCACATGCCACCCCACATCTCTCTGGGGAATGTGATGGCCTTGTCGACTACTTGGCACTGATCCCACACGTCCCTGGTCAAGGAGGGGCACACCAAAGCCCCTTCCTCGTCGATGTAGCCAAAGATCCCGTACTTGCTTCCCGTGGCTTCCAGGATTACCTGTAACGCCTCTCCGTACATCTCGTCGTCAGCGATGGTGAGAAAGATGAGGTCTATCTGGTTTCTAATGCTTAGCTCTCGCTGTCTTTGCCTCAGTGCCTCCTGCGCTCGCTTGCGAGCTGTGACATCCTGCGACACGTAGAGAACTTGAACTGTCTGCCCATTGTCATCGGCCAGAGGAGATGTGGAGATCTCCACATACCTCTCTTTGCCATCTAGGTCATAGTGCAGGTGCTCGGCAGTTGAGCGCTTGCCAGTCAGCAAAGTCTCCTGCAGTGGGCAAGTGTGGTCCGGCGAACCGCATGGGGCAGAGCGGCCGTGAGTGATCTCGTAGCAGGTTTTTCCGACGGCTTGATCTTGCCTCAAACCCACCTTGGTCGAGAAGGCAGTATTGCAGCCCGCTATCCGGAAATCGGAGACGTTGATGATGCAGACCGCCTCCCTCATGCTCTCCAGAACGATCTGGGAGAGGTCATCGCTGCTCTTGTGTCGATTGGCCGCAGCCTGAAGAGCGCTGAGCAACTGGCGCACCTCCGCCAGTTCCTGTATGAGTTGCTCTTTCGTCTTGGCTTGATCTTTCATGCCCTGGAGCTCGAAGGACAGCCGGATGGTCCATCCGCACATCTGCTGATGTTGTCC
>CAZNMJ010000146.1:0-8658 GCA_964573815.1 uncultured Anaerolineales bacterium
CTAGGTCATTCCCTTGATCTATCAGACTATCCGCGCTTGCTGCGAGACCTCATCCAATCCCGAGACGTTGACGTGGTGCTGATATCAAACAGTGAGCTTGGATACCATTTGCTTCCTTACCTGCGCTCCCGATGCCCAGACGTCACCTTCGTCGACTATAACCACATCGTGGAAGAGTACTGGAAGAACGGCGGCCATCCTCGCAGCGCCGTTGCCTATCAGGAACTCCTCGATCTCAACATCGTCAGCAACCAGAACCTGAAGGAGTGGATGGTAAGCAAAGGTGCGCATAGTAGCCGCATCGAAGTCTGTTACACAAACGTCGATCCTGAAAGATGGGATCCTGCAGCATACTCAAGGTCGGAGACTCGGCGGGGGTTGGCGGTGCCAGAGGAAGTGCCCTTGCTTCTCTACGCCGGTCGCCTCTGCGAGCAGAAGCGGCCCCGATTCTTCGCTAAAGTGATGCTCGAACTGGCCCGCCAAAAGCTGGACTTCGTATGCCTGGTTGCAGGCGACGGCGAAGAGCGCAGATTCCTGGAGTTCTTTATGTGGCGGCACAGGTTGGGGAAGCGAGTCCGGCTGCTCGGCGAAGTAAGTAGCGAACGCATGCGCGAATTGATGGCCACGGCGGACATTTTCTTGCTACCCTCTCAATGGGAAGGTATCGCCCTCACCTTGTTTGAGGCCATGGCCATGGAGGTCGTTCCCGTTGCCGCCGACGTCGGGGGCCAACGTGAACTCGTTACTCCCAACTGCGGGTTTCTGATCCCCCAGAGTGAGAATGAACTACAAGAGTACGTCTCTGTGTTGAAGCAGTTGATCGAGTCGCCTGATCTGCGCGCATCGATGGGAGCAGCGGGCCGCAAACGAATCCTCGACCATTTCACGATCGACCAGATGGGCGAGCGAATGGTCGAGCTATTCAGTAAGGCTCAGGAGCTTGCCAGCACATCTCCCCGCCCGGCCGTGGGCAAGGGGCTGGGTGTTGAATCGGCCACCCTGGCCGTAGAGTACGCGCGCCTTGACAGACAGGCGGAGGAGCTTCAATCACTAAGACCAATCACGCGTTCCCGTTTCTGGCGTCTCGGTCAGAGGGCTGTAGAGACCCTTCCTGGATGGCTGATCTACGAGGCGGTGCTCGCCATCGCAGACAAGCTCGGTGCAGGGGACAAATAGACTGTGGCCATAGCAACATGAACATCTGGATACTAACGTCTGAATTCCCGCCTCAGGTCGGCGGAGGCATCGGCACCTATGCCCGCAACGCCACCACGATGTTTTTTTCCGCCGGGCACGAGGTCACCGTACTGACCCCGAGCTCGCGCGCCAGCGATGGTCTCGAAGCAGAGGGCCTGCGCGTCTTGCGATTCGTCCCCAGACGAGTCCATCTCGATGAGTATGTGCCATCCGGCACGCCAGCAGACGAACACCCAGCCTTCCCCTTCACCTGCATGTCCTATTGGCCAGCCCTGAGCTACCAGTTCGCCGACGAAGTCGTCCGATGCATTGAGTGCCATGGGCCGCCGGACGTCATGGAAGTCCAAGACTACAATGCAGTTGGGTACTTCGTGATCCAGCGCAAGCTGCTCTGCGATCCTCTGCTTGCCGATGTGCCGGTCATGGTTCACATCCATTCTCCATCCTTCGGTGTGCGCCGGGCGAACAAATCACCGCAGTACATCCTTCCGGACTACTGGGTGGGCCAGATGGAGAAGTTCTGCATTCTGAGCGCCGACTCCCTTCTCACTCCCAGCCGCTTCATGAGGGACTGGCTTTCGGAAGGGGCCAGCAGATTCCCAAGTGCCACAGTGGTCCCCTTGCCATATGACCATATTGAGTCGCCGACTGCACAACCGACGTCGGGTGACGTGGTATACGTTGGGCGGCTGGAGGTGCGCAAGGGGGTGATACCTCTTGTCGAGGTCTGTGCGAAGCTATGGGAACGGGGCCATGATTTTCGACTGACGCTGATAGGAGAAGATAGGCGTTACGACCCCGTGGGCATGTCGGTAGGCAAGTACCTGAAGGGCCGTTTCGCGCAGCAAGTCGAAGCAGGACAACTTCGCTTCGCTGGTTCGCTACCGTCGGACGAGGTGCTGGCCAGGGTGTCCGAAGCCTGGTGCACCGTGCTCCCCTCACTGTGGGAGAATTACCCCTATGCCTGTATCGAGGCTATGTCCTTGGGCAAGGTTGTCCTCGCATCGGCTTCGGGTGGCCAAGCGGAGATGCTCGGAAACGATGGGGCAGCAGGCGTGGTCTTCGACTGGGCCCAGCAGGGAGACTTCGAACGAGCCCTGGTGAAGGTGCTGGCCATGACCCCTGCCGAGATCCAGGCAACGGGAGAGCGGGCAGCGCAGCGGATCCGGCGGTTCACTTCCTACGGGGAGGTGCTTCCGCAACGCCTGACCCACTTCCAGAACATCTTGGAGCAGCCACCCAAGTCGCGGCGCGTGTTTCCTACCGTGTCTCCTCCGCAGCCAGCGCCGGCCGGATTCACCGAGAGCGACAACTCAATTCCAGGGCTGCTGTCGGTGATCATCCCCTACCATAACCTGGGCGAGTACGTAGAAGAGACAGTTGACAGCGTGCTGCGGTCCACGTATGCCGACATCGAAGTCCTGATCATAGACGATGGCAGTGACGAAGCAGAAAGCATCGATGCTCTGGAGCGAATCAAAGCCCTGGGGAAAGAGAATGTGAGAATCCTTCGCACGGAGCACCAGGGTGTGTGCGCTGTGCGTAACATGGGAGCCGCACAGATCTCGGGAGAGTTCCTGTCCTTCGTTGACGCCGACGACCTGGTTGAGCCCGACTTCTTCTCTCGCTGCATCGATATTCTCGATACCTACCACAACGTCGGCTTCGTGTATTCGTGGATCGGCTATCTGGGAGAAACAGAGGGCTGCTGGCCCAGCTGGAATACTGAGTTCCCCTTTCTGCTCGCGCATAACATGGTCAGTCCGATGGCTGTTACTAGGCGCGACCTCTTTTTGGCGTATGGGAAGAACAGAGCGGACATGGAATACAACCTGGAGGACTACGACGGTTGGCTTGGGATAGCAACCAGGGGCTATCTAGGTGTCAGCATAGCTGAGATCCTGGGGTACTATCGCGTTCGACCCGAGTCGCGCCTGCGAAGCATCAACCGCGAGCAGGAGTTGCACCTTTACGAACGCATCGCTGAACACCACCCCGAAGCTTACCAGCGCCATTCCGTCGAGCTTTTTCACCTCTTGAACGCCAACGGTCCCCCAGCGGGCTGGGTATCGCCTGCCAGCACTTCCCAGGCCGCACTGGCCGCATCGGCGCTAGGGGCGCTCAAGGGTTCCCGCGCCTGGCGCCTGGCGTATAGGGCGTCCATGTCGAGGGTCGGGCTGGTGCTGCGGCGTATCGCGCGACGCCTTGGATACGCCCTTCTAGCGAACAGGTAGGGTACTCCCACGGGTGGAAACCGAAGCTTCCGAGGACATCTCATACTTCCGCTGAAGGCCAGGACGTATCAGCGACTTCGCTTGAGGGATGCGAGACCGCTCGCTGGTTGTGCCACGTGGGCCGGCAGGCATGCGTCTGCGTATCTGCCGCGCGCGGAGCCGTGGGCAGATCAGTCGCTGGGCAAAAGGGGAGTGCCGGGCGTGGCTAGTGAGCGTTGCTGACCAGGGGAATGCTGGTCTCGAGCCCCCCCACTACGGTCAGGGCATCGTCGCTGAACGACCCAGTCTCGTCCGCTTCGAACTCGGCGGTGTTGAGTATTGCGGCGGGAGTAGCGAGGCTGGGGTCAATCCGCGCTTCAATAGTGATAGTACCGAACGAACCCGGCCCCAGTTCCCCAATGTCCCACTGGTAGGTGTTACCATCCTTGCTCGAGTAGTTGGGATCGAAACTGAGGTTTTGCAGATCGTCGGAAAGCACATCGGTGACCTTCACCCCTGTGACGGTGGAGCTTGTCTGGTTCCGGTACGTGATGGTGTAGACAATGGTATCGCCCGGGTCGGCGTGCGCTGGGCTGACCTCCTTCGTAATCCACACCGGGTTCTCGTACTCATCTGCGCCGATGTCCCACAGCACCGTCCCGTTAAGATCTCCGTCCAGTGGCCGGAGATCCCCCTCGAAGTCTGAGGGGGGCGCATTGCTGCTCGTCCCGGTGTCGATGCACGGTGAACCCTCACGTAGGTGGTAGTCTCCGCCAGCCTGATCGACAAACATCGGATCGGCCGAGATGTCGTCGGTGCCTGGCGGCAGGTTGACGTAGTTCTGGCTGTTCCCCCACACGTCGTTGTTGGACATCACCGGCGTCACGGTGCCATTGTAACGCCGAATGCCAGTGCCATTGAGGGCAACGATGTTGTTGCGGATGATGGGCTGTATGTTGTCCCTGACGACGATTCCGTCGTTGGTGCCGCTGGACGATTTGTTGGCCACAATCGTGTTGTTAACGATCTGCGGCTGGGGCTGGGATGCATAAGGAATCTTGATGTAGATGCCATCCGCGTAGTGTGTCGCCTCGTTGTTGGCAATGATGTTGTTCTTGATAAAGACCGAAGACAGCTCTATGAAGAACGCTCCGCCCACGCCCTCGGAGCTATGTTGTGCTACGTTGCCGGTTATGACGTTGCCATCTATGGTCGGAGCCGATTTCCAGATGTGAAATCCTCCACCCCATTTGGCAGTGTTACCCTCAATGACGTTGCCCTCCAAGATGGCGGTTGCGTATATGAGCGTGAGCCCGCCTCCCCATCGGGGATTGACGTTCGCGCTGTTGTTTCTGATGACGTTGCGGAGCAGTTGAGCGCTGAGGGGGCGGTTCTCCAGTCCCTCCACACATACCCCGCCACCTTCCCCAGCCGAGTTGCCCTCGATGATGTTATCACTGATGACGATGGACCGATTCTGATTGTCCCAGATGAAGAGGCCGCCACCACGCGTATATTCATGCCAGTCAGAGTAGTGGCCGCAGCCCCCTGTGATGGTGAAGTTGTCGACGACTGCATTGGCTACCAGTATCTCGACGGTGGCGTAGTAGGCACGGCAGCCGCCATTGATCACGGTCGAGCTGGGATGACCTTGGGTGGTCCAGTCGGGCGGAGAGTAGCCTCCCAACAGGGTGATGTCCGTTCCCTCTATCAGCACCACTTCATCGTAAGTGCCCTGAGCAACCTTGATCACGTCGCCGGATGAGGCAGCATTGATGGCGGCCTGGATGGTCTCGTAAGTGCAGCCGCTACACACGTGTCGCTCTGCGGCCTGCACGGGAGAGGGCCCCGCCATGGGGAGGCCCAGCAACAGCATGATACACAGCAGCCAGATTGGCCCCTGCAGCAGAGGCCTGACCGGCCGTGGACAACTTCTAGATGGTTCTCTGCCCTTTTTCATAAGCTTCTGGTTGTCTTCTCCATTGCGGCTAACGCTGGTCCTTGAAGGCAGCGCCGGCCTTCTGTCTAGCATCCGATCCACTACCACATTATAATACGTGGAAGCCAGCCTGTCTATAGCGAAACCGTACTATTGACGCCTTAGTACACCGAAGGTTGGCCGACTGCGATGCCCAGAGTAAGCGTGGTGATGTCAGTATACAACGGCGAGCGCTTCCTGCGCCAAGCCGTGGACAGTATACTCGCTCAGACCTTCATCGATTTCGAGTTTGTCGTTGTGGATGACGGCTCGACCGACGGCACAGCAGAGATCCTGAAGGGCTACGCCGACCCACGACTGCACGTCATCAGCCAAGAAAACATCGGCCTCATCAGCTCCCTGAACAGGGCCATCAAGATAGCCTCTGCCGAGTACATCGCCCGCATGGACGCGGACGACATCTCCTTGCCGCGAAGACTGGAGCAACAGCTGAAGTGGCTGGAGAGCAACCCAGGCGTTGCTGTGTTGGGAACGCAGGCAGCGGAGATCGACGAGGCAGGCGATATGCTCAGACGGCATTACTATCCCGTAGGCGGCGATGCCATCGCCAAGGCTTTGCTTCGGGGCGCAACCGCGCTCTGTCATGGAACAGTCATGTTTCGACGAGCTTGTTTCGAAAAAGTAGGAGGATACCGCCAGCCGTTCGAACACGCTGAGGACTATGATCTATGGTTGCGCATGATCGAGTCCTATGACATGGAGAATCTCCCCAGTATACTCTATCTCAAGAGACTCACCCTTGGCTCGGTGAGTTTTGCGAACTTCCTTGCCCAGCAGAGAGGTGCGGCCTACGCCCTGGATTGTGCCCGACGAAGGAAGGCGGGGCTGCCAGAGCCCGAAAGACCCCCTTCGGCACCGCTTCCCACACCCCAAGAGTCGGCCGATTATCATTGGCATCTTGGGCTAGCCTACGCCGACTTGGGGGACGTTGAGAAAGCCAGAACCGAGTTTCGGTCTGCTCTCTCCTACGGCAAGGCTGATCCTCACATCTGGTATTCCTATCTCGTGAGTCTTCTTGGCGCGTCCCTCGCGCGAAGAGCCTTCTGGATTGCCAGGGGATTGGCATTCGTTTTTCCATCGTTGCAGAAGGACTCGTTGGAGGCCTTCAGACGCTAGATGGCACCAGAACGCGGCTCTGGAGTTCTTGTCCGGATTCTGCCCTCCGCTTGTAACGGCGCAGGAGAAGGCGTACGCAGCTGGCCCAGTCTCCCGCCAGACGCTCGCCGGGCTTGCGGCGCACCGAAACCTCTCTTATACTCTGTTTCGAGCCCTCATCTCCGCGGCTGATATACCGCGAGGACACCATGACGGCGCTCGAGGGAGTCGTCGGCTGGCAGCGAGCATCGACTTGTGCGCCGGGGACATGTGGACGTGACCATCCTCTTTGCTTCGACAGGCAGCGGCCGTAGTCGGCAATAATGTTGTGTCACATTCCAATGGCAAGCAGGATACCAATGTCTGAGATATCTACCTTCGGCGTGTTGCTTGCTCTGCTCGTCACTCCTAGGTGGTAGTTCGCGGGCATGCTGGCTGTTATTTCCAGCGTGAAGCTCCTGGATGGTCTCGCGAGGAGCAGTGACAATGCGTCTGGAAGGACCTACACCTGGGCTGCCCTGACGGGGCTGTGGCTGGGCTTGGCTGGAGCGAGTGCGGTGGTTGCTCTCGTGCGCAAACGGCGAAACGCAGTATACTGGGGGGCACGTGATATGAGGTCACACGATGGTGGGGAGCGGTTTCCCCGGCCCGGGATCGAACCTGTATCCGCACTGTCTCGCCAGGGGGGCAAACCTGACGACCCGAGACCGCAGATCCTTGGCAATATGCCAGGTCGGAATCAGCTATTGGTGGTCATCCCCGCGCACAATGAAGGGGACATTGTGGGCGCGGTGATTGCCCGGGTGCGGGCGCATGTTCCCTCCGCCGATATCCTGGTGATCGACGACGGCTCCACTGACAACACAGCCACTACCGCAAGGGAGGCAGGTGCGCTCGTTATCAGTCTTCCACAAAACCTGGGCATCGGCGCTGCGACCCAGACGGGCTACATCTTCGCCCGTGAGATGGGGTATGACGTTGTCGCGCGGGTCGATGCAGACGGCCAACATGACCCGGCTGAGATAGCTAGACTCATATCCGCTCTCTCGGAAGAAGGTGTCCATGTCATTGTGGGATCTCGCTTCGTCGAGGGTGGTGAACACGCGACTTCCTTCGTCAGACGGCTTGGTATATGGGTCCTTGCAAGTCTGATCTCTCTGGTCACCCGCCAGGAGGTCACTGACCCCACTTCGGGCTTCCAGGTGGTGGATGAAGAGGCGCTTGCTCTGTACGCGAGTCACTTCCCTCACGATTACCCAGAACCTGAGTCGCGCGTCTTGCTGCACCGCGCCGGCTTCAAGGTCAAGGAGATACCGGTCTCCATGGGTCGCAGGCTTGGGGGACGATCCTCGATCGGTGCTCTCGACTCGATCTTTTACATGGTTAGGGTAACTATCGCGCTACTCATCGATCTGCTTCGCGCTGCGCCTCAAGGGAGGAAGCGTCATGGCGAGGGTTGAGATTATCGCTCTGTTGGGCTCTCTGGGCTTGCTGGCTTTGGTCGTTGAGCTCGTCCGAAGAAGAAAGCTGGGGGAAGCATATTCCCTCTTGTGGTTGCTGACCGGCGTGATTCTCTTGATCCTATCTCTGTGGCGAGAGTTACTCGATGTCCTGGCAAGGCTCGTGGGCGTCTTCTATCCGCCAGCGGCCTTATTCGTAATCGGCTTTGGGTTCGTGCTGCTAATCCTCCTGCAATTCTCAGTGGTGGTCTGTAGGCTCTCTGATGAGAACAGGAGTCTAATCCAGAGGCTGGCCATACTGGACTGGCGATTGCGCCAACTGGAGAGAGAACTTGGAAGAGAGCCAGGTGAGCCTCCGCACACAGAGAATTCTCCAGCACATAGATAGAATCGCTGTCTGTGCGCCTCGACCGGCCGACATCTGAGCCGCACTTGGACCAGCTCTGCGAAACACCTCTCCAATGCACAGTTCGTGTCCCCGGGGCAGAAACTGCGCCAAGGTCGGGAGCAGCGAGCGGGAATGATCAGAGAACTGGGCAAGTCCGTCCAAGAGGACGACATGGCGGCCCTGCTGCCCAAGCTTCGCGAAGCCGACGTCTGGGTGTCCTCCCAGAGGCCGCAAGACCTCAGGGAGGTTTGCCAGCTATGGCGTTCGGTCACCGACTTGCAGGGTCAAGTAGGTGAGTGTATTCCG
>CAZNMJ010000147.1:0-8593 GCA_964573815.1 uncultured Anaerolineales bacterium
CTCGTGGAGGCGATGCAAGACTGCGCCGTCGTCTATCATCTCGCGGCGCAGGTGGCCGTAACTTGGTCCGTCGCCGATCCACGAGAGGACTTCGAGATCAACGCCCTGGGCACCCTCAACGTCCTTGAGGCCGCGCGGAGATGCGAGAAGCCCCCTATCGTCCTCTTCACCTCGACCAACAAGGTGTATGGAGGTATAGAAGAGGCGGAGATCGTAGAGGAGCAGACGCGCTACGCGTATGCGGCACTGCCCCAAGGGGTGTCGGAGGCGCAACCGCTCGATTTCCATTCACCTTACGGATGCTCAAAGGGGGCGGCAGACCAGTACGTCAGGGACTATGCCCGCATCTACGGCCTCAGGACCGTCGTGATGCGCATGTCCTGCATCTATGGCCCGCGCCAGTTCGGCATCGAGGATCAGGGCTGGGTGGCCCACTTCATCATCTCCTCCGTGCTAGGCCGTCCCATCACCATCTACGGCGATGGCAAACAAGTCAGAGACATTCTGTACGTGGATGACCTGCTGGAGGCTTGCGAGAAGGCGGTAGAGCGCATAGATATGACCACGGGCCAAGTGTACAACATCGGGGGAGGTCCCCACAACACCATCTCTGTGTGGACGGAGTTCAGAGAGCACCTTGGCCGTCTCCTGGGGCACGACGTCGAGGTTAGCCATGACGAGTGGCGACCGGGTGACCAACTCGTATACGTCAGCGACACAACCAAGGCCCGGCAAGACCTGGGCTGGGAGCCCGGTGTGTCTGTCACCGAAGGCATAGAGAGGTTGTTCCACTGGGTCGTGAACAACAAGCATCTCTTCGAGCAGGTGGAATAGGGGCAAGAGTTGGGTCTGTTCGACAGGCGCAGGAGCAAGAGCAAGAAGGTGGTGGTCATTGGACCGGATGGCACCCCTCTCAGCCTCATCTCACGTCTGATCGCCGAGGGCGAACTGCCCAACTTCGCCCGCATCTTCGAGGACGGCAGTGTGCGTCCGATGACCTCGGCCATACCTTCCGTCTCGTCTGTGGCCTGGTCGTCCTTCATGACGGGCAAGAACCCTGGGAAGCACGGCATCTACGGCTTCCTAGACCGAGTCCCCAATTCCTACGATACCTACATTCCCAATTCCAGGGCCATGCGCTCGGAGACCCTGTGGGAGATCCTTAGCAGGCACGGCAAGCGGGTGGTGGTGATGAACGTACCTGTCACCTACCCACCACGCGAGGTCAATGGTATCCTCGTGGCGGGTTTCCTCTCGCCGAAGCTGGAGAAGGCCACCTACCCGGCGCAAGTTGGGCAGCAACTCAAGGACATGGGGTATCGGCTCGATGTCGATCCCTGGCAAGCAAGGGAGGATAGAGACAAGTTCCTCGAGGATCTGTACTACACCCTCGAGCAGCGCGAGAAGGCGATGTCTTTGTTCATGGAGACAGAGGACTGGGACTTCTTCATGCTGCAGATCATGGAGACTGACAGGCTGCACCACTTCTTGTGGGAGCCCATGGAACAGGGCGACGAGAAGTACGCTCCCGCCTTTCTGAAGCTCTACCACATGATCGACTCCCTGCTGGGACGCCTTCATGACCGGCTGTCACACGATACCAGCCTCATCGTCATTTCTGACCACGGCTTCTGCGCCATGAAGAAAGAGGTGTACATCAACCGCTGGCTTCAGGATCGCGGCTGGCTTAGCTTCACCAAGGACCCACCGGAGTCCCTCAAGGATATCCATCCTGACTCCAAGGCGTACAGTATGGACCCCGGACGGATATTCGTCAACCTTCGAGGACGGGAGCCTCAGGGCACAGTGAACGCTGGCAAGGAATACGAAGCGCTGCGGACCGAACTCGTGGAGGCCCTGGGGAGATTGGCAGATCCCGAAAGCGGTGAGCCGATGATAGAGGCCATTTACAAGAGGGAGGAGATCTACAGCGGCCAGTGCTATGATCAAGCTCCCGATCTCGTCGCCATGCCCCGAAGAGGATACGACCTCAAGGGCTCCATAAAGAAGGACATCCTCACAGACAAGGGCGTTATCAACGGCGCCCACACCTACGATGACGCCATGATCTACATCCGGGGGCATGAGATAGGCAAGAGCGAAGCTGCCATCGTGGATGTGATGCCCACTATCCTCCATCTCATGGACGTCCCCATCCCAGACGATGTGGATGGCTCGGTGCTGATCTAGCTCCCTGGCAAGGATCCACGCGCAGAGCCCCTACCGCTTGGAGTCGCGCGGAGCATCCGCCTCTTTCAGTTCGACTTCGAGGCCGCCGGTAAGACGCGCGATCAGATTGTAGACTCCCCCCAGGACATAAGCCATCAACAGAAAGACAAGTCCAGCCAGCAGAGAGTTCACCACAACCAACAGTACGACTAGCGTCCAGGAGAGATCATCCATCTGCTGAACCGCGTGCAGGACAGGTGCCAGGTTCAGCAGCGAGATGACATCAATGCTAATCTCCTGCCCCAGGATACGAAAACCAGCCACTTGCCAGCTTTCCAACAGTCGCCGCAGCCCACGCACCAGCAGCAGACCAAGCAAGGCGGTTAGCAAGCTGGGCAACCAGCTGACCAGCGTCCCCAGGACGCAGCCGAACTTGCCCAACGACCTCAGGCCAAGGCGACTTATCCTGTGTGTACTCTGGTTGCTCCCCGCTTCTCTTTCCGACCGTTCCAACCCCATGATGACATCCCCTCTCGAAACACCCATGCGCCAGCATCCGATTGTAGGCCAGCAAGCCAATGCGCACAAGAACCAACAATCGTGCACCATGCCGCTTGACAGTCTCTGCCAGCCTGAGAGCCGCGCCTGGACCGTACAGAACCATTGCACCACGGGCGGGCGAGGTGTCCGCGGCATTGCCTTGTGCCGCTCGCCAGTCTATAATCGAGACGTTGCGCAGAGGGATTGATGGGCGATTGGGACCGGGCACTGAAGGAAAAAAGGCTCATAGACCCGCTGATCGGTGCGGCGCTCTTTGCCGGCTCTTTCCTCATCTATCTCGGCACCCTGGCCCCCTCGGTGACCACCATCTTCGACGATAGTCTGGAGTTCCAACTGGTCTGCTACCTGCCGGGCATCGCCCATCCTACGGGCTATCCCCTCTACACCCTCCTGGGGAAGCTCTTCACCTTCCTGCCCGTGGGCGACGTCGCCTATCGCGTCAATCTGATGTCTGCCTTCTTCGCCGCCCTCACAGTGGTCCTCCTCTACGCTACTTTGAGACTGATCGTGAAAAACAGAGTGCCCGCTGCCTTGGGCGCGGCAAGCTTCGCCCTCTCACCCGTGTTTTGGTCTCAGGCAGTCATCGCAGAGGTCTATGCCCTCAACGCTGCCTTCGTGGCCTTAACGCTGTGCCTCCTTCTGGCCTGGGCTCGCACCCGAGAGGAAGGCCCAAGCGAGCCATTCGGCTTCTCGCTTGACTCCACGTCTCTGCTCTACCTCCTTGCTTTCGAGTATGGGCTGAGCCTGACTCACCACCGGACTATGCTCCTTCTGGCTCCAGCAGCCATCATCTTTCTGCTCCTGGTAGACCGTCGCCTCTTCACCAGCAAGAGACTGCTAGCGAGGCTCGCGGTGCTGATGCTGGCTCCGCTGGTGCTCTACCTATACATTCCCCTGCGGGGGACAAACATGTCCTCCCTGGACGGCGTGTATGAGAACACATGGCGAGGCTTCCTGACGTACATATCAGCTGGTCCATACAGCATCTTCCTCACCGAGAACCCCCTGCAGCAGAGCAGAGACCTGGCCTCCTACCTGGTCTTGCTGAGGGACCAGTTCACCTGGCTGGGCATCGCCCTTGGCCTCGTTGGCCTGGGCTGGTCCTTCAGGAGGCCCAAGGTGGGCCTGCTCCTTGCCCTTTCCTTTGCTTCCGTCGCCCTCTTCGCCATACTTTATCAGGTTCCCGACGTTGAGGTCTTCCTCATCCCCACTTTCCTTATCTGGGCACTATGGATAGGCGTCGGTTTCGCCGGAGTGTGGGAATCGTTTACCTCTCTGACAGACAGGTTCTCACATCTTCGGGTTCCTGCCGCACGAGGCATCCTCTATCTCGCCTTGCTCGTGGCGGGCGCTCTGCTGCCCCTCTACCTGTGGCGGAGCAATCGAGGGGAGATCGACAGAAGTCAACACTGGGAAGTGCACGACTACGGGGAGGACATGCTAAGCCAGCCTTTCGAGGAAGACGCTGTCGTGATAGGCATCCTGGGGGAGATGACCCTGCTCAACTACTTCCAGGCGACCCAGGGGTTGCGCCCTGAATTGACCACCATCCCGGCAGACAGAGAAGATGAGCGGCTAGCCGAGGTGAAGGCACAGATGGACGCGGGACGCCCGGTGTACTTGACGCGGCCACTGCCTGGTGTCGAGGATGAGTATCATCTCTCGTCCGTTGGACCTCTGATTCGCGTTCGCGAACGCCCTGTCTCCGTCACCGACGGCCCATCCCATCCGCTGGCCCTGCCTTTCGGCGAGTCCATTCTGTTGACCGGCTACGATGCTGAGCTGCGAGACACCAACTCGGGCCCGCGCCTGAGGGTGACCCTGTATTGGCAGGCCATTGGCGCAATTGATGAAGACTACAAGGTCTCCGTCCGCCTTCTGGATGAGCGGGGGCATCTGGGTGCCGTCCAGGACGCCTACCCCGTGGGCGATGCATATCGCACCAACGCCTGGAGGTCCGGGGAGACGATCATTGATACCCACGACCTGCCGATCCTGGCTGGCCTGCCTCCCGGAGAGTACGGCATCCACGTGACCATGTACGACCCCGAGACCCTGGCTCCTCTGGCTAGCGCGCCCGTGGGCAACGTCTCTTTGGGGTCTACCCTCGGCCTGGCCAATGTCGGACCCTGGGACGTGGCAGACGATGTGGGGGCCAACTTCGCACGCAGACTTAGCTTGCTCGGATACTCCGCGGTCGGCGAGGAGTTCAGGCCTGGGGATGTGATTCCCATGACCTTCCTATGGCAGACCTTGACTGCGTTGGACGAGGAATACCATCTCGTCCTATGGCTGGAGGACGGGGCTGGACAGAAGTGGGGCGAAGCCGAGCTTCCTCTGGGTGGGCGCTATGCTCCTGCCGCCTGGGAGCCGGGGCAGGTGGTGCGAGACTGGCAGGCTCTGCTGATACCGGGCAATGCCAACGATGGCAGCTTTCGCGTCAAGATGCAACTACTGGCGGGGGATGAAGCGCTTCCCCGCCTGTTCTACTCCGTGCCTACCAGCAGTGTACTGGATTTGGGTGAGATAGAGGTACGGGGAAGAGAACGGTCCTTCGCCGTGCCCGACGTCCTGCAACCGTTGCAGCTGCGTTTAGGCGAGAACGTCACGCTACTGGGATACGATTTGGAGCCCATGGAGGTGCGCCCGGATGAACAACTCCGTCTGACCTTGTACTGGCAATGTCTGGGGCTGGTGGACACCTCGTACACGGTTTTCGTGCACTTGCTGGACGAAGAAGGGAATATCCGCGGTCAGCACGACAGCGTGCCAGGTCAGGGAACGCTGCCCACGACCGGTTGGGTTGAGGGCGAGGTCATCACGGATGAGTACAGGATCCCTGTGCATCTCGATGCCCCGCCTGGCCCGTACACCATAGCGGTGGGGATGTATGACGCCGATACAGGAGACCGGTTGCCCGTCTTCGATGCCGGGGGCAGTTTGTTAGGCGATCATGTCAGGCTGGCAGGGGTTAGCCTAGCGGCACACTAGTTGGTCGGCTCACTCAGCCCTAGGTCGACTTTCTGGGGCAGGGCAACTATCTGCTTTGCGACAAGACTGCTTGAAGAGTAGAAAGGAGCCAGGGACGGCGGGATGTCTGTAGAAGGTAGCCATGGAGACCAGGAACATCGTATCCGGGTTCTAGAGCGGTTGCTCGAGCAATATCGCGAACTGGGCGAGGGACCTCGGGAGCGAACGGCTCAGTCCGACATCCTGTATGAGTTGGGTGTGCTCCACCATGAGCTGGGTGACCACGCGAGGGCACGCGGGTTGTTGCAGCAGGCACTGGAGATGGCCCGCGAACTAGACGACATGCCGAAGATTGTCGCGATCCTCTACGCACTGGGTACCATAGCCTACCTACAAGGTCACTGCCAGGAAGCCCGTGGGCTTTGCGAGGAGAGTCTCAACTTTGCAGAGCTAGTGGGCGACACACAACATGTGTCTCTGATCCTTGGCCAACTGGGCGCCATCTACACCGATCAGGGCGAGGATGAAGAGGCTCGTCGCAGTCTGAAGACGGCGTTGGAGCTCGCCGAGGACTTGGGTGACCAGATGATCGTTGCCTCCACTCTCCACAGCATTGGGTTCCTCGCTCAAGCTACAGGCGACCGCCGGGAGGCCGAGCGCCGCTACTCCGAGTCCCTAAGGCTAAGCGAGGAACTGGGTGACAAGACTGGCATCGCCGGATCCCTCCACCAGTTGGGCCGAATAGCCCAGCTGAATGGTGACTATGAGCGAGCCCTCCTTCTCCACCACCAGAGCCTTAAGACGTCAGAGGAGTTGAACGACAAGGGTGGTATTGCCAAGTCACTGCACCAGTTGGGCGTCCTGGCTCACCATCATGGTGAGTACCACAACGCCCGCAGGCTCTATGAAAAGAGTCTCAAGATATCAGAGGAGCTAGGCGACAGGGCTGGAGTCGCATTTACCCTGGGACAGCTTGGCGCCATTCATGCCGCTCAACGCAAGTATGGGAAGGCTCAACAGACCTACGAGAGGGTGCTGGACATCTCGCGCGAACTGGGTGACTGGGACAGTGCTTCTGCCGCCCTGCACCAACTCGGCATGCTGGCCCACGAGAGGGGCCACTGGCGCAAAGCCCAACGGATCATGCTCGAAAGCCTGGCAATATCAGAAGAGCTGGCCGACGAGAGTAGGATTGCCAACGCGCTGTGGGCACTTGGGAGAGCCGCACTTGATGGAGAAGAGTATGAAGAAGCCAGAGAACTGCTCGAGCGGTCCCGGCAGTTGTTCACGCAGCTTGACGACAGGGAGAGCCTTGCTGGCGTCTTGCACGAAACTGGCATACTTGCCCAGGAACTGGACGAGCACGAGGAGGCCCTCGCGCTTTACGAACAGAGCTTGCAGATCGCACAGGCAGCAGGTAACTTGAGCGGCGTCTCAGTCACACTCATACAGCTGGGAACCCTAGCCGAGGCTCAAGGGCAGGTTGAGGAGGCAGTGGTCCTCTGGGCAGAGGCAGCCGCCATTCTGGAGGAGCTAGGCTCACCGCGCCTGCAAGTAGCGCTCGACTATATGGAGGAGGCGAAGAAGCAACTGGGCCAGGAGCGGTTCCAGAAGATTCTCAAGGACGCGGACCTGTCATGATCGTATTCCTGCTCACCTTCGCTGTGGCCTTCCTGGGCTCCCTCCTTCTCACCCCCATAGTGAGCCGCCTGGCCCGGCGTTTCGGTGTCGTAGATGTGCCCCGTGAGCCGAAGCACGTTCACCAACTACCAGTACCGCGCCTTGGTGGTGTAGCCCTCTTCTTCCCCTTCTTGGCTGCCGTCGGCTTCAGTCTCCTGTTACCCGTAGAGCGGCAAGACCCTCTGGAACTGCAGCGTTTGGCCGGGCTGATCCTCGGCTCGGCCATGGTCTTCGGCCTGGGCGTGTATGACGACAAGAAGGAGCTACGGCCGCTCCCCCAGTTCATCGTCCAGCTCCTGGCCGCTGGAGTCGCAATCTACTCGGGCATCATTATCGTGGAGATAGCAAACCCCTTTGGCGGCATGATCGTCTTCTCCACGCCCGTCGCCGTGGCCTTCACCCTTTTCTGGCTCATGGGCATGATGAACACTGTGAACTGGCTGGACGGCCTGGATGGATTGGCGGGGGGCGTGACCGTCATCGCTTCGGTGCTGCTCTTCGCCCATAGCTACCGCCTGGGTCAATACAGCATTGCCCTGCTACCTCTGGCCCTGGCCGGCTGTGTCCTGGGCTTCCTGCCCTTCAATTTCTATCCAGCCAAGATCTTCATGGGGACATCGGGGGCACTCTTCTTGGGCTTCGCCCTGGGTAGCCTGGCTATCATCGGCGGGGCGAAGATGGCGACCGCCCTACTCGTGCTGGGGATCCCTATACTGGACGTGGCCTGGCAGATCATCAACCGCTTGCGTCTGGGCCGCTCCCCGTTCTTGGGGGACCGTGGCCACCTGCACCACCGCTTGCTCGACCTAGGTTTCTCCCAGCGCCGCGTGGTGCTCCTGTTCTACGCTCTGTGCGCTGCCTTCGGCACCTTGGCCCTCATCCTGCCCTCCGGATTCTACAAGCTCCTGGTCTTGGTGGGCATGGGAATCGTTGCTCTGGTAGTACTGGTCCTCTTGGCCAGACGAGGATAGTCCTTGGGGAAACCGCCATTCCGTGCTATAATCCCCTGTACCGCATAAGGGCCTCTCCGGGCCAATGCGGGAGTAGATCGGACGTTCCGACAAAGCCCGCAGACGACAGTCCCTTGCTGAGCTACCATGAACGTAGACGACGCCCTCTCTGTGCTGAAGAAGCGTACCTCAGGCAGCGCATCCTGGCATGGTCACTGCGTGGAGGTCAGCGCTGCATCACGACGTCTGGCAAAGCTTATCTC
>CAZNMJ010000148.1:0-1187 GCA_964573815.1 uncultured Anaerolineales bacterium
AATGCATGAAACTCCTCAACGACGATCCGCTACCGTGCTTCCTGGAGCAGGATTCAGACAACCCCGGCCTGCCGTGGAATGCAATCTCCAGCCAGCGTTGAAGAAAGACAAACCATGAAGCGACCTTCTGACAGCCAGCTCAGCTCCAAGGGGCGGCAGCGCGCATCAAAGGCACCCTCCAAGAAAGCACCCTCATCGGCGTGGGGTGAGAGGTGGCTCGTCTGGGCATTGCTGATTCTCTTCCTTCTGTTGGGCACCGCACTGCGCCTCTTCCAACTGGACAGCAAGAGCCTGTGGTATGACGAGCTCGGCACGGCACTCTACAGCGCCCCGGACAACTCCCTGCTGGAGGTCGCACAGGGCCCTCTGGAGGTGCCGGCTATCCCCGCCCCGCCGTTGTACTTCATAACTACCTATCTCCTCAGGCAGGTGAGCGAGAGCGAGTTCCTGCTGCGTTTACCTTCAGTATTCTACGGTCTGCTGGCCATCGCCGTCACCTATATACTGGGCAAAGCGCTTCTGGGCCCTCGAGAGGGGCTGGTAGGCGCTTTCTTGATGACCATCTCTACCTTTGGTATCCGCTACTCCCAGGAGGCGCGATACTATGCTTTGCTGTTGCTGCTGGCTACCCTCTCCCTGTACTTCTTCTGGCTCGGACTGCGGCGGAACGACCTGCTCTCCTGGGTTGGTTTCGTCATCAGCTCCACTTTGGCCGTGTATACGCACCTCTTCGCGTTCCTCTTCCTGGCGGCGGAGGCAGTCTTCGCTCTGACGCATTTCGTAACGAGACACCTCCGGAGTCGTGATACGGAGGTTGACGCAAGGGATGAATCGTCGTGGAAAGAGGAACCCTTCTTTTCCTTGGTGGTGTGCGCCCTCGTGATAGCCTTCCTATATCTGCCCATGCTGCCCTTCACTGTGAGCGGTCTCCTCAGCAGCAGGGGTTTGGGAGGCGACACTCCCACCACAATTGACAAAACAAGTCCGAGCTATCTGGCTGGTATCGTGCAGCTTCTGGGGGCAGGGCCTGGCCTGGCCCTCTTGTGCTATCTGGCCGCTCTGGGCCTGGGCCTGTATTTCCTCGCTCGTCGGCTGCGTCAGCAACTGGTACTTGCCGTCTTGTGGATCACCCTGCCCTTCCTCATCGTCTTCCTGGTGCCTGCGGGACATAACTTCCGCTTGAGGTA
>CAZNMJ010000148.1:1287-8386 GCA_964573815.1 uncultured Anaerolineales bacterium
TTCCTTTCTGCAAAGCGTGGTCAGTCCTGGCGACGTGGTGATAACCCCGGCGGAGGCTCATGCTCAACGGCTCCTTTACTATGAGTATGACGCCAGTGAAGTGGAGTATCTGGCCCCCTGCCCCTGTCCGGTCAGAGTCAGCCTGGAACATTGGCACAGGCTCCCTGAACTGGCCTCTCCTTATGACCAGGCTTGGCTCTTGGACCCCAACCCCAACTACCGGTATCTCAGGCCAGGGGAGCCGCTGGCCGAAGAGTTGGAGAACTACATCTTCCTGCCGCCCGTAATCTTCAAGGGTCACACCAGAAACAGTGCGGTGGAGACTCACCTGCTGGCTCCTTTCATGACGTCCGATGTGGGCGTCTTGCCAGCGCTGCCGCTAGATTCTTTGCCCACCGATGAGCAGATTGTTGGGTTGGGATCCTTGCTGGTGAGCCAGGCTGAGGAGCTCTATCCTGGCAAGACGCGCTCCGAGTTCACGCTGGGGGAGTTGTACCGCTTCTACGGGAGTGATGATGAGGCTATTTTCCACTACGAGGCAGCGATAGCGGACGATCCAAATTTCCTCGGACCATACGAGGGGTTGGCCCTCGTCTATCTGGGGCGGGGAGAGGTGGAAGAAACGGTGACGCTGTACGGAGAGCTCTTGGAGACGGGCTTGATCGAAAAGAGCTACTATCACTTTCTCCTGGGAAGCATGCACGCGGTTGAAGGCGACGTGGACGTGGCCATTGGCGAGTTCGCTTTGGCGGTGAGCCTGGATCCAAACGATGTGGATTATCGTTTGCGTCTGGGAGACGCCTACCGGGCCGCTGACCGGTTCGACGATGCGCTGGCCCAGTACGACGAGATCACACGTCTTAACCCGTCGTACATGGTGGCCTACTCGCGACGTGCCAGCATCTATAGAGCCCAAGGCCGATTGGCCGAAGCCATGGTCGAGTATCGGACGGCGGTGCAACTCCGGCCGGACGATCCCCTCTATCATGCCATGCTGGCCGACACCTATCGGCATCAGGGGCTGCTCGATCAGGCGCTGACCGAGGCGCAAGAGGCGGTCCGGCTGGAAGAGGATGAGGCAATCTACCATGTTCTTCTGGGCGAGGTATATCAGGCACTGGACCAACTGCCTGAGGCCATAAGGGAGTTCGAGGAAGGGATAAGGCTGGCGCCGACTTTCGCGCCCTATTATCTGAAGCTCGCTGATGCCTATCGCCTGGCCGGTCGCGATGAGGAAGTGATCGCCGCATACGAGCGGATGCTGGAGTTGAGTCGCGGCAACTAGACAGCTACCCGGCATCTGCAAGAGTTGCGCTGATTCTCTTGCGTTCACGAGGAGCCGTCATTCCCGTTGAACACGTAAGGAGGGGAGTACGATGCAAGAATGGACGAAAGGGCTGAATGACGATCCGCTGCCATGGATACTGGAGCCGGATCCCAAGAACCCCGGGGTCAGGTATTTCGCTCTGACCGACCTCGTGGACCGCGCCCTCGACGACCAGGAGGTGCAGGAAGCGCGCCGCTCAGTGATGACGACTGGACCGGTGCCCACCATCCTCGAGGCCCAAGACCCGGAGGGCTACTGGGTGGAGCCAGGGCCAGGCTACCGTCCCAAGTACCGCAGCATAGTCTGGTCGGTGAGCATGCTCGCTCAGCTGGGGGCGGATGGCAGCGATCCGGGTATACAGAAGGCGTGCGAGTACCTGCTAGAACATGCTATCGACAAGAACGGCGCCTTCTCCGCCTCCGCCACGCAAGGAGGTGCCATCCTTTGCCTCATGGGAAACCTCAGCACGGCGCTGCTGGACCTCGGCTGGCTGGGAGACGAGCGATTGCACGGCGCCCTCGAATGGCTGGCCAGAGCCGTCACCGGCGAGGGCATCGCGCCCACGGAGGAGAAGGACGCGCCATTGCGCTACCTCAAGTCAGGCACCTGCGGACCTGGCTTCTGCTGCTCCGCCAACGACCGCAAGCCCTGCGCCTGGGGGGCGGTCAAGGCCATGCTCGCCTTGAGCAAGCTCCCTGAGAGCGCCCACACCCCCTTGATCACGAAAGCCATGGAGACGGGTCTCGAGTTCCTCCTGAGCCGAGACCCCGCCGTAGCCGACTATCCCATGGGCTACAGTACCAAGCCCAGCCGCAGCTGGTTCAGGTTTGGCTTCCCCATCTTCTACGTCACCGATGTCCTGCAAAACCTCGAAGTGCTCACCAGCTTCGGGTACGGCCCCGATCCGCGTCTAGCAAACGCCATAGATCTGGTGCTGGGCAAGCAGGATGAGCAGGGCCGCTGGAAGATGGAGTACACCTACAATGGCAAGACCTGGGTGGACATCGAAGAGAAGGGTAAGCCCAGCAAATGGGTGACCCTGCGGGCGCTCCGCGTACTCAAGCGCCGCACGTAGGGCGGTGACGCAACGCCACCTATGGAGCAGTTCGAACTCCTCGAAGCTATGGTGCATTCAGCGAAGCGGACGGCCGAGGGCAGTGACTGGTACCTCTTGTGCCCCCGCATGAGGAAGGACAGAGCTGACAAGCTCCGGGAATACGCAACGGAGTATTTCGAGCCAGTTCTCCAGGCCTATCCCGAACTGAAAGGGAAGGTCCACCTGGCATTGCGCAAACAGGGCTGGTTTGCGCAGCACAAGCCTGTCTTACACATCATCGTGCGAGAGGAGGATCTCCAGAAATCATCCCGGTGGCGCATCCGTTCCATCACCGCCCACGAGCTGATGCACCTGGTTCAATACCTGCATGGGATTGGCATCGACACAAGCTGGAACAAGAGCATAGAGCGTCAAGCAACATTCTGCACTTTCGCTCGGGGTTTCGCTGATGACTTCTTGAGGGCTTTCGCAGCGGAGTGCACGAGTCACCCATGCGACCACAGGTTCGTATTCAACTACTTCCGCTGCGATGGGGTCTTTCGAGGATGCTGTCGAGACCTCACAGACGCCTCATTGGACCAAATGGCGCGAAGACTCGAGTTGCTGGCCCAGGAGTGTGATGGTTGGGAAGTGCTCGACTTCGTGGGCTTGATATCAGACTGCCTCGTTGGAAAGGGTGGCCCGGAAGCGGGGCCTAGCAGCTTTGACAATCCCATCAGCTCGTGAGATCAGCGGAGCATCCGGAGTCACTTGCCCAGTGCCACATCCAGCGCCTGACCAAGCGAGCGGGCCCTTATCAACTCCACGTCGGAAGATCTCTCACGGGGAAGGCGGACCGACTGAGGCAACAGACACCTCTTGAAGCCGAGCCTGGTCGCCTCGCTGAGCCTCCTAGGCGCTTGGGATATGGACCGCAGCTCTCCGGATAGCCCTATCTCGCCCACAATAGCCAAATCGTCAGCCACGGGCTTGTCACGAACGCTGGACGCGATAGCCACGGCGACGCTTAAGTCCACGGCAGGCTCCCTGATCCTCAAGCCCCCTACCACGTTCACGAACACGTCCTGATCGTGGAGGCGCATGCCCATACGCTTGCTCAACACCGCCACCAGCAGAAGCAAGCGGTTGAAGTCTATGCCATTGGCCGTCCGCCGTGGCAGGCCGAAGCTCGTAGTGCTCGTGAGGGCCTGTATCTCCACCAGCAGGGGCCGGGTTCCTTCCAGAGTCACGGCGATGGCCGACCCCGTGCCTCCCGAGCGTTCTGAGAGAAAAGCCTCAGACGGGTTGGACACCTCCAGCATCCCCTGGCCGCTCATCTCAAAGACCCCTACCTCATCGGTGGAGCCGAAGCGGTTCTTGACGCATCGCAACAGGCGATAGGAGTGAAACCGTTCTCCCTCCAAGTACAGGACCGTGTCCACCATGTGCTCGAGCACGCGGGGGCCAGCGATGGCCCCCTCCTTGGTCACATGGCCCACGATGAACACGGGAACGCCCTCACCCTTGGCAAGGTGCGCCAGGCGCGAAGCGGATTCCCGAACCTGGCTGATATTGCCCGCAGAGGAGGTCAGATCAGGTACGTAGACCGTCTGAATGGAATCCACCACCACCAACTCAGGCGCCAGTTCATGGATGTGATCCATGATCACGTCCATGTCGGTCTCGGTCAAGAGATAGAGGCCATCTGGGGAGATTCCCAGGCGCTCCGCCCGGCTCTTGATCTGAGGGGCCGATTCCTCCCCGGAGACATACAGCACCTTGCCCAGGGACTCGCTGACCAGCGCCGTGACCTGGAGGAGCAGAGTGGATTTCCCGATGCCTGGATCGCCCGCAATGAGCACCATGGAGCCCGGGACGATTCCTCCGCCCAGCGCGCGGCTGAACTCGCTCACGGGCACCGCTATGCGCTGGAAGCCCTCGACTGGTATCTCAGCCAGACGCTGCGGCTTGCTTCGTGGCACAACAGAAGACGGTGAAGAGACATCCCGGCTCTCCACCGTCTCCACCATGCTATTCCATTCACCGCAATCAGGGCAACGTCCCACCCACTTCAGAGATTGAGCCCCGCACTGCTGACACACGTAGATAGCCTTGGCGCGGCCCTTAGCCATAGACTGGAACCTAACCCTTCGATGGACGTCTATGTGTCGCCACTAGCTGCCCGCTTCCACCAACTCCTCACTGCGCAGTTTGAGCTCGTCGTCCTCAACCTCCAGGAGGACTGTGTCCCCCGCTTCGAACTCGCCCCCGAGGATGGCTTCCGAGAGCGGATCTTCGATCAGCGTCTGAATCACGCGACGCAAGGGACGAGCACCGAAGTGAGGATCGTATCCTTCGTGGGCCAGGAGTTCCTTGGCCTCGTCCGTAGCCTCCAGGGTCACCTCATGCTCGTCGAGGCGCTCCTGCACCTGGCTCAACATCAACTCCACAATCTGTCTTATCTGTTCCTTGGTTAAGGCGCGGAACACGACGATGGCATCTATGCGGTTGAGGAACTCTGGACGGAAAGTCTTCTTCAGTTGGTCGAGGACTTTGTCCTTCATCTTCTGATACTCTTCTTCGGCGTTCTTGGCCTCATCCTTGGCCAGCTTGAACCCCACGGACATCTCTCGCATCAGGTGTTCCGCCGCCACGTTGGAGGTCATCAGAATGATGGTGTTGCGGAAATCCACCCGACGCCCCTTGGCATCGGATAGGTGGCCGTCCTCCAGGATCTGTAGCAGCATGTTGAAGGCCTCAGGGTGCGCCTTCTCTATCTCGTCGAAGAGGATCACCGAGTATGGACGCCGCCGCACCGCCTCGGTCAACTGCCCGCCGTCGTCGTATCCCACATAGCCCGGAGGGGCACCGACCAAACGAGCCACGGTGTGCCGCTCCATGAACTCGGACATATCGAGCTTGACGAGCGCATCCTCGCTGCCGAACATGAATTCCGCCAACGCCTTCGCCGACTCGGTCTTGCCCACACCCGTGGGACCCAGGAAGATGAAGGACCCGATGGGACGCCTGGGGTCTTTGAGACCAGCTCGCGCCCGCCGCACCGCCTTGGCGATGGTACTGATCGCCTCGTCCTGGCCTACGATGCGACGGTGTATCTCTTCTTCTATGTGCAGCAGCCTCTCTTGCTCGCTGCTGGCGATGCGCGTGACGGGGATGCCGGTCCACATGGAGACCACCTCGGCTATGTCTTCCTTGGTGACCTGCAGCGCAGTACCCTCGGCGCCGCCATCCCACCCCAGCCGCATCTGGCTTATCTCGGACTCGAGTTCGACTTCCTGCTCTCTTAGCGCAACGGCCGCGTCTATACGATCCTCCTCGAAGGCCCGTTCCTTCTCCTCCCGAATCGACTCCAGATCGTTGAGGGAGTCTTTCAAGCCAATAGTGTGAGGTATCTTGTACATCCTCACGCGGGAAGCAGCCTCATCCATCAAGTCGATGGCCTTGTCAGGCAAATACCGGTCAGTGACGTATCGCGAGGCAAGATAGGCAGCCGTCCGCAGCGCCTCGTCGGTGATATGGAGCCGGTGATGCGCCTCGTACCGGTCCTTGATACCTCTGAGGATCTCGATGGTTTCCTCGACAGTGGGCTCTTCTACGAAGATTGGCTGGAAGCGCCGCTCCAGTGACGCATCGCCCTCGATGTACTTCCGATACTCATCGAGGGTCGTGGCCCCGATACACTGAAGTTCGCCGCGGGCCAGAGCCGGCTTGAGGATGTTGGCTGCGTCCACCGAACTGCCGGCTGAACCCGCGCCCACCAGCATGTGCACCTCGTCTATGAAGAGAATGGCCTCACTGTCCCGTATTTCCTCGATTACTTTCTTCAATCGTTCTTCGAATTGCCCCCGGTAGATAGTACCGGCAACAAGGGAACCCACGTCCAGCATCACCATCCGCTTGCCCAGTAGATTCTCGGGGACTGTATTCGCGGATATGAGCTGGGCCAGCCCCTCGACAATGGCGGTCTTGCCCACCCCTGACTCACCTATGAGAGCGGGGTTGTTCTTGGTGCGCCGCGACAGGATCTGCACAACGCGCTGTATCTCCACCTCCCGGCCCACCACCGGGTCCAGCTTCCCCTCCGCTGCCTGTACCGTCAGGTCTATCCCCAACTGGTCTATCAGAGGAGTGTCCTTCCCTTTCTTCTTGGCTGCTTCCCCTGCCTCCTCCCGCCCCTGTGCCACCAGGTGGTCCGTCTGGCTCCGCACCTTCTCCAAGGTCACACCCAGGCTCTTGAGAACGTCGACGGCCACCCCCTCTCCCTCCTCCACGAGACCAAGCAGGAGATGCTCGGTGCCGATATAGTTGTTGCCCATGCTCCGCGCTTGGCCCACAGCGAGCTGCATGATGCGCTTGGTGCGGGGGCTCAGACCGATCCTGCCCACTACCTTGTGCTCTCCGCGCCCGATGATCTCCTCCACGGCCCGCCTCACCCTGTCAGCCTCGACCCCCAGGCCACGGAGAACCCTGGCCGCCACACTGTTCTCCTCTCGCACCAAGCCCAGCAGCAAGTGCTCCGTCCCAATATAGGGATGATTCAAGCGTTTGGCCTCGTCCTGAGCATAGGCCAGGCAACGCCGAGCTCTCTTGCTAAATCTTCGCAGGTTGTCGGGCATTAGGCCCTCCTCTCCAGGGGATCACTTGGAGCATCGTAGAGTCTTACAACTATATTATACAGAATCCGCGCCGCAAACGCAATGCTCCCTTGGTACCAT
>CAZNMJ010000149.1:0-8303 GCA_964573815.1 uncultured Anaerolineales bacterium
GCGGGCAGGATGGTCTGGTAGATCGGGTCCAGGCGCTGCCGGATCTTGGTGATCTTGAGAACGAACTCGTTCGACTTGGCGCCATAGAGCCCGGTGAATTCGCCCATTGGCCCCTCTTCCACCCGCTGGGAAGGATCAATGACGCCCTCCAGGATGTATTCGCTGAAGACGGGTACAGCCAGGTCGGTGTCCTGGCAGCGTATCGTCTCTATGGGCTCGCCTATGAGGCTGCCCGCAATCTCCAACTCATCGCCGGGATAGCGCATCGCCGCGGCCAGCATCACCGCCGGATGGACTCCGACGATGACGGCGACAGCCATGCTGGTACCTTGCTTCTCGACCGCTCGCCGGTAGTCGTCTAGATGCCTGCCGGGGTTGATCATGATGCTGAGACGAGTGGCGTCGAGGCGCAGCATACGGTGGTAGGAGTAGTTCATGCGCCCGGTCTCAGGATCACGGGCCGCGACAATGCCAGCGGTGATGTAGGGCCCGGCATCTTTGGGTGCGTGGATGGGGATGGGGATCAGCATCAGATTCACATCGGCTCCTGAGGCAGTGATCCGCTCCATGACGTCCTTGTCGTTTTGAGAGGGGGGCACAGGTTTGGCTAGCGCCTCCATCAGCCTCTCCTTGAGCCGTGACAGATCCACGCCGACGGCAAAGGCAACTCTCTCATAGGTGGAAGCCACACCGCTCAGGACAGATACGCCGGGGTACCCATCCAAGTTGCGGAAGAGAGTCGCAGCGCCCCTCTCCTCCTCCATGGCGTGGGCAACGTTGGCTAGTTCGTGGGCTACACTGACGGGTTGCGAGATCTCGATCAGGTCTCCCCTCTGGATTAGCTCCGCAACCAAGTCTCTGAGATCCTGTCGCGGCATCTGCTCGCTCCTCTCACTCCCGCGGCGGCAATCCAAGCGCCGTGAGAGTCTCCTCTCGGGGTACGCCATCCTGGGTCCAGTTTCTCAGCCGGTAGTACACTCTCCTGCTCTCGGAATGCTTCACTGGATCATCCATCCCGCTGACGATTCGCTGGGGGAGTACGTCTTGCTTGGAAGACACGCCGAGACCAACATTCATCAGTCTCTCCAGTTGAAAGATCCGCTCCCCTGCTTCTTTCAACGAGGACACGGTGTAAGGTATCCCCGTGACGCATGCCAATGCTGGGGCGTAGACCTTGTATCCGAAAGTGGCGTGCAAGAAGACGCACATGATGAGTGAGTCCCGCACGCTCCCCGAGTCCTGGCGCTCCTTCACCATGGTCGCCAGCTGCTCAGCCGAGAACTCCGTGCCATACACCTCGGGCCTCACAGTCCAGGCGCGAGCGTGGCATCCGCCCCGGTTGTTGGTCGAGTAGGATAGGGCCATGCCCAGGAAAGCTCTTGGGTCGTAGGCCGACAACTCAAGGCCCTTCACGTGCATGCCGAGGTCCACTCCCAGACGCTCTTGGGCGGTGCGCACGCCCTGTGCGAGCAGATCGCCTTCCTCCTCCCGACGGGCAATCTTCTCTATCAAGGGCAGCACAAGCTCAGGGGAGTCGAAGCCGTCCAGGTACTCTCGGTAGAAGCCGATGACGTTACCGGTGGAGATGGTGTCCAAGCCATAATCATTGCACAGTTCGTTGGCCTTGGTGATCGTGGCGTAGTCATCGACCATGTTCTCCGGGCCAAAGGCCCACACCGATTCGTACTCTGGCGCCTCCAGCTCCACGCCATCTATCGTTACATGTTTGCGGCAACGAACAGGACAATGGGGGCAAGTTGTGCTCCTGGTGACGTATTCCTCCAGGATTCGCCCGCCGTATAGCTTGTCTCCGTCCTCGAAATATCTCCGCTGATGATTGGCTGTCGGCCAGCCGCGGAACTCGTTGACCGGCTCCACCAGTTCCACCGTGCCCAGCCGGCCATGACGCTCCATCAGCTCCTCGTTGGCCTTGATAGCTTCGACAGCGTCCTTGACAACGCTGGCAAAGTCATCCGGTCTAGCGATCTGCGGCCGGGCTGTGCCACGCACCACCAGCGCCTTGAGATTCTTGCTGCCCATCACCGCCCCAAGACCGCAGCGCCCGGCCGAGTGGCCCTCATCGCCGCGCACACAAGCCATGGAGACTCCGTTTTCGCCCGCCGGTCCTATAAGCGCCACTTGGTGCCCAGGATAGTCGGCGCGCAGCAGTGCCCTGGCCTCTGATACCTTCAGACCCCACAGATCTCCCCTGGGGACGATCTCCACACTGTCGTCTTCCACGAGTAGAACGGAGGGCCGAGATGCTTTGCCACGTAGGACGTAGGCCAGAGTGCCTGTCCGTGCCAAGGCGTTCCCAAACCGGCCGCCCATCCAGGTGCCCGCCATCAGGCCCGTCAATGGAGAGTGACCGTAGAAAACCACACGGTTGGCCCCAGGCATACCTGTCGCATTCAGGGGACCGACGGCGACGATCAGAGGACCGGACTCGTGGAGGGGTTCGCAACCATCTTGGTGGATGTCGAGCATCAGCTTCGCCGCCAGGCCAAGCCCTCCAACGTACTGCAGTTGGGTTTCCTCCGATACTACCACTTTCTCGGCGATACCGGTGGCCAGGTCTATCCTCTTGGCTCTCATGGGCTCATGCCTTCCGACCGGTGATCACGACAATGGGGCTTGGTTCTGGGAGCCGCTGTGCGACGGGATCCTGAAAGCCGGCCTCCAGGAGCCATTCCTTGATCTCTTCTGCGGAGTATGCTGCTGCGCCTTGATTCTCCAAGAGCATGATCAGCGAGAAGATGGCTCCTACGGGTGGGCCAGTCTTGTCTTCGTCTAGGAAGAACTCGTTGATGACCACCAGTCCTTCATCGACGAGTGCATCGTGAGACTTGAACAGGAGTTCCTTGCACGCGGGTACGGGGTTGTCGTGCAAGACACTGGCCAGGAGGATCACATCATAGCCTTCGCCCAGGCTAGAGGCCTCGTAGTCGCCGCCCTGGAAGGAGATGCGGTCGCTCAAGCCATAACTGGCGATCATCTCCTCGGCCAGCTTGCGTACCGGTGGCAAGTCCAGAACTACCGCCTGCAACTCTGGGTATCTCTGAGCGAGCAAAACGGAGTAGGTGCCGACTCCTCCGCCCACATCCAGCAGCTTGTTTCGACCCTCTAGCTCCACGACATCAGGCAGGCTCGTGCCGAAGAGGAGGGCCAAATCATGGAGGGCGAGCAGGAAGTTCTGAGCTGTGTTAGGATCGCCCCTGAGGCGCTCCAGCATCGGCGGCAACTGGGCTTTGTCTTGGCGAACGGATTCGGCCAGCCTCCCCCAGGGATCGTAGAACTCCTGCTCCTTGGCCACCACCCGTCCGAGGTAGTCCGGGTTCCGGCGTACTAAGAAGGCCTGGGCAAGGGGGCTGTTCTCAAACGTCTGGCCCGTCTTACGTAGCAGTCCGACGGCAACACTTGCGTTCAGCAGCATCTCGGTCGTCCGAGGCGCAGTCGCCAAACGCGAGGCGACTTCCGCTGCGGTGAGGCTACCCCCGCGTAACGCGTCGAAGATGCCCAGTTCGCTGCCGGCCATAAGGATCATCGAGGACTGGTATGCGGTCAGCATCTCCAGTAGCGGTCCGGGGTCAAGTTCTGACATACCTTCTCCTCGTTCTAGTGGCGCGATGGGTGAAAGTCCTTGGCCGATTGCTCGCGCTGGTAGATCTCCATGCTGCGGAACAGCGCTTGGTCTTTTTCGCTCAAGGGAGGGATTCTCTGTCGTACCCTGTCCCACAGTTCGCTTGCCTCAGTCAGTAGGTCATCCTCATCGACAGTAACCAGTCGGCCATTCTCGACCACGACTCGGCCATCCACGATGACTGTTTCCACTGAGGCTCCGGTTTCGGAGTAGACCAACTGTCGGTAGGAGTCATTGAGTGGGGTGAAGTACGAGGAATCCAGCCTCAGCAGGGTGAGGTCTGCCAGCAAGCCTGGTTTCAGTTCCCCCAGCTCACCTCCCATGCCCAGCGCCGCTGCACCGCCTGTTGTGGCCATGGTGACGACATCCCTCGCCGACAGCCATCGACGATGATCGACCTCTCGGCCACTGTGGATGAGTGCGGCCAACTTCATCACGTCGAACAGAACCTGGTTGTCGCTGCTGGCCGGGCCGTCCGCACCCAGGGCGACATTGATTCCTCTCTCTTTCATGGAGGGAATAGGCGCAAATCCACTCCCCAGCTTGAGATTGCTGGAGGGATTATGCACGACCGTGGTGCCTGTGTCCCGCAGGGTGTCCATGTCGGTATCGTCCACCCAAACACAGTGGGCCAGGGATGCGTACCGGTTCAGCAACTGCATCTCCTGTAGAACGGTGATGCAGGAACGTCCGTACATCTCGCGGCAGAGGAGGGCCTGCGACTTGGTTTCGTCAGCGTGCATGTGCAGGCCGCTGTCGTAGCTGGCAGCGATCTCGGCGGAACCCGCCAGTACTTCATCGGAACACCACTGCAAGCCAGATGGCCCAGCCAGGCAGCGCAGTCTGCCGTTTTCGGATAAGTGCCATTTCTCGAAGAAGCTCTCCAGCGTCTCCAAGTAGTCAGGGACGTCGAGCGCCGATTCGAGGTCACCGAAGAGGGCCAATAGCTCGGCATCCCGCTGGATGACGGCCTCCAGTTCAGGGCGCCTATCCTCCACCAGCGGCGCCACAGCAGCCCTTATGCCCACATCACGGTAGGCTTTCATCACAGCATCGAGGTCTTCCACCGTCATCCCACCGTTGACCCAGAAGTGGTCCAACACCGCGGTGGTTCCCGTCTTCAGCATCTCGATGGCGCCCAGCATCGCGCCAACATAGGCCTCACGAGGCGAGAACTTGACCCCTGAGGAGAAGAAATCGAAGAGCCACAGTTCTAGTGGGACCTTCTCCGCCATTCCCTTGAGGTAGTTCTCGGGCGAATGGGCGTGGGCGTTGATGAGACCTGGCATCGCGAGCAGACCCCTGCCCGAGATCCTCTTGCCAATCCCCTCACGCTCGATCGGAGCCGAAGAGACCTTCTTGATTCGATTGTCCTCAATCAGGATGTTCGTATTCTCTGCGATGCTGTGCGCCGAGTTCTCGTCCAGAATAGTGCAGTTCTCTATGAGAATTCTCATCTACCTATAGGTATCTCCTCAGCTTCATGTACGCTCGGAATAGGTTCCGAAGTTTCTCCACTCTCTTGCCCAGTCCGGCACCGGCCGCAGCCTTCACGTATCCCAGATCCTCCAGGACGACCTGCGCGGTGTTATGCCCAGGAATGCCGTTTAGGCCGCCGCCTGGATGGACGCCGCTCCCCGAGAGGTAGAGTCTATTGATAGGTGTTCTGTACTTGGACATCGCAGCTATGGGGCGGAAGCCAAACATCTGGTCCAAAGTCATATCCATGTGGTTCGGGTTACCTTTGATGCTACCCGTGCGGCGGTACCAGTCCAGCGGTGTGTGAATGACCCGGCCTATGATCGCCCCTTTCACGTTTGGTGCGTATTGGGCCACTGTGTGGATCACACGATCGGCAAACTGGTCCCGGATGTCGTCCCAGCTACGTCCTTCACTCAGGTCATAAGGGGCGAAGCAGGAGAGCCACAGCGTGTGCTTTCCCGGAGGCGCCAGGCTGGGATCCAGGGAACTGGGCACGGCACACAGAATGGCGGGTTCCTCGGGGGGTTCGCCGCGCTTGATATCCGTGAACTCACGTTCCAAGTATTCGATGCTCGGGCAGAGTAACTGCATCCCCACCGTGAACTCGGGCCCTTTCTCCCACTTCTGGAAGTTCGGGAGTTCGTTCAGGGCGCAGTCTACCTTGAATTCGGAGACGTTGGTTCCGGCTATGGTGATGTTCTTGATCTGATGGATCAGCCCTGGGTCCAGCAGATCTTGATCAACGAGGTCGAGGAAGACCCGTTTGGCGTCAATTGAGGAGACTACGCCGTGCCGTGCCTCTATTCGTTCCCCGCTACGTAATTCCACCCCCCGGGCCTTGCTATCTTCAACGATGATTTTGACCACTTCTGCATTCGCTCGAACCGTCCCACCATGGCGCCCGATGGCGCGGATCAGGGCTCCGATGAGCATGCCTGCGCCGCCCTTGGGTCTTGCTGCGCCAGATGAATGGGCTCCAGCAATGAGGCACGGTGCGTATCCTGAGCCTAGCGTTGAGGGAGCGGTCTGGCTGATGGAGCCGTAGTAAGCCAATGCGGTCTTGACGTAATCCGACTCGAACCATTCGTTCAGCACCGCCTGCGGGCTGCTCAGCAACACTCTGATCAACCGATCTGCATCTATGCCCGCCACACCGGTCATGGCTTCAGCCAACTCCCCGAAGGACGGTGGCGGGCCGTAGCTTACCGAGCCCAGGAGTGAGAGGAGGCCTCCCGAGAAGTCGACAAAAGAACTGTAGGCCTCTGCATCCCTTGGGGAGACCTCAGCGATGGCTTTGCAGGTCTTGTCCACGCTCCTGTAGATGGGAATGGCCACCCCGTCCAGGAAGGGGAAGAAGTACATCTGCTCCCGGAGGATGTGCTCGAGGCCAAACTTCCCCAACTCCAGGTCGTCGACGATGGGGGTATCCACCATGGATCCGTGTTCTACCGCTCCGATGTTCAGCCTGAAGCCGGGAGCCTCGGGGATGGCCTCCTCGGTGGTTATGTAGCCGCCTATTACACTGTGTTTCTCCAGTACCAGGACATTTTCTCCGGCCTTGGCCAGGTAACCGCCGCAGACAAGACCATTGTGGCCACCTCCGATCACTATGATATCATACTCTGACATTCTGCCTCCTAAATCAGCAGACGACCCTTGTCCCAGACTACCTTGCCATCGAATTCCACTGTGACGTCCTTGAAGATGGTGTCAATGTGACACGGTGCCAGGACCTTTCCACCGATGGCGTAGTTGCTGCCTATGCCGAGATGTCCGTGCCCGAGCCTGCCCAAGTCCTCGAGATTCGTGCTGTACTGCCGGGCTTCGGGATTCAGACCGATACCGAATTCGGCGGCGTTGTATGCTGTCTTATCCCCGAAGCTTTTCAAGACTTCCTTGAATTCATCGGCCATCACGCCGCCTTGGACGTCCGTCACTTGTCCACCCTTGACGATGATCTTGACCGGCTCGCGGCGGGTGACGCCCACACTCATAATGCGCACATCAGCGACTACGACTCCTTCCGCGGTGCCCTCTATGGGCGAGATGTTGATCTCACTGTTGGGTAAGGCGGCGAAGCTCCGAGGTTCGCGGAACAGCCCTGTCTCGTACTGCACGGGCCGGCCGGTCACTTCACCACTGATATCGGTGCCCGCCTCTGTCGTCAGACGCATCACTTTCGTCTCGCTCAGCAAGGCGCCGAGTTTCCTACCGACCCTGTCGCACTCCTCGAAGTCGGCCATGATGCCCCCCACGCAGAGGCAGTCCTCTGTGACCTCACACATGGTTGCTCCTCGCGCACCATTCTTGATGGCCTCGATTCTGGCGTCGGTATGTGTCTGCGACCACGTGGTTGGTAAAAAGAAGACGTCAGCCCTGGCGCAGGCTCCGACAACGGGCGCAGGGGGCTGGGCACCGTGGGCTCCCGGCGGTGTGATCATGACGATCGTCGGGACGGCGCCGACAGCGTGGGCCGCTGCGGCGAGCGCTTCGGCGATGCGAAGCTTATTGGTGTCGGTCGAGATGACCACGTTCTCTCCTGGCTTGACGCCTGCACAGTCCATGGCTCTCATGGCACCGCGCATCATCTCTATGAAACGGGAGCTGTCCGGTACGTAATGCAGATAAGCAATTGGCCACTCCACAGCGACTACCCCTCTCTGTATTGACGCTAATGTCTCACCAAGCAGCCCTGGTGACTCGGGCCCACGTTGTCCGCGTAGAGTCGAAGATATCCCCGAAGTTCGCGCTCTGGCCGCGCCCAGTCTTCCTTCCTGCGGGCAAGCTCGTCGGCAGGCACGAGTAAGTCGATGCGGCGCTGGGGGATGTCTATCTCGATCAGATCGCCATCCGCCACCAAGGCGATGGGTCCCCCCTCCATCGCTTCAGGCGAGACATGTCCCACGCATGCACCTTTGGTGGCTCCAGAGAACCTGCCATCAGTGACCAGGGAAACGGACTCGCCCAGGCCCAGCCCCACCAGTGTTGCCGTCGGCATCAGCATCTCGGGCATGCCTGGCCCGCCGCGGGGCCCTTCATAGCGAATCACTATGACGTCCCCGGCGCTGACCTGTCCGCCGCTGAGCGCGCTCATGGCTGCCTTTTCACCCTCAAATGCCTTGGCTGGGCACCAGAGAGGGAGGAGAGAACGGCTACGTTGTGCTGAGTGCTGAGGCGGAGA
>CAZNMJ010000150.1:0-8266 GCA_964573815.1 uncultured Anaerolineales bacterium
GCCACGTTCTTTTCGGGATCGAGACGCCCGCAATAGACCACCAGGACTTCGGCTTCCACCTCCCCTTTGTAGTCTGAGGGCCCGGGATGGTACAAATCTGTGTCCACGCCGTTGGGGATAACATGGATGCGCTCGGCAGGCACTCCATACTGTGCCAGGATGCCCCTCTGTACCTGGGAGAATATCACCACCGCGTCATACCTGGCCAAGGCCTTTGACCACAGACGATAGAAGAGGCGGGAGCCGACGCCCCACAGGCTGAGGCGACGGTCATACGGTGCGTGGAACGTAGCTACAATGGGAATGCTCAAGCTGTGACATAGTTGCGGCAGACTGAAGTCCAGATTTGAAAACGAGATGGAAACGTGCGCAACGTTCACCCCTTCGGTCACCAGCACCGTTTCTATGAGCTCTTTCGCGCGCGGCGAGGAGATCAAGTCATGATCCCAGAGCCTCAGCGACCTAAGTCTAGTCTGACCGGGGTCCGCTTGTGTCCCTTCATCACTGGAGTCGTGGACGAAGAGGACCACCTCGGTGCCACGAGCCTCCAGTCCATGCCGCATTTCCGTTGAGTACCTGACCAGGCCGTTGCCGCGCTTTCTGGCCTTATGTCCAAACCAGGCGACTTTCATTTAGCCTCAGATACAGGCTCGTTTGTGAATCCTAGGACTTGGAGCGCAGGGGGATTATACCACCGGGCCAGCCCGACAGCAAGCCTTCCAGCCAACCCCTCTAGTCGTAGAGATGCATAGACAGCCTGCCGGTTCGACTGCTAGGTGCATGACGAGCGTGGAGGTGGTGGTGGCTGGAGCTATGGTGTATCCAAGAGCACGCCAGTTCCTGGTGAGTTAGGAGAGTTCCACTGCCAAGGGGGTGTAGGGGTTGGGCAACGTGGGCAAAGCGAAGCCTCCTGCCTCAGCTTAGACCAGATTAGGACCACACTAAGACCTAGTTTTGACCTTGTGCTTGTATCATGGGGTGGAAAACGGGTGCAACGCCGTGCATCCTGGAAGGGAAGCCAAGCCTAACATCGCATGCGCTGCTGGACGAGGGAATAGAATTCTTGATATGGCGGATCGCCGCCCGGTGCGCGAGGTTCTGTGACACAGGTGGTACCATCCGTGATGCCCTGCATCCAGAGTTTGTATGAAGCACTCTGGGTTGTGCACTCGCTCAAGACCCGTGGTACTCTGCGGTCGCTGTTGACCTACGGTTTTTGACATGTATCAACACGTATAGTATAATTTTGCGGTGTTTGACAAGATAGGATTACAGAATGAAGGAGGTAGTGTCTAATGGATTTCACAATGTCTCCTGAGCAGGAGCTCTGGAAGCAGACGGTGAGGGAGTTTGCCGAGCAGGAGCTAGAGCCCATCGCCAGGAAGATAGACGAGGAATGGCACCGAATACCCGATGAGGTCATTGACAAGATGGCCGATTTGGGTATTTTTGGTATTACCATTCCTGAGGAGTATGGCGGTTGCGCTGTGCCCGGCGAGGAAATGCAGTACGCGGTGACCACCATCCACGAGCTGGCTCGAGGCGAACTGAGCATGTCTCTTCCCGTGTACACGCTGCTCTGCATCGGCTGGTCGATCCTTCTCGTCGATTATGCCACCGAGGAAGCGAAGGAAGAGATACTGCCCAAGGTGGCCTCCGGCGAGTGGTTCATGGGCATCAACACCACTGAGCCCGGAGGAGGTTCTGACCTGGCCAACACCAAGACCGTCGCCACCAAGGACACCGGCGATAGCTGGATCATCAACGGCGAGAAGGCCTACATCAGCGGTGTGAGAGAGGCCACGGAGAGGGGCGGAGGTCATGCCACCCTGTTCTTGACTGCGCCAGAGGAGGGCTACAAGGGAGCGACCTTCGCCTATTTCCCAGCCAACGCAGCGGGCACCAGCTATACGGTCTACACAGACATGGGCCGCATGGGTTTGTCGACCGGAGGCTTCGTCTATAAGGACGTCGAAATCCCCAAGAAGTACATCCTGGGTGAAGAGAACAAAGGCTTCTACGTCAACATGGAGGGCTTCAACGTCGCCCGTGCCGTGGTATCGGCGGCTTGCCTTGGGGGCGCGGAGAAGTGCCTGGAGATCAGCCGAGACTACACGAAGCAGAGGGTGCTGTTCGGCAGGCCTCTCCTCAACTTCGAAGCTATCTCCTTCGAGATGGTAGACGACACGGCCGAGCTGGAGATGTTGAAGTTGATGCTCCAGAAAGGTGCCTGGCTGATCGACCAGTACCGCAAGGATAAGTCCAAGGTCGATTTCCGCGAGATCAACCGCACCATCGCCATGTGCAAGTGCTATGCCCCGGAGATGGGCGTTCGTGTAGCCCGGAACGCCATGATGTACCATGGTGGTTTTGGCTACACCAAGGATACCCCGCTGGAGATGTCTCTGCGGGGTACGATGTCCTATCTGGTAGGCGCCGAAGGTGGCTATCACGTGATGAAGATCATCATGGGGCGTGACTGGTTCGGCGACGAGGCGGTGCCGTATCGCGGCACACAGTTAGGACACGAATAGACTGCCGGCCTCTAGTAAGGAGGCGACAAGCCGGGGCGTTGATTGACGTAAGATGCCAGGGGGGATTCCTATCCCCCCTGGATATGCGTTTGCCCAGTTAGCTAGGTAGTGCGCGCGGAACTCCATATCTGGTTGGCGCGCCTTCTTGCCTATTGGGCCATGAAAGAGCTTGTGCCCGCTTTTCTGTTCCTCGTCGAGAGGTACTTCCACCGTGGCTGTATACGAGTTTGAGGGTAGGCGTCCAAGGATCGGCAAGAACGCCTATGTACATCCCTCAGCTGATATCATCGGATTGGTGACTCTGGGTGATGACTGCTACGTTGCCCCCGGCGCTCGCATCAGGGGCGACTATGGCGAGATCCTTATTGGGAGGGGCACCAGCATAGAGGAGAACTGTGTCATCCATGCGCGTCCTGATCAGATCACTCGTATCGGTGACTATGTGACTGTCGGTCACGGCTCGATCATCCACAGCGCCACCGTTCACGACTACGTTGTGGTTGGTATGGGAGCTATCATAAGCGATTGGGCGGTGGTGGGCGAGTGGGCCGCCATTGGCGAAGGGGCTGTGGTTACACAGAACACAGAGATCCCTCCACGGAAGGTAGCGGTTGGAGTGCCGGCCAAGATCATCGGTGATATCAACGAGGAGTGGAAAGAGCAGTGGCGCGACTACAAGCCTGTCTACGTTGACCTGGCTCGTCGGTATCCTGCCGGGTTGAAAGAGGTGCAGGAGGAGTAGCAGGCGTGGGTGAGGAGAAAGTAGAGGTCGTCATTGTCGGGGCTGGCCTGGCGGGGCTTTCCGCAGCCTATGTGCTGGCGCAAGAGGGCGTGGACACCGTCGTCGTGGAGAGAGGAGACTACCCCGGGGCAAAGAACGTCACTGGCGGCAGGATCTATATGCATCCCATGAGGCACTACTTCCCTGAGTTATGGGAGGGTGCTCCCCTGGAGCGACACGTGACCAGGGAGACCCTCACCATGATGGCCGAGAATTCGTCTACTTCGGTCACTCTGGATAGTGACAGATTCAGGGAGGAGCCATACCATAGCTACACTATTCTACGGTCCAAGTTCGACCGCTGGTTCGGTGACAAGGTGATGGACGCGGGAGCCTTCGTGCTGCCCAAGACTCGAGCAGATGATCTGATTATGGAAGATGGCAAAGTGGCCGGAATACGCATGGGGGAGGAGGATCAGATTCCCGCTGATGTGGTGGTGGCTGCCGACGGGGTGCTGTCGTTGATAGCCGAGAAGGCCGGCTTGCGTCAGCCGCAGCAGCCAAAGCATTTCGCCGTCTCGGTGAAGGAGGTGATCGAGCTACCTTCGAAGACTATCGAGGATAGGTTCAACCTCGGGCCCGGAGAAGGCGCTGCACAGCTCTTCTTCGGTGCCCTCACCAAGGAGATGATGGGTGGGGGATTCCTCTACACCAACATCGATAGCATCTCCCTTGGCCTGGTCGTGGGCATCGAGTCGCTGATGGAGAGAGAGCCCAAGATCGAGGTGCACGAGTTGATCGAGGAGTTCAAAGCTCGCCCGGAGATCCGCAATCTGATCGCCGATGGCGAGACCGTGGAGTACTCGGGACATGTGATTCCCGAAGGGGGAATCAACGCCATGCCCAGACTCTATGGCGACGGCATCTTGGTGATAGGAGAGGCGGCCGGCTTTGGGCTGAACGTGCTTCTCACAGTGAGGGGCATGGAGTTCGCGGTGGCTTCAGGCGTCATGGCGGCAGAAGCCATTAAGAAGGCGAGGGAGAAAGGCGACTATTGCGCTACGTCACTGTCTTACTACGAAGAGTTGGTCAGGGAGAGCTTCGTCTTTAAGGATCTGGAGACGTGTCGTAATGTGCTCAGTGTGATGGAGAACCCGCGGCTTTTCAGCTACTACCCAGAGGCCGTCTGTGGCATCTTCGAGAAGCTGATGTGGATAGACGAGAACCCGAAGCCGAAGATCTCTTCGACGGTCATCAAGGAGGGGATTGGCAAGTTCCTGAACTGGCCTACAATCAGAGATGTGTTCGGAATGCTGAGGGTCTGATCAGGGCTTCTCGGGAGGTATTGCGCCATATGAATGTAGAAACCAAGTTGGGATTGGACGTATTCAAGATTGACAGTGAGCCGCACACCATCATCGACCAGGAGATTTGCAGGTCTTGTGAGGACAAGTTCTGCCTGTACGTGTGTCCGGGAAAGCTGTACTCCATAAACAGGGAGACAGGAGACATGGAGGTGGAGTGCTCCGGTTGTCTGGAGTGTGGGACCTGTAGAATAGCGTGTATACACGGCGCGTTGGACTGGAACTATGCCCGGGGCGGGTTTGGCATACAGTTTCGGTTTGGATAGAATGCTCTTGGTAAGATTACTGTTTCGCCACGCTGAATCTCGCCCTTAATCGCGGAGCTGAGCGCAGGAAAGTTCTGACAGCAGACTAGGACAATAAGGAGGACTGTGGAGAGATGGACATCGTCGTATGCATGAAGCAGATACCCGATCTGCAGCAAATCAGGATCAAGGAGCGAAGGCCCATCCTGGAGAATGTGCCTCTCGTGTGGGGAGACCTGGACAAGAACGCCATGGAGGAAGCGGTCAGGGTCAAGGAGAAGGCTGGAGAGGGCAAGATCACGGTGGTGGCCCTGGGCAGCGAGAAGCTCCAGCAAGGCATCTTGGAACCTCTCGCCATGGGAGCCGACGAGGCGGTACTCCTGACCGACGCCGCCTTCGCGGGTTCCGACAGCATGGGCACGGCCAAAGTGCTGGCCAAGGCCATCGAGATGATCGGCGCTCATGATCTAGTCATCTTGGGCGAAGGCTCCACCGACAACTACTCTGGGATAGTAGGCTCAGCCCTTGGTGAACTCCTCGACCTACCTGAGATAACCTACGTCAGGGAGTTAGAGGTGGAAGACAGCAGGGTCAAGGCGGTCAGGACCATGGAGGAGAGCTTCGAGGTCATGGAAGCTGAGCTGCCCGCCGTGGTCACAGTGGCGCAGGAGATAAACGAGCCACGGTTGCCCAAGTTCATGGCTATCCGCAAGGCTGGCGCCAAGCCCAGGCACGAGTGGGGTCCTGCTGACCTAGGCCTCTCTGAGAATGAGGTCGGGAAGAGTGCAGCCACGGTCGAGACCTTGAGCAACTTGGCGCCAGAGCAGGACAGGAAGAACATCATGCTCGAGGGTGATTTGGACGAGAAGATAGATTCTCTCGTGGATGCCCTAATCAAGGAAGGAGTACTGGGGAGGTAGAAGTGGGAGAGATACTCGTCTTCAGTGACAAGGACGAAACCGCCTTCGAGTTGGTTTCCAAGAGTAGCGAGTTCGCCAAGGAGCTGGGCACGACGGTCAGCGCGGCACTGCTCGGAGAAGGTGCAGCAGCGAAGGCCGACGATTACTTCTCGTACGGGGCGGATAAGGTGTACGTGTCCGAACACTCTGCGCTCAGCGACTTCTATGTGGGAAGCTACGCTGAGGCTCTGCGGCAGATTGCGGAGAACGGGGACGCAGAGTTTGTGCTCCTCGGTTCAACCAAGAGAGGCAAGGAACTGGCCGGTCGCGTTGCGCAGAAGCTGAGCGCCGGGGCCGTCACCGATGCCAACGATCTGCGTGTGAGCGAGGGCAAGCTGGTCGCCGACAGATACTCCCTTGGCGGCAACACTGTAGCCTCCCTGGTGGTTAATACGCCCCAGAAGGTGATCTCCGTCATGCCGAAGACCTTCGAAGCGGTACGTCAGGACGGCAAGCAGGGTGAGGTAGTCAACGTAGACCTTGACCTGAAGGATCCTGCCGTCAAAGTGGTGGAGAGGCGAGATAAGGCCGGCGACGAGGTCAATCTGGAAGAGGCCGAGATGCTGATTTGCGTGGGCCGCGGTGTGCAGAACAAGGAAGATCTGGCCATGGTTGAGGAGTTGGCAGAGCTCATCAGTGCGGAAATAGGCTGCACCAAGACCCCGGCCAGTGATTGGGAGTGGTTCTCAGAAGAGAGGATGGTGGGACTGTCGGGCAAGAAGTGCAAACCGAACCTGTACGTCTCTATCGGCATCTCGGGGCAGATTCAACACACCGTTGGGGTCTTGGACTCCAAGATAATCGTGACCATAAACACGGATGAGAATGCCCTGATGTTCAACATCACGGACTACGGCATCGTGGGTGACTACGCCGCCGTGGTACCCAAGCTGAACGAGAAGCTGAAGAGCCTGTGATTGCCTGATCTCAGGTCTCAGTAGCAGGAAGAAGGGGGCTGAGCCCATCAGGCCCCTTTTCTCTGTATCAGTGGTGACCACTGTGTGTCTTACTTGGTTACCAGTGGGACATGCCTGTGCACCAGTGGGCCGTCGGTCACTACCAGCGTGACCTGTACCTCAACCTGTTCTTCGGATGTCTCAGTCTCAACGGTTATGGTACCCGTCTGAATTGGCGGATTCTGTAGGAAGTCCTGGAGGTAGACGGTTGTTCCGCTGGAGAGGCCCGTTCCGGTCGCGTCGGTCAGCTTGATCCAGGATTCACCAGTACCAGTCTGGGCGCTCCAGGTATCGCAGGATGCGATGGCCAGCCAATAGGACTGCGGTACCGTCGGGGTCGCACACTGTTCGGAGAGAAAGATCAAAGGGTTGGGCAACACGGTTAGCGGCACGTCAAGGTGAATCTCGTCGCTGGTTTCCAGAACCGTACCCCCCTGTCTGATCCGGGCATAGACCGTTGCAGGTGTGCCACAGGACAGCGTCCACGACTTGTTGGCTGAGAAGGGCTCCCACGGCGACCACGTGCCATTCTCATTTCGGAAGCGCATCTGATTGGCCCAGCCACTGCCGTGGAGGTAGAGTTCGACCTGAGCGCTGGTTGTTGACCAGGCCTCATTGTTGATGACAAGGGGGTAGACGGGATCTCCCTCATCGTCGCGCCGAGAGCAGAAGTCCATGGTCCAGTAGTGGCCATGCACGGTGCCGGCCGAGTAGGCATAGCCGCCTCCTGCCTCCCGAAAGCCAGGATTCAGCATGTTGGCCCGGTGTCCCTCGCTGCCCATCCAAACACTAATGGCCGCACTGGCGGTTGACTGCCCGCCTGCGATGTTCTCTCCGAGGAGTTCGTAGTTCAGGTAACCCGCGTTCTCGATTCTGGCGACCCAGTCTGGTTCACCGGGGCAATTGTGCTCAAAGCAGTTGCGGTCGGCCATCCGGTCGCTGTGGAACTGAGCCGCTGCCATGAGTTCGGGTGCGGCCTTGAGGGGAGGCACGCCGCGGCTTACCCTCTCGAGATTGGTGAGATAGACCAACCGATGGCCGGGTGGCTCGCTGGGGACCGCAGAAGCCATTCCGTAGATTGGCTCGGGCTGCTCGTGACCTTCTACTTTGGGATAGGAGAGGCCCGTTTGGCCATCGGGATGTATGAACCCAATGGCTACCTGGTCTCCCTCTTGCTCCTGACTCAACAGCGGGGGAGGGCCCAAGAGCAGGAGGAGGATCGTGGTCAGCATGAGGATGGACGATCTGGCTCTACGGGTCATTTGGGTATCCGAGATGTTGAACCTCAGCACGGGGTTGCAGCCCATGATGACAGAAGGGAGAGCGCCGCTGCCGCCCTGTGACTAGTGTAAGAGAGAAACCGCGGGGCGTCAATGGGAAAATGGTACCAAGGGCATCGGGTGCCGATACCCACGTCGCACCATGGTACTGCGGGCCGAAGTGCTATGGAGACAGGAACAGGCTTGCCATCGCAGGGGCTCTCGTTT
>CAZNMJ010000151.1:0-8157 GCA_964573815.1 uncultured Anaerolineales bacterium
CAGACCCGAACCGATACAGCTGATGGCCAGCCCGAGTGCTACGCTGGCGCCAACGTACAGAGCCGCGGAGACGCCGACTCCCCCCACTGTGCCCTCGCAGTCGCCTTCTCCGACAGTTGGATCATCAGCTGCCTCAACTCCGTTGCCCACCGCAACCGCTGTGCCCTCTCCCACGCTCCCGCTTCCCGACGAGGTTGTGGTACGGGAGACGACCATTTCCATTGCTTCCTACGTATACCAGCCGTACCTGCGAGAGGCCTTTGACGCCACTCGAGGAGTTCCCTACCTGTGGCTTGATCGAGCCGCGTACGGTGAGATGTCTGCTGAGTCCACAGTTCTGACGCCCTTCAGGGCCTTGGTTCTGGAGAACAGGTACCTGCGGCTGACCATCCTGCCCGAACTGGGAGGGCGCATCCATGAGTGCGTATTCAAGCCCACTGGTCAGGACATCTTCTACCGCAATCAGGTGCTGAAGCCGACTTCCTGGGGACCTCTCGCCAGGGAGGAGAACTGGTGGCTGGCAGCTGGGGGAATGGAGTGGGCCTTCCCGGTCCACGAGCACGGCTATGAGTGGGGTGTACCCTGGAGCTATGCCATCGAGCGTTCGGCCAACGAAACCGCCGTCACCGTCAAGGATAGCGCCGGACGTCGACTCCGGATGTCGGTGGAGATAGCCCTTGCTCCAAATAGAGCCTACTTCACGCTTCGTCCTCACATCGAGAATCCCACGAACTCCGCGATTCGCTACCAGTACTGGACGAACGCCATGCTCACCTTGGGCAGCCCTTCGATGTCGCCCCGTACGGAGTTCATCTACCCAACTGAGGAGATAATCGTCCACAGCGCAGGTCCGGCCTCGGGTCTGCCTGGGGAGAGGACGAGGATAAGCTGGCCAGTGTGGGAGGGGAGGGACCAGTCCACGTACGAGCACTGGGTGGATTGGCTGGGCTTCTTCGTCCTAGAGCCCAGTGAGGATTTCGTGGGCGCCTACAACCACGACACCGAGCTGGGCGTGGCCCGCATCTTTCCTCGGCAAGAGATCCCGGGGGTCAAGCTCTTCGCCTGGGGCCAAGAATCCCCCTATACGTTTGAGTATACCGATGATGGCAGCCAGTACTTCGAGATGTGGGGTGGTCCAAACCGGACCTTCTGGCCTGAGGACGACCTCATCCTGCAGCCAGGGGAGAGCAGGAGTTGGACTGAGTACTGGTATGCTTTCCAAGACACCGGGGGGCTAGGATTCGCGAACCGAGAGGCGGCCCTGAGCCTAGTGTTGGTTCAGGATGTCCTGCAGCTGGGAGTCGCCACCACGTATCCCCAGCAAGGTACGGTTGCAGTAGCCTTGGGTGAGGAACAGTTGTACCGCCAGGAAGTGTGGATTAGCCCCGAATCGCCCCACTTGCATCGCCTGCCTCTGCCTCGTGCGGGGCTGACCGAGAGCACAGTCTCCCTGACCTTTCTAGGTCCCAATGGCGAGGTCGTGGCTCAACATGAAGGGGATCTACCTCTGCCCTAGCGCGAAGTCAGGTACCAGAGGACACAATCTCTGTGCTGTGGCCGCTGTTACTCGTCCTTGATCAGCACGCTGATGCCGAAACTGACCAGACTGATCACCAGGGCTCCCCAGAATGCGGCCCAGAGGCCGTTCACCTCAAAGCCCAGGTTGAAGATCCCTGCCACCCAGCCGGTGAACCACAACATCAGGGCGTTGATCACGAAGATGAAGAGGCCCAAGGTCAAGATGATCATCGGGCAGCTGAAGAAGGTCACCAACGGCTTAATGAGGGCGTTGACCACGCCGAAGATCAGGGCCACCACGAGGATGGCGAGGGCGTTATCGGCGTAAATACCGGGGACGATGAGTACGGCGGCCCACAGAGCAACAGCGTTGATCAGCAGCCGCAACAGGATCCTTCGCACCATGCTGCTTGCACCTCCTGGTCTCGACGACGTTGTTCTGACACTGGATTCTAGGCCCCGGTGAGTCAGAAGTCAACCTACTCTACGTATACTTCCACCCGCTCGCCTTCTTCGATATCCTCCACATCAACTATCTTGCCCTCAGCGCCTTCCTTGATGGCCTTGACGATCTCTTCTATGTCCAAGTCGGCGGGAGCGGCGAACTTGGCGCCTACTTTGGCTCCGACATCCAGCAACTTGAAAGGAAGGTTGATGTTCACCTTGTGCTTGCCCGTGTTCAGGTCGGTGACGCGCACGCGGAACCAGCGGGGAGCACCTTCTCGACGCGTCTCGGCCCGTGACGGCTCCTCCAGGGCCTGGAGTAGCTTGGCGCCTTCCTCAGCGGTGATTTGCCCTCCTTCTATCATCTTCAGGATCTGAAGTCTCTCTTCATCAGTTGCCATTGGGCTACCTCCTATGCTTGTTCTAATCTTAGCGTCAGCAGGTCCAGTGTTTCTTCTTCCACGAATCCGTACCGTCTGAAAGTGTCAAGAACCTGTTCGTAAGAGGGCTGGATGTTCGCCATCACTGGTCTGGTGGGGTAGGTTCTGAGCTTCGAGAGAGCTGTGGTAAGCAGCACTTCCTCCGGTCCTCCTCGATGGTCCGGATGGACCATCATCGTCAGAGAGTGAGGAAGGAGGACGCCGCCTGTACGAAGAGTCACCAGACCACAGAACTGTTCTGCTCTCGCTGCTGCCCAGCGAAAAACGAATCGCCCTCTCAGTAGATCACCGAGGCTCGACATGACACGTTGAACGAAGTTGGGGCGGTAGTGCTCCGCTTTCACCGGGGCGATCTCTTTTGCGCCTGGGGAGAAGGACTCTTGGGCCAACTGATACACCTTTCTCCATTCGTCCGGCCTCACCATCCGTACCCCATATTTCTCTGAGGATACTGGCTCTATGCTGGACGCGCGCTCCAGCCTCATTTTGCTTACCGAATCCACTTTACTGAATTGGAGCTTCTCATACAGCTTCTGAGCGGGAACGTCGCCGGCCCTCACCTCCAGGCTCATCCGTGGGGCACCTTTCCTTCTCGCCAACCCCAGGGCCTCCATCATCAGACGATGAGCGATGCCCTTTCGGCGGTGGTCGGGATGAACGGCCAGGTTGCTGATGAACCACCCCTTTCGGCCCTTGTACCGCTGGTGGACTGAGACGTTACCCACGATATCACCTTCTTCCATCCAGACATAGCCGTCGAAGATGCCTCCCAGGCGCGAGTCGGTCTTGTTCACAAGCCAGAGGAGAGGGCCAAGCAGCCAAGAGAGAGTTCGCATCTCCTGGAGCATCTGTCTGCTGCTCTGGTCCAGAGCCTCAGCGAAGGAAAGCTCGATCAGTTCGCTCATCGGCGTGATGTCCCGCAGCGGGTTGAAGCGGCGCGGGCCACTAGAGATAGGTTCTCTGTCGACGATACCTGCCAACATCAGCTATGCCTCCGCTAGTTGCTCAGGCGAGGCTAGTGCCTCGGCACCAAGAGCCTTCGGGCTGGCGGCTTTGGGCTCCTTCATCATGGTCAGGGCTGGTAAGACGGAGAGCGTGGTGATGATCCCGGAGGCGACGAAAACGGTGCGCATGCCGAGGGCATCGGCCAGGAAGGCGGCTCCGCTCATGGAGATGAGGTAGCTCAGGGTCATGGTGGTGTCCACTACGCTGCCCACTCGTCCCAGCTTCTCATCAGGCACAGTGATTTGCATCAGAGTATTGAGCGCAGCATTGAGGGGGGCCAAGGCCAGCCCTGCAAGGAACAAGCCGATGAGGATGAAGACGAACTGAGAGACGAGCCCGCAGGAGGCCACGGCAAGCCCTAGCGCAGCGATGCACAAGGCCACGATGCGCGTCAGACGGAACCGCGACGCCAGATTGCCGATGAGGGCGCTTCCCACGAGCATGCCTATCCCTTGTGCGGTCTGGACCAAGCCCAGCCCCTCGGGACCGATGCCGAATTCTCCTTGTAGATAGGGCACGAACAAGACCTCTATGGCTCCTACTCCCAGCAGTGCCACCAGAAGGGTGACTATGATGCCCAACACCGTGCCGTTGTGCAGCATGTACGTGAAGCCTTCAGTGAAGCGCTGCCAGATCATTCTAGCACCTATTCGCTCCTTGTCAATGGTCTCTCCGCCCGTGGTTATGGTCATGATAGCGAGAGCCGAGGCGAGATAGGTGACTGAGTCCACCAGGAAGGCGGCTGACGCGCCCAGCCAGGCGATGACAAAGCCAGCCATGGCAGGGCCAATGAGCATCGCAGCCACGCGAATGGTCTGCGACAGCGCATTGGCGGAGAGCAGCTTGGCCTCACCCTCCACAATCCTGGGAATCATGGCTGTCTTCGCTGGCCAGAAGAAGACGCTGACCGTCGAGACCAGGAAGCCTACTATGTAGAACACGTAAACCTGTTCAGCGCTCTGCACGGTAAGGAAAGCCAGCACCAGTACAGCTCGCAGCAGGTCAGAGAAGATCATGATCTTCTTCCGGTCTATGCGATCGACGAGGACCCCTGCCAGGAAGCTGAAGATGAGCTGCGGGAGCGTGAGGGAGATCATCATCAGCCCCATTGAGGCAGTGGAGCCCGTCAAGCGGTTGACCGTGATCAGCAATGCCAGGAAGGTGAAGCTATCTCCAATCTGAGAGATGACCTGTCCTAGCCAGAGTGCCAGGAAGTTGCGATTGCGTAGGACCTCCGCGAAGGAGGCCCGTTGCTTCTCTTGCGATTCCATCATCGTTCCACGCCCTTCAGGAGTTCTGCCGCCTCCTCAGCAGCGATCTCGCCAGCCTGAAGCTGTGCCAGGATCTCCCTCCGGCGCTCCGCGCTTATGGTGGCCTCTGCCGGAACTTCGTAGCCCAGCGCGCGAATAACCTCGTTGAGGCGGCTGCGCACGGTCGGGTACGAGAGCCCCAGTTCATCTTCTACCCTGGTGATCTTACCTTCGCACTTGATGAAGGTCTCCACGAAATGGAGTTGTTCTGGGGTGAGACGGTAGAACTTGCCCAGGTTGAAGTGGCCCTCCAGCGCCGAATCGCAGTTGCGGCAATGAAGTCGAGTGACCGTGAGTTCGCCTCCGCATATTGGGCACTTTCCAATGACTTGATACATTGCCAATCCCCTTTCTGATTGTACGGAGTCATCTAATAGGCGCAACGTGGCGATTGCCACAGGCCAGCAAGTGCCGGGTCTGCACGTCACGGCGCCGCTGTGAGAGGTGTAGCTCACACGCCTGAGTTGCGCTTGGACGTCGTTTGCGGTCAGCTTTCTCTCGCTGCACCTGCAACGTAATTCTGTATCCTACCCATGTCAGTTCCATCTCTCCCTCCTTAGATTTCTTGATATTGACATTGAATATTATAATATAGGAATTGACTTTTGTCAAGCCTGAAATGCAGTATTTTCCTGTCAGTATACGATTTTTTAAGGTTTGAAGAAGAAATATTGATGAAAAGCAAGGGGGAGAGCGTATGCTCTCCCCCAAGAAAGACGGTACGATTGCTCAGAAGTGCAAGAAGTCAGGCTACTCCAGGCTTATGATCCACACACATAGCCCCGCCAAGAGGATGGTGACCACCACCAGCGCCAGCACCTGCGTGGGTAGCAGGCCCACGTGCCGCACTGCTACGAGCAGCATGATCACCATGCCGACGGCCAGAGCTATCCATGCTGCCAGATTGGGATGCTGATCTACGAACCCTTTGAGACGTGCCATTTCTCGCTAGCCTCCTCTTAGTGGCAACCTCGTTGCTTGTCCCTGACTACCCTTGAATAGGGGCCATGACTCGTTTCTCACGCAATTCCTTGAGGAATATCATCTCGTCCGCGGACCTGTGCTCCTCAGCCACCTCACGCCAGGCCTTGATCAGTTCCTGCGGCTTCACACTCTCGTAGCCCATTTCTCGGTAGAACTTGGTGGCTCTCCAAGTGGAGCGGCGATCCACCAGAAGTAGGGCAACCTCGCACGATAGTGCCTTTGCTTCCTCTTCCACACGGTGAAGAAGGGGCCCGCCTATACGCCGACGTTGCACCAGAGGGTAGACATAGAAATCGCTCAGACAGGCTATGAAATTGCTGGCTTGCCAGCCCACCACGCCCATCACCTTGCTCGTGGAAGCAACGAAGTAGCCCCATTCAAAGAGTCTTTGCAGAATGGCGTCCCTGCCCACCTTCACCCTGCCCATACTCCCCTCGTTGATGATTTGAGCGATGGAGTCCAAGTCCGAACGGGATGCCCGACGGACCTTCACTGCTCGGGGGGGACACGCTTGTTCCCACATCTTGTCCCACTCCGCCTTCACCTGCTGCCAGGTGTGCTCCAGACTTGCGCCGTTATCTATCACCACATCGGCAATCTGCGCCTGCCTTTCCTGCGCCACCTGAGCTCGCAGGCGGTCCTCGACCTCCTCGGCATTGACGTCCCTCGAGCTCAACAGCCGGCGGAGACGCTCCTCAGCCGGACAGGTCACCAGCCAAAGGGAGTCGATTTCGGTGAAGAGGCTGCTCTGCGTGATCTTTACGGCCTCCACGGCAATGACCGAGTCCTCGCTGGCGTCCAAGATCTCTCTGAACCGCTGATCAACGGCCGGATGAACGATCTCCTCCAGGCGGCCCAGAGCCTCATGGTCGTCGAAGGCGAAAGAAGCGAGCTTCTTCCGGTCAATGTCGCCTTGGCGCGTCAAGACACCCTCGCCAAAGGTGTCTACTATGGCCCGCCAAACGGGGGAGCCTTTCCCCATCACCTCGTGGACAAGCTCATCGGCGTCGACGGCTCTGGCCCCCAATTGCTCCAGCATACTGAGCACAGTGCTCTTGCCACTGCCGATGTTCCCAGTCAGGCCGATGACGTACTTCATCGCTGAGCCATTATATCATACTGGACATGACTTATCAATTGCCACACAGGGCTGCATGCTGTATAATCGAGTACCTCCAGGAAGGACGGCAAGAGACGGTGAGCAGCCGGCGACTGTGGATGGTCTGCTTCGTGGTGTGCGTACTGAGTTGGGTGGGATTGGCGTATTTGATCCTCAACACGGATCCCGCCGTGCGCTTGAATCGCCTCTGGTTTCTCGTATTGCTATTCGTGGCCCTTCTAGCCACCCTGTCACCCCTGGCACACTATCTGCACTTCCGTTTCACGGCCCGAAAGGCCTATCGTACCGACATCTGGCGTTCCTTTCGTGAGGGGGCGCTGGCAGCCTTGTTCCTATCGCTTTGTGCTTGGCTGCGCATGGGGCAGGCTCTGAACTGGATCAACGCGCTTCTATTGCTTTGCGCCCTGGCGCTCATAGAGGTATTTATCCTGGTCAGAAGCTCGTAGTAGAAGGAGAGCAGTGATGATCGAAGGGGTCAAGGTCAGACGGCTGAGGTTCATCCCCGACGAGCGGGGGTTTCTGATGGAGATACTCCGTTCTGACTGGGAGGAGTATGAGAAGTTCGGCCAGGTGTACGTAACGGCTGCATATCCTGGCGTGGTCAAAGCCTGGCATTATCACAAGCTCCAGACCGATCACTTCGTATGTTTGTATGGCATGGCGAAGGTTGTGCTATACGACCGTCGTAACGATTCACCGACGTACGGTGAGGTGAACGAGTTCTTCATCGGCGAACTCAACCCGTGTTTGATAAAGATACCACCCTCGGTGGTACACGGCTTCAAGGGAGTCAGCCAGGATGTGGCTTTGATCGTCAACGTGCCGACGGAACTGTACAACTACGATGACCCAGATGAACACCGGTTGCCTTATGACACCGCAGAGATACCGTATGAGTGGACTTTGAAGCACCGATAGGCTTGCCCGCAGCATAAACAAGAAAGAAGGGCCCGCAACGCGGGCCCTTCTGCTCTTCCTCACGCCAACTGGTTACCGGCGCTGGAAAGTGATGTTGCTGAAGAACTCGGGCTCCTCCGTGCAGTCGTGGATCAGCCACGCATACGGTTCCGAAAGCGGGACAGGGTTGGCTTCGCTCTGGACAATCTGCAAGGTCGAAGTCTTGGTGCCATGGTATATGGGGTCGGGCCAGGGGATGGTGAATTTGAACACGCCGGGCAGCTCAATGGGATCACCGGTGACCCAGAACCTGGTGTATTCTCCAATCTCCCACCTCACCGTGACCGCTCCCGTAATCGGATTGCCCGCTGCGTCGAGTATCCGTCCCTCCACAGCGAAGTTGCTGCAACCTCTTGAGCTTGACTGCATGCTGCCTTCC
>CAZNMJ010000152.1:0-8150 GCA_964573815.1 uncultured Anaerolineales bacterium
TTGGCCCACGTCTGAGGGCTGGAGTGATACCGCAGAATCCTGTTGATCTTCGACGTTACGCCGTTGATGGCGTCGTTCAGGTCGGCGTTTTCCAGGTCGCTCAGGCCGTAGGGCTCGCCGGGGTTGGGCAGGTTCGCCCCGTCTACGATCGGCGGCCAGGAATAGGCCCACGTTTCACGCTTCACCTCGCGCAGCTTTTCGTTGCCCCTCGCCTCGTACCAGATCAGCAGCCAGGATGAGGGCTCGTCGTCCTCCTCGCCCCTCACCGCCTCGATCACCTGCTTCTTGGTGATCCTGTCGTCGCTGTCCGGGTCGATGGCCGTGTATTCGATGATGTACCGCCGCACCGTCTCGTAGTCGTCCGGCTCCGGGATCTTGTGGACGTTCTCGGTAGAGAGGCAGACGAGGCGCGGATAGGTCTTGCCCTGGAAGCGGATCGCGTCGGGGACGATCTTGACGTAGTAGTGGCCCGTCACCCCGCCCGTGGTAGCCACCTTCTGCAGCAGCGTCATCTTCCGATTGCGCTCCCACAGCGTCTCGAGCCACTGCTCAGCCGGTGTCTCCTCGCCCTCCTGCAGCTCCCACAGCAAATCTTTCCCAAACAGGAAATCAACGCCCGTGTCCACCAAGAGGCGCGAGATGTTGACAATCACATTGTCGTCGGGCTTGCCGATCTTGACGGCCAGCGGCTTCGTGTGATCGCCGTAGTAGATTTTCCAGTTGTCGCCGATGGCCTTGACCCGGGCCGATTCCTCGGCCAGCACTCGTTTCTGCCACATCTGCTGCGTCGTGTCCATGTCACCTATCCGTCAGGCGCGGGCAGGGATTCCCACTCCTCCACCCTGCATGGCGGCCTCCATACCCTGCTCCTATGCCGCCTCGGCTTCGACCAATTAAAGGCTTACAACGAGTCAATCCTATAGCCCCGTAAAGACTCTCGCCTAGCAGGAAAGACCTAGCGTCTACTCACGCGCCACCAGTACCATCCGCGTGTCTATTCCGCCACCGCGCCATAGTTACCCGTAGAAGGGATTTGGCACGTACCGCACCTCACGCGTCACTCCCAGCATCCCCACCCCGCCGCTGACGCTGTCCACCTGGTCGTCGTGCGTCGTCCCGTCCCCTGAGAAGTCCCTACACTCCTGCTTGAAGGCCGGTATCCAATCGCCGCCCGTCCAGCCGCCCTCGACCAGAAATACCCTCTTCTGCTCCGCCCGCTGCGACCACGGAAGCGCCCTGCTCAATTTGTCCTTCTCGACCTGCACCGCCTCGACCGCCACGTCTCTCAGTTGGGGCTCGGCCATCAACTCCTGAAAGAGAATCTGCCCGGCGATGTCCTGCTCGACGCCGTGCCTGAAGTGGATGGGCGAGGGCATCGCCAGCGGCTTGTGATGCTCCTTGCTGTTCCACTTGCGGATCCGCTCAATCAGCTTCGCCCGCTCCGCCTGCTGAGGTGCGAACCACTCCTCTTCCCTCAGTACCGTCTCCATGATCTTCTTTCTCGCATCGTGCCAGGCCCAGCGATCGCGCACCACATCCCTGATGTACATATTGCCCTGGTCGTCGAAGGCCACCGCCGCCGAGGCCGTGTAGTCCGCCGTCGTCTTCACGCTCACCGCCAGGTCCCAGTAGCGCACCCACGTCATGCCGTCGGGAGCACGCTCGATTCGCTTGAACCAGTCCGGGTCGAATATCGCGCCCTTCGGAGGCTTGGGATCCCCCTGGTACAGGCCCCCGAACTCCCAACTGCCGATCGTCGCCTTGATCTGGTGAAGCACCGGGAGCGGGAACCTCTGCGGCCACAGCGCCTCGCCTTTATCGCTGATGGCCGGGAGGTGCAGCACCACCCACTGGTCAGCCGCCGGGTCTTCCTCCGCCAGAGCGAGAAGTTTGGCGGCCAGATCTTCGGGGTGCCACCGGGTCATCACCAGGATGATCGCCGCGTCCGGCTCCAGCCGCGTCCTGGCCGTAGATCTGTACCACTCCCAGACGTTTTCTCGAACCGTCGGCGATGACGCTTCTTCGCGGTTCTTGTGCGGGTCGTCTATGATAAAGAGCTTGGCGCCGTAGCCGGTGATTCCCCCGCCCACGCCGGCCGCAAGCATCCCGCCGCGATGGTCGTCGATGCGCCAGGAGATCGAGGAACGCTCCGCCTCATCGACAGTCACCGGCTCGTCGTGGCAGGAGGTGGCACCGAAGACGTTTTGAAACAGCCGCCCCTCTACGAGATTGCGGCACTGGCGGCTCTTGGACTGGGCCAGGCTGGCCGCGTAGCTGGTGAGAATGATCGGATCGTCGGGGTGCCGTCCGAGCCACCACGCGGGAAACCGGATGCTCACCAGTTCCGACTTGCCATGCCGGGGCGGCATGAACACCATCAGCCGCTTGATGTCGCCGCGCTCTACGGCTTCCAGATGTTCGGCCAGCCGCTCCAGGTGAGGGGCTACCTGGTAGGTTGGAAAGGTGTAGGTCGTGAAATCGAGGAGGCTACGGCGGGCCAGCTCCCGTTGCAGCTTCTCCTCCAGGGCATCCAGCTCTGCGTCGTTTACGTCGTCCAATTCCTGCAAGGATTCGATCGAGATCATCATCCGATAGTTCAGTCACATCGAGTTTTTCCACCAATTCAGCCGTCATCACAACTTCGTGTTGCTCCTTCAAGAGTCCATGCGCCTTAGCAATCTGGCTCAGAGCATCCAGTCTGCTTTCCATCATCACATGCAAACCATGTTGAGTCTCACGGATACTCTTGACGGGATACAGATTGCCCTCTTCGTATCCTTTGGGAATGTCAATGATCCACTTGCCATCTTCGTCAATAGTCAGCACATCTTCCAAGCTGGCCCGAGCGATGACGCCAAGCCGGTGCAGGCATTCCTCCTTGGACATGGCAAGCTGGGCCACCCGATCGCTGATAGCGTTTGCGATTTTAGGCTTTTTGAGGTTTTCACAGCCGATAGCAGCCAGAGTGAAGTAATTGCCTTTGTAGCCCGCCCGTTCAGCCGCCCGAGTAGCGTTCCAATCATGGCAGTATTCGATTACAAAGGCCCGCTGAAGGCCGGTGAGTCCATTAGCCATCGTCTCGCCAAAAATGCACTGCCTACATCCTCCGCGTGCTCTCGCCAGGATTCTTGAACGGAAGCGGCCCGACCCCGCCGCCCCGTACCCGCTCCCTGATCCACGCCACATCCCAGACGAGCTTGTTCAGCCTGCTTTCCTGATCCCACACGATGCCGGCCAGCTCCGAGAGCGCGGCGTGATCAATAGCAGCCTTCTCCCGGATCCGCTCCTGCTCGCCCTGCAGCCTCGCCAGTTGGTCACTAAGTTGCGTCAGCCCTGCCGCTATCAGAACCATGAAGAACTCACGACGGTCCATCATTCATTTCTAAGGCAGAAAGCCTGAAAAGCCGCGAGTCGGGGTCAGGAAATCGCGCCCTTGGTGGAGCTTGATTGACCAGCAGCCGAGCCTCCCCATCAACGATTCGGAATACTGCTGGCACCATCTCTGTGGATGGTTCTGGGATGGCTAGGTCTGGGGAAGGGCTTAACTCTCCATAGAACCTACTTTGCTCAATCTCGGCGGTAGTGTAGTAGAATTGCATCGCAACATATTCAGATCCATCTTCACCAACAATGATTGAATACGTCATTTAGGCCATCCTTGTTGCCGCTATCAGCACCATGAAGAACTCACGTCGGTTCAGCCTCAAATTCCTCTACTGCCAGCTCAAAGTGAATCTTCCAGACTTTCCCCTCTGGACACACGCGCATCAGCTCCATGCCCTCTCCTGCTGGCCCGAAGACGATATAGAAGTCTTCGCCTTCCTCCAAGGCGAAGTCGGCATGAAAGCCCGTCTCATCTCGTGGCTTTTTGAACTCCGTCAGTGGCTTCCAGACTATCATTGCCTTGCATCTCCAACAGGCGGCTGTTGATGAAGAACGCCACCACCATAGCCAAGCACAGAAATACGATTGCGCTCGCCACACCACCCGCAAGGATCAACCGTAGCTCACTCATGGAACCTCCGCCGCCTCTGCCTCATAGCTTGCCCTGAGCCACGCCAGCTCGGGCAGCCCATCCTTGAAATTTCGATAGGGCAGCATCTTTTGTCGGTCAGGCAAGAAGATGATGCCTGGGTAGACGGCCTCGGTCTCGTAGTCCCCTAGCCGCTGCCCATACTCATCCCGAAACACGTAGCATCCAGAGCGAACCCACACGGTTTCTCCGATTTTGTCCGCCTTGCCCTTGAATTGGAGGTCGGAGTAGTGCTTGTGGGCGATGGCGACGAAATCAGGATTGTCCCAGGTCTCATAGATCGCACGCTGGGCATTGGTGGTGTTTAGGATGGACTCACGCCTTGCCTTGTGGCGCACGACCCCCTGATACACTACGCTCTCAAAAACCAATGACACCTGCGCCTGGTGCCAAAGGTGCTTCGCCTCGGACCGCTCACACATCACGGTCACGAAATCCCGGTCTGACTGGTGCAGCTCCCAGTAGTCGTGACAGCCGATCAGCCATCCGAGAGCCTTCCCCTTGAGTTCTTCTGCGTAGCGCAAGACCAACATATCCTGCCAGCCCGGGGGCAGGAGTTCCCGGTTGACTGGCTTGAAGGGCGCCCGGCCCTGATTGCACTTGTAGTCCCCCATGCCGATGAAGAACAGGCCGTCCGTCTCCATGATGAGAGCCTTGTCCGCCTGGAATTGCTCGAGCACCATCCCCTTTTCGCCGATGTGCCAATCCCCCCAGGGGACGATCATCACTGGTTTCGACCCGAAGGTGAAGACTGCCTCAGCCTCCTTGATCTCGCGCTTCAGCCCCGCCCTTCGCAGAGCGATCAGGGCAGCCTCAATGTCTTCTATGGCATCGTCGGGCGGATGGATGACATCGAACTCCACCTCACCGTGCTGCACCATGCTGCGATCGGGACCGAAAGCGACATCAAAGCCGCGATCCCGTGCGCCCCTCCGCCAGTCACAGATGATGGAATTGGATCGGTGGTACTTCTCGCAAAGTTCTCTTGAAGTGTAAAGGTGCGTGTCCGCTGCAAACTGCTCGATCAAGTGATCTGGGCATCTGCCCGCCATGTGTTCTCCTCTCCGACAGCCCCACCCCTCTGTGTTCTAGCCACGAGGCCGCTAGACTCCGGTTTCCTGCCGAATCTTGCTACGAACTCGCACGTAGCAAGCATGAACAGACGCTCCAGTTGCCCCAAGCTCTCGCGCTATTGCTGGAATCGGAAGCTCTTCAACCAAGAACGTAACAACACCAATCTCTTCGGCAGTCAAGAATTCCCTAAGCCAGCGCCAAGACGGTTGACGTGGACGGGGATTCAGGGTCACCACACCTAGCGGCAGAGAAGCCAGGAACTCGTCGTCCGAACGCAGGTCACGACGGTGTCCATCTCGTAGATAGAGGGGATTACGCATTCTGCCTGCGACTGTAAACAGCCCGGGCTTCCAATTAGGGTCTAGCCAGCGGCAGAGTGCAATATCAGCGCCGATGGCGCTGTCCTTAGCGTCCCACTTGTGCTGCTCACGCAGCATCCGATCAGAGATGCGCTGATCCAGTAAGGCCTGCCCAAACATCCCCTTCACGTCACTAGCTCCTCGCTATGCAATCAGCCATCTTCTCCCTTGCGTGCTGGACGAAGCGCCGAACACTCCTTTCAGAAATGCCGAAGTCCTCCGCAATCTCGCGTGGCGCATACCCTCGCCAGACCAAAACCACGACCGCATACTCTCGGGGCGTAAGACCAGCATGTGTTTGCCCCTTATGAAATGGCTGGAATTCAGGGCGACCTTCCGCGCCTGGCCCGGCTTCGTCCAGGAAACCAGGATGCTTCATGGGGTCGAGGCTACCACCGGCCAGGCGAGTTGGCGGGTGGCCGCAACCAGTCCATTCCGTGTCAATCCTTCTTTCCACTTCTGGCCAGGGGTTTTTCACACGCCTGATGGGTGGAAAGATCGGAGGAGAGTCGCGCAGGGCTTCGGCAGCAGTGGCAGCATCAGCAAGGAATTCAGCATCCTCCAGCGCAAGAACCCCCGCCTCCCGGTCAGCACGCTCTTGGCGTCGCCGTGTTTCCTCAAATCGCTTGCATTCCTTGGCCCACTCCGGCCAGTCCCGAAAGGGCACATCCAAGCCATGTTCTCTGGCACAATCGTGGCAAGCCCAATCCGTGCCATCAATCGAACGCTGGCAGATTGCACATTCAGACATCTATCTCCCCTATAACCTTATATGCAAAAACGGCGAAAAACGGACTTAGCACAATTCCCAACAAAAAAGGCGCAGAGCATTACGCTCTGCGCCTGTCGCTACTTGACTCAGCACATTAGATGGTACCTACCGCCGCGCCTCCGGTGCTTCCGGTCAGCGTGGCGGGAATGGTAGTGCTATGAGATTAAGGGTTGTCCTCTTTGTGCCCCCTCTGAATGCCGACGTAGACCGGCACGCCGTCGCTGATCTTGACCGTCACCTCCCCGAACTCCACGAGGGTGGCCAGCGTTCTGATCGGCCCGCTCTTCAGTATGGCGCGGGACAACAGGCGCTCGACGTGCCGCGCCGCGTCGATTTCGCTAGTGCTGGGAAGTCGAGTCCGATTTGCCATTGCGCTCCTTTGAACCTCGGGCTGCCTTGGCTATCGCAATATTGGCCCTCATCTCGGCCTGGCGCATGCCAAATAGTATCTCCTGGTGGAGTCCAGTGCGTTCACACTTCCCGCAGTAGGCAAGCTCACCACGCCGAGCACACTGGCCCGCTGAGCCGATCGGTTGGCGAAAATGCCAGAAAGAAAGTCCAGAATCAAGACACCATGAGACGAGATCTGCCCAGCAGGTATCTCGCCTTCGGTCAAGTAGATATGCGACGCGCCAGCGAATCCAGACATAGAATCGCTCCCTAATGTTCACGCTCCGCCTCCTTCACGGCCATGATCCGCAGCCACAGCTCCCTCGCCGCCTCAATGTTGGCCCTTACCCTCTCCAGCTTGCGAGCATGGAGTTCAGCCTTGGTCATCGTTGGCCTCCTCCGTCTCAGTCAGGCCCACCGCCTTCAGTGCCGCACGGCATCGGCAAAGTGCGTAGGCGCGAGCTTTGTCGTTGTCAACCTCAGCCCAGGGCACCCTTGCAAAGATCGGATCGAAAGCTCTGGGGACACGCAGGACGGCGTATAAGTCCCTTGTCCCCTCATAGAAGTTCCAGTGCCATCCCTCGTTATCCACCTCCCACCCTGCGGCGATGTCGGTGGAGTAGTGGGCATAGCGCTCATCATACCGGATCTTGGGCGGTGGGCGCTGTGAGCAGTCGCCAACGACACACCCATCCTCGCACCGTTCCTTGAGCCACCATCCGCACACAGGACAGCGCCTCTCATCCAAGGTCCATCCCATCGTCTCCGCCACAAGGCGATCCATCTCCCTGCCCGCAGCCATTTCGTCAATCTTCATCGTCGGCCTCCTTTATCCCTTTCCTGACCAACTCCGCATCCACCAGCGCCCGCTCCCCGGTCGCCGCAAACCTCACCCAGCGCCCCCGCGTGCGCTTGACCTTCTTGGGCCGCCCCTTCTCCATGAGCGCCACCTCCCTCGCCAGCCACCGGGCGCACTCCTCCCAGCCGCGTTGCATGGCCTCGTATTGCAGAGCCATGAGCTGGTTAGCGAGGGTCATTGTTCTTACGCCCGCGCGTCCTAAGACCGGGCCTTGCCGGTGGTCCGGTCCACTTCAGTTCCCGCGCCAGCACCTTGTTAATGGCCTTGCCAAGCGCAACCTCAAAATCCGCCGGGTTGACTACTGTACTATACGTGTCCCAAAACCAATCCGTAATGCGAACGTGTGCATCGGTCCTGGCCAAGTCGTTGACCCATGCTCCGGTCAGACCATCCCTGATTAACCCAAGGTACAGCCGAAACAGAGGCTCGGGAATCTCCACTTGTCGCCCATCCCTAGACCAGAGTTCAAGTTTCATATCTTACTCATCCTTCATGGCCCAGAACTGGCAGGCCATGAGCTGGTCGGGGAGGGTCATGCTATCATGCTCAAGGGGATGCAGTCGATTCTCAGGAATCCGCAATCTCGGAATGACACGCCCTTGTAGCGCAAGACTCCGAACCCGACATAGTGCCAACCCACAGACAGAAATACCAGTTGTCCCC
>CAZNMJ010000153.1:0-5121 GCA_964573815.1 uncultured Anaerolineales bacterium
AGGCTCCGCCGTGGGCTCGGGCGTCGCCTCGGGTTCCTCGACGACGTTGATGGTTCGCGCCTGCCGGCTGGTGCCGCCGGGCCCCGTCGCCTCGATACCGTAGGCGGCAGTGCCGGCCTCAATCGGGCAGTCCTGCTAGTTGCCCCTCGACGGCGCGGGTTCCCACAGGATCACGTCATGGGCGGTGATGGTCACCGTGTCCATCTCACCCTGGACTTCCCAACGGATGGTCACGCATTGGCCCAAGATGATCTGGACGGGCGGGTCCACGGTGAAGCGCGTGATCTGCGGCGCGTCCACTGTCTCTTCAACGTAGATCGTGATGGACGCGCTCTCGACCGTGCCGTCCAGCTTGACCACCCTCAGATAGTAGATGGTCGTGACTGGCGGGCACTCCACTTGGCTACCCTCGTTGGGCACACGCTCGCCAAAGGCCTGGCCTTGCCCGTTCTCCATCTGCCGGAAGGCGTAGTAGGTGCCCGGTTTCAGAGGAGCCACCAGGTTGACAGCGAGGTGGTACGTCTGGCCCGGCTCGACCGGGTATCCTAGGTCGATTCCAGTTTCTCCGCCGTCGAGCCCATGTCGATCTGTCTGTAGCTCGCCACCGCCTTACCGAACTCGCCCAAGGCCTCGCAGAAACCGGCCTTGGCCTCGTCGACGGCGGACCCGCAGGCATCCAGCAACGGCAACAGCGGCAGAACCAGTACACTGAATGGGACTGTCTTTCTGACCGGTTGTTTCTCCTTTCCTGGATTCATCTGCAGGGCCAGCGGCCCCAGATTGATCTTGAATAGCTCAGGCCCATCGAGCCTTCCGGCCCGAGCCGGCTGATCTGTCCGTCGTCGACCTGCCTGAACACTGGTATCACTGACTTCTTCACTGGAAAGTATGCGACGCTGGGTTGGCTGAACCCTCTAAGGTTCGTCAGGCTGCGCTTCCTGAGACTCCGACGTGGGAGCTTCCGTACTCCTGCCACCCTCGGCTATCCAGGCCTCGGCCGCGGCCAGTGCTTCCTCGAGCGATGCACGGATCCGGGCCTGGGCCACAAAGACGTTCTCCTCGCCGATCAGATCAAGCAACTCTGTCCTGTCTAACTGCTCCAACACATGCTGCTCCACGCCCACCAGCATCAGCTTGTTGCCCTGCGCCATGAGTTGCCGGGCATACCGTTCGATGGTGCGGATGAAGGTGCTGCCTACCTCGTCCCGTTCGCGCAGGCGGATGATGACCACCGATCGCTGGGCCTCGCCGATCTCCGGTAGGTGCTCTTCGAACTCAGCTGTCCCGGCGAAGAAGAGACTGCCGATGGGTTGCAGCATCACGATGTCCCCACTGGATAGCTTTTCGGGCACAGCATCCTCAGTGTAGCCGCCGTCGCCCAGAGGAACGATGCGCTCAATGCGCACGGCCTCGGCGGACCGGAACACGTAGAGGACGATGGTCAGAATTACGCCGGTGGCGACTGCCACCTGGATGTCTGTGAGGAGCGTAGCCACGAAGGTGATGCTCATCACGGTCAAGGGCACTGGGCCGGTGTTCCAGACCGTTTGAATGCGGGGCACGTTGATCATGCTCACTCCAACCATAACCAGCATCCCGGCCAGACCCGTCAACGGCAGAATCTCGATGAAGGGGGCGAAAACCAGCAATATGACGAGGGCAAACAAGCCGGTGAAGATGTTGGCATAGCGCGAGAGGCCACCAAAGCTTTGGATCATCGTGGTGCCCGACAGCGAGCCGCCCACCGGGATGCCGCCGAAGATACCAACGGATACGTTGGCCGCGCCCTGACCCACGAAGTCGCCCGACGGATTAGGATACCTGCCGTCCGGGTTGGGTTTGCTCTGGCTGACGCCGGCCCCCTGCACCAAGGCGATGATGGCGATGGTCAGGGCCGGGAGGAGCATGGACGGCACCAGCGACAAGTCTGGCAGATTCGGTCTAGGCAGCCCCCTCGGGATCTCCGTCGTATCGCCCACCAAGGTCACCAAGGCAAAAACCGGCAGGAACGCGAGGACGGTCGCAATCACCAGCGCGATCGCAAGCGAATAGCGCTCCAACCTGGTGCGCGATAGGACAATGATGAGGGCAATGGTCAGCAAACCAAGGACGAACGTCGCGCGGTCGATCTCCTGCCAGTGAATGATGGTATCGATGGACTGTAAGACCTTGTTGGGGGCCTCGCTGTAATAGCCGGTCAGGTCGCCAGACTGGCCCAGGATGGTCAAAACGCCCAACCCGCTCAGAAAGCCGGTCATCACCGAGTTGGAGATGAACCGCACCAAGAAGCCAAGTCTCAGCAAGCCGAAGATGAGCATAAAAAGCCCGGTCAAGAGACCCAACACCACCATGTATCCCAGGTGCTCCTCAGAGGATATGCCGCCCAGAAAGTCGCCCGTGGCGATGGCAGTGGCACTGGTGGAATCGACGTTCATAATCACCGAACTGGTGAAAACTGCAGCCACCGACGTGCCAGCGATCACCGAGTAGACACCATAGACGGGATTGACGCCCGCCAGCAGACCGTTAGCCAAGGCACCGGGGACGGTCGCCACCGACATGATCACGCCCGCGACCATATCGTTGACAACTGTCTTGCGGGGAACCCTCAGTCCAGTCGCGCTCATCCGTTTTCCCCCTTTGTCATCACATCACACACTGTTCTCTCCTTCGGTCTACAGGTTCGTGCTCCGATCCCTATCAACTGCCGATTCTGAAGTGCTTGGGCCACTTCGGGACGAACTCGCGGTTCATCCCCTCCGCGTACTACTTGGCCGAACGCTGTACAGGTCCTGCAGGTCCCTAGTAGGCCTCTTCTGGGTAACCCGGTATTGTCCATACGCGCGTTGGCGATTTGACCCCACTTCATGATGTCAAGCAGCACACCCAGTCGCCTACCGACAGGTTCCTCTTCATTCCACCATACAGCGGACTCACTCCGCCCACATCAGGCGTTGGTACAGTTCCTTGGGTGTACTTTCAAATAGTCCTTTGCCTGTACAAACGTACAGGTTGCCCGGAGAACCAACAGGCGCAGGGGGTGGCTCGGGTGGAACCGTTGACTGCGGTCTGCTATGGGCTAGAGAGCACGGACCGGCGGGACGAGGAATAGCTAGCCGTCCGGAGTCAAAGGCGCCGCGGCGCCCAACAGCATCTCGTAGGGTACATCGCAATAGCTGGCCTCGACGATGGGCACGCCGTCCACATGGATGTTGATCCACGCCTTGACCGTCTCCACCTCCGCGTGCTCCAACAGATCCACGTTGCTCAGGATCACCACGTCAGAGAATCCGATCTCGCGCAGCATGAGTTGCTGGAGATCCGGATACTCCGGGTAGAGAAAGACCTGGTCGGCGTCCACCACGCAGGCGACGCTCTCCAGGCGGATGCGGTCGCGCAGGCTGGGATCAAGGAAAGTCAAGCTGATGCCGAAGCGTTCAGCCACACTAACCTCGAGCAGGATGTACTCGAGGGGCTGGAAACGCGCCAGCAAGTCCCGGAGGGCTTGAACGAGGTCGTCGCGGACCTGGCAGCAGACGCAGCCGTTGGCCAGGGCGATGATGTTGCTTTCCACGCCCACCACCAGCTCGGCATCGATGTTAATCTCACTGAAGTCGTTGACCAGCACGGCCGCGCGCAGGCCGTGATCCTCGTTCAGGATGCGGTTGACCAGAGTGGACTTGCCCACGCTGAGGAAGCCCGTCACGATGGTCACGGGGACTGCCCGTTGCACATCACTTGCGATTTCCATTACTTCTTCCTCCCGTTAGAAGAGCAGTCTTCTTTAGCTTGCTTGCCGTGCCAAGCGAAGATCATGCCCGTTCCTGTTGTTGCGCTTACGTCGTCGGGAACGGTCCCTGCGCCAGCGCCTTGTCTTCAGCCGAGGCAGCCATCTGTAGCACCGCCCCGTTGTCCAGCCGGAACCTGAGCAGCACCGGATTCTCCCTCAACTCCCTCTCCGCACCACCTGCATCAGCGTGTAAGGGCACCCCCACCGTCCTCCACGGGACGGTGGGGGTGCATGGTAGTGGGTCCTCCCCCCCAGGATCCACCAGTATTCAAGTCCTTCGGGTACCTTGGGAGTGGCTCCCGCTTTGCGGCTTCCGCGAAGTACTTGTCTCGATCGGCCTCCAGGTTGGACATGACGACGCCGCCCCACGGCACGCTGGGCCACGAACTTGGGCCTACCCTAGACTGTGGCGTAGGCCATGTTCTCAGGCCGTTCCAGTCCAGCCGGTAGGCGGAAGCCTCTGCCTTGGGCTGGCGTCCTCTGTCCTGGATCGCCCGTCCTGTAGGTCCCTAGTACGCCTCTTGTGGGTAGCCCGGAACGCCCCGACGCGTGTTGGCGATCTGAGACCACTTCATGATGTCCAGCAGCACGCCCAGGGCAATCCACATCCAATCCCAGCCGACAATGCCGATCCCAGGACTCCAGGACAGCATGTACATCACGGTGGTGTAGGGCGCAAAGATGATGCCCATCAGGGGCCAGAACCAATTGCCCTTCCAAACCACGTCCCATCTCACACTGAAGATCCACGCGAAGAGCAGTACCAGGCGTGGCGCAAACGCCGCGAGCGCCGCCAATAGACAACCAAATAGTAACATGATTCTCTCCTCTCTTGGATAGATTCTGCTTTGAAAACACCCGCCGCCTACCGGCGTTTTCCCCCTCACTATACAACGGATTCATTCCGCACACATCAGGCGTTCGTACAGTCTTCTGCCTGTTCGTTTGTACAGCGTTTTACCTGTACGAAAGTATAGGTCCGCCGACCAGTCGTATTGTGCCGTTGGGTGGGTTACATCAGAGCGCAGGTGACAGAGAAGATCAGCCCCAATGCAATCCCTTCTATCAACATGGTGGTGGACATTCCGCCCACGAAAGCCACCGCCGTAAGCACACCGCGCCGCATATAGAATAGGAGGATGAGGGTTATGATCCTCCCGGGCGCAAGTGCCATGGCGATGGCCATGGGAATCAACGTCAGCCATAAGTCAGTCGTTTTCCGTCTCCTCTTTCCTCTCTGTGAGAGTGTTCAACCTTCCTGCCGCGTGGGCAAGGCGTCGTCCTACTAGCGGTTGCTGCCATCACCTTTCCTTAGTGCGGCGGGCCGGGGG
>CAZNMJ010000153.1:5131-6214 GCA_964573815.1 uncultured Anaerolineales bacterium
GCGCCCGGCCGCTCGCTATGGTGTGTGCAAGTCCAAGCCTGCCCCATCCGGCCAGGGCCGGACTGTCTCTTCGCCCTGCGCAGTCTGCGGGGGGGCACAGATCACGCAGGAGACAGCACTACCCTCGGGGGGTGGAAGAAACAGCGCCTCACTTCTGCCCGAAAGCTCTCCTCACCGGCGGCAACAGGATGTAGATGAGGATCAGGCCGTTCAGGATCACGGACACTTGGATGTCGTACCACTCGCCTCCGGTGACCAGGATGATGAAATCGAGGGTCAGGTTCCACACCGTGATCACAGCCAGGAAGATCCAGGCTGACGGGTCGACTTTCCACAACATCTGGGCCAGCCACGCCCAAACCCAGGTAAGCAGACCATACAGCAGCGCATACCACAGACTGAAGACGCGGATGTTCAGCGGTCCCAGGAAGGGAAAGAACCCCAGGAACCGCAGCGTCGCGATGGCAGAAAGCACCGCCAAGGCGCCGGCCGCGATGGCCAGAATGGTGACACCGATAGGTCGTTTTTTCATGTCTAATCTCCTTTGCTTGTCTAGAAAACCTCTAGTGGTTTGGTCTCCCCCCCGTGCAGGATCGCCTGCCCCGCCGGGCAGTCGTACACAACACTGCACGGATGATCGTCACTGAGCTGTTTCTGCCTGTCGACTCAGAAGGCCAAGGCCGTCCCGCGCGCCGATGACTTGTCCGGATACTTCTGCTTCCACAGCCGGTGCCTCCTCCTGTGTTGGCGAAGACGGGCACCGAATCCAACGCAAACCAGTTGCCGGTGCCTGGCCCCGTATTCCACTATACCGTAGATTCCAGTAGCCCACATCGACCAATCGTCCAGTTTTTCAACTGTACGTTTGTACAGGCACAAAGCAGCAAGCAAACAGTGGTTGAGACCCACAGGATCTTGAGAGGTGCCCAGTGGTTTCCTGCAATTCGAACTGCCCTGGAAAAGAAGCGAGCCGCTGTCGGTAGACAACGGCTTGTTAGTACAGATTCGCTAGTGAAGGCAGGGCGAATCGGGACTTCACCCCAGGGCTCAGATGCCCCCAATTGGACTTAGGGCGCCTGCTCC
>CAZNMJ010000153.1:6314-8047 GCA_964573815.1 uncultured Anaerolineales bacterium
GGCGCCTGCTCCCTTAGCGATTTCCGGAACTTGTACCCGTGGACTTGACTTGCCCCAGCCACCGCGTGTCCTGGTTGAAGTGTCCGACCGGCGTTGTTTTGATCGTTCAAGAGTAGATTCCAACCCTCGCGCCGGGCAGAACAACACTATATTGGCCCGGCCAACGGCTGCGAGCTCAGCTGCCGCGCGGGAGCGGGCTAGAGCCTTCGCCGCAAGAGCAACCTGACAGCACTTGGAGCCGGCAATATGCAGGCGCAGCGCGGTCGGCTGCATGCGCTTGTTGTCCGGCACATTGGCCGTGAAAGAAATGCTTGAATGGTGCTCTCTCCATTCAATGCCAGTAGATCACTCTAGCTTGCCTGCTTCTTCCAACGACTGAAATACTCTTGGATCAGACCGCAAATCTTCTCCTGCAAACCACTCCGGTGAGGGATACCCAAGCTGTATTGGAACGGGTTCACCAAACTTAGCCGGGTATACATCGATCACAGTGCCGCTGAAGACCGCAGATGAATATGACGTCCAGAATGCACCGATGTACACAGGTTCACGACCAACACAAACCGCAAATGGCAATCCCCCTAGCATCGAACCCTCCAACCGTGTGATTCTCTCCGAAGCTGAATCTGTGAGTTGAATCTCGTGTGTCTCCCAATCATATGTGACAATATCATCAACTGACAGAATAGGAGTGTCTTCAAGTTCGAGCTCGCTCAAGCTGGTATCCCTCATCTGCTCGAGTGAGATTTCTTGCTTGACCAGATAGATGCCAAACTCTCCAACGGTGCTTTCCGAAACCGAATCTGTGGGTGTAACTCGATGCTGCGCGTCATTCAACGTTGGACTAGGCTCAATGGCACTCTCCCAAACAGGAGTTGCGGGTGCAACTGATTGCCCACACCCTGTTACCGAAAGGAGAAGAACCATCGTACAAAGAGACCACTTCATAGTTGCCATTCTCCATTCACGCCAGTGCCGAATCTCCGCAATCGGACGCCCACCATGCACAAATCATACAACCATCATCTGAATACGTCAACCCAGAAGCGGGAAGCACTATGAATCAGGGCCCCTGCAAGTTTCTTGACCAAGGTCGCGATGCTGCCCGGAGCCCCTGTCGCCGCGGTCCCAACTCTGTCGCTCAATGCGGGAACAGGTAACATCACCGCCAGAAGGCCCGTCGAATGAGCCAACAGGGGCCTAGGCAGCGAGTCAGACGTGGTTTCGCACCTGGGGGCTTGTAGAGCGCGAGCGATCGTGGACCGCAATAGGGGACTGAAAAAACGGGACGTCAGCTGCCGAGGACAGGACCCAGTGAATTCAGCAGTGTGTCACCGCGGCATCGTGGCACGACGTTCGTGTATTCAACGCGCTTCCTTCAACCCCGGCCTGAACTTATACCCGTAGACGATCAGGCCCTCCTCGCCGTACTGCCTCAAACGCCGCGTGACCATCTCCACCGGCATGCCGATCTCTACCTCATCTATGTCCACGTCCGTCAGCTGCGCGGCGATCAACGGCCCCTCGTCCAATTCGATGAGCGCCCCAACGTACGGCGCGAACCCTTCGTAACCTGCCGGCGCGTCATACACGACCGTGTAGGAGTAGACCTTTCCCTGTCCCTTGAATCGACAGGTCTGAACATTCCGTGACTTGCACCTGGGACAGACCTGACGCTGGGGAAACAGCCTGGCGCCACAGTCTATGCACCGTGCACCGAGCAGCCTATACCG
>CAZNMJ010000154.1:0-5947 GCA_964573815.1 uncultured Anaerolineales bacterium
CAGGTATTCGGTCTCCCGCTGGAAGAGGTGTTTTGGCTGAAGAACAATGAGGAAAGGAGCAGTTCACAATGAAATGGCTCAACTGGCAAGATTACGCTTACAACCTGTTTGCCGCGGCTGTCGTCGCCGTCTTCGGGCTGCTGCTTGGAGAATCGCTTGTCGGCGCCATCTTCTACGGCGTCCTCGTCTTCTGCACGATTACAATCCTCCAGCTCAGGCGAGCAGCGGCTCAGGCCGAAGCGCCACCAAGTTCTGTCGAGAAGGATGAACGAACCGAAGGCATCACGCGGACAGCTGGCCTATATGCCTTCTTGGCACAGAGCCTCTTACTGGCTATGGCGTTGGCTCTGCTGTGGGCCCAACCAGAGTCCCCTCTGGCGCAACGATTGGCACCCCTCGGAGCCATCATGGTCAGCCTCATCGCTGGCGTGGTGACGTTCTTTGGCACATACTTCGTACTGGCGCGTCAAGCCTAGTTTCGAACCTGCTGGTTTGAGACCTGGTCTATGCAACACTTGATTTCAGTACCTCATCGTGAGAGGGCTCACATAAGGATAATGATATGGAGGGAACATGATAGTGAGAGGTCTAGCGTGGTACTACTTGACTCGACTGGCGATCATCGCCTTGTGGCTGGTTGTGGCCACACTCGGCGGTCTGCCTCCGTGGGCTAGTGTTCTGTCCGCTGGGGCCATGATCGGCTATTTCGTGTGGCTGCCGCTCAGCGGTCGCTACATCGTGCATCAAGATAGGCCCTTGGCACCCATGCGACGGGACGAGCGCAGCCAAGCGGTCACGAATAGGGCAGTGACGTGGGCCTTCACGGTTCAGATGCTCCTGCTCGGCTCAGGGATAGTGTGGGCCAGTCTCACGCACCAGGAGCAACTCGGCGCTATCCTGGGATTGATACTGGCTACAGGAATGTTGACCTACCTAGCGGCTCAGGGATGGCTGTCGCGTCGCAGCTAGACTCGCAGGGCCCTGCATGGCTTCAGATGCGGCATCGGTCCCTGGCCACCTTGGGGGGCAGCCTGTGAGTGTCATCCGGACGGGCTGCCCCCTCGCGTCGCCTGTAACCTTCTTCCACCTCACGGGTCTATATATTGGAGCGGACACGGGAGATAGCGATGGCTTCCGGCGAGGTGCATAGTCTGGCGGAGTTGTACGAACGGTATTCCGGTGCCGTCTTTGACTACCTGCTGCGCGTTTCCGGGGATCGCCCGCTGGCCGATGATCTAACCAGTGAAACTTTCTTTCGGGCTATGGTAGCTCTGGACGGCTTCCGGGGAGAAGCCAGTGTGAAAACCTGGCTGCTGCGCATCGCACGCAACCTTTACCTGCGACGGGCGGAGCGCGAGCGACGCACCACGTCGCTGGACCACCTTCAGGAGCGCGGCGTATCCATCGTCGGGGGGCAGCCCGACCCGGAGGCCCACTTGCTCCGACAGGAGCGCAGCCAGGCCATTCAACGGGCTTTGCTGTCTCTACGGGAGAGCGATCGCTCAATCTTGCTCCTCTCGGCCAAGGAGAAGATGAGCTGCCGGCAGATAGGCGACGTGCTGGATATCTCCGTCACCGCAGTCAAGGTGCGCCTCTACCGAGCCCGTCGTCGTCTCATCTCCGCTCTGAGCGAACAGGGAGTGTCTCCACTTCGATCAGTACGAAGGGAGCACCAAGCTGAGGAGGGTGACAATGTTGAGTTGTGAGGTTATCTCGGATCTGATGGTGGTATACGCCTCAGGAGAGGCCAGCCCCGAGACAAAGCGGCTGGTAGAAGACCATCTCTCCCGGTGCTCCGCTTGTCGCGGCGCCTTCGGCAAAGAACGACTCGTGGAGGAAGCACTCGGAGACCTAGGCCGCGCCGAGGGGCCGACCGACGGTCGTAGTTTCATCACCCGTACCCGGCAGCTACTGTTCGCCGTCAGCGTGGGGGGCTTGTTCACGCTCGCCTCCATCCTGGCCATCTTCCAGTGGGGGATGGTGGACGTCGCGTCCCTCAATGCGCTGGCACGTCTGCCAGGTCGTGGACTCCCGTGGCTAGGGGTGGCAACAATCATGTTGGCGCTCTATCTAGTGCTGCTTCGCTGGCGCAGCCGGTGGGAATCTGGCACAGGCCTGGGCGACGTCCTTCTGTCGCTCGCAATCAGTGTGCCTCTCCTGTTCATTGCAGTGATAGCTTTTGAACTGCTGGCCACAGGCGCCATGTTAGCCGCCTCGGCAGGCATGTTGTTCCTGCTCGCCGCGCTGGGCGTGACCTTGCTTCTGCTTCCCCGTTTGCCGTACGTGACCCTGGCCACAGTGCTAATCCTGCTGGTGGCAAACGGTCTTCTGTTGGGCCAAACGGCGTTGGGCATAGTCATGCTAGGCGATTTCACCCTCGAGTCGCCCGCTGCTTTGGGTCATCCGGCGGAGGGGGTTGCCGTTGAGGACGCGGTACTGATAGATATGGAGCCATTGGGCCTGGAGCCAGTGGAGCGCATGGTAGTGACCGCAGTGGGAAAGGTGGAGATCGGTCCACAATCGAGAGCGGCACGAGCTAGCTATGAGGGCGATGGCCACCTGGTATTCCTCACGGTGGCCGAATCTGAGAGTCTCCAGGAGGTCGATGGGTTTTTCCTCTCCTGGAAAGACACAGTGTGCAGGATCCGCATATCCGGTGTCGAGATCAACCTGCCGGGGCTAACAGATCAAGGCCGGATCATGCGCTGCTATGATCCGGTGACGGGAACTGCTTACAACGCGTGGCGCGCCGGCAATTGGGCTACGATCATTGAAGTACCCGGTCCTTTTTCCGAGGCATCTCCCCTGGCCAGAGAGGTGAAGGACCTGGTCACCAGAAGCTACCTCGCTGAGCGGCAGGACTGAATGATCAAGGAAGCAATAGCATCGCAGCTTGAGGAGGGCGCGATCATTGTCTGATCAGAGTGAGCCATGGACCCTCAAGAGGCTGGTAGAGAGCTGCCCTGAGTGGGCCGATCTCCGCACTTCGCTGGCTTGCAGGAAGGATTTGGCCTTGTTTGAGGCCACCAAGGTGGAACACCCTGGCGGAGTACAAGAGACGTCTACAATTGACTCTGAGAGTCGATAGAATCACGAGGAGTGATGGGAGGATGTCATGGATGCGCAGACAAGGACTCTAGGATGGGTCGCAATCGCAGGTAGTCTGGTAGTGTGTTTGCCCTGCGCCTGTTGCTTTGGCCTTCAAGCCTTTGGGAGCTACATAGCCTCCACCGTAAGCCCCGAGATGCTGGCGTCGTTTGCTGGGTCGGGCGATGCTCCTACTCCTCAACTTCTCCGCGCCGCGGCTCTACCGTGTGCAGTTGTGGCGCTTGTGCCCCTCGCTGTCGGCATATTCTGCCTGGTTTGGGGACTCAGAACTCTACGCCACAGTCGGCCCAGGCAAGATGAGCCGACAACGAGTTAGACGCACAGTCTTCTATCCACCCATGCTCTGCGACCGAGGGCCGTGCTGATCGTGACAGTTCCCTGGCGAGCTCTCCTATCGGCACAGACTCGTGGACGTGTGCGGTCGGCTAGCTCGGCACGGCTACTTGCTTCCAAGAATTCCATCGGCTCCGGCAGTTGCCGTCGTGCACATTGGTCGTTGGCTCTTTCAGAATCGAGACGATATAATCGATTCAGGACCCGCACAGCGAAAGCCCCGTACTGACGGGTCGCCTGGCGAATCCTTCCGGAGCGCAGCTCATACTCGTGCAGACGGAGCTTCGCCAATTGGGGAGCATCTCTCGATCATGGACAAGGTGATCGTCACCGCAGCTGTAACGGGCTCAAGGCCTACCAAGGAGATGAATCCCGCCGTTCCCTACACACCTGAGGAGATTGCACAATCCGCTATCGAGTGCTACCAGGCTGGCGCAGCAGTTGCGCACATTCACGTTCGAGATCCTGAAACAGGGAAGCCAGATTTCAGGATCGAGCTGTTCCAAGAGGTGATGGACCGCATTCGGAGCAAGTGCGACATGCTCGTCAATCTGACGACGAGTGCGCTATTTCTAGCTGGACCCAACCTGATTGAAAAACGTCTCCAGCCTGTGGCCCTGCAACCTGAGCTCTGTTCGCTCGATCTGGGCTCGATCAACTTCCCAGATGCAGTGTTTCTCAATCCCCCAGAGTGGGGAAGGGCCGCAGTTGAGAGAATGCGCGGGCACGGAGTCAAACCCGAGATCGAAGTCTTCGACGTTGGTCACATCCACCAGGCCATGGGCTTGGTTGAGGAAGGTCTCATCGACGATCCGCCCTGCTTTCAACTGTGTATGGGAGTGAGATGGGGGATAGAGGCCACGCCAGAGAATCTTTTGTTCATGAAGAGCAAACTACCTCCCAACGCCCGTTGGTCGGTCTTGGGAGTCGGTCGCGCCCAGAAACAGATGATCGCTCTTGGGATCCTGTTGGGAGGCAACGTTCGCGTGGGGTTTGAGGACAACATCTATCTTCGAGATGGAATCCTGGCGAAAAGCAATGCTCAGTTGGTGAATATGGCTGTGGACTTGATCCGTGTTCTCGACCGGGAGCGTGCAACACCGGATGAAGCACGCCAGATGTTGGGCATAGCCCGCTAGGTCACACTGCCCGCTAGGACGCAAATCCTACTCTTTCGAACCGGCCCGGCGCATCCGTACCGTCTCGCCGTTCGAGTTGCTTGAGTTCCTCTCCTGGAGGCCCAGATGCCAAGTGAAATGAGTGTAGATCCGAAGGAACCGCTGAAGTCGTTGTTCGGTACGGACAAGTACGTGATAGGGATGGTCCATCTCCTTTCCCTGCCTGGATCGCCAAGGTGGGCAGGGCAGATGGCCGAGGTATTGAAGCATGCAGTAGGCGATGCCCAGGCTTTGGAAGCTGGCGGGATAGACGGGCTGATTGTCGAGAACTTCGGCGACGCTCCCTTCTCGAAAGGACGCGCGGAGGCTCATACTGTGTCCGCTATGACGCTCGCGGTGGAAGCTGTCAGAAGCGCTGTCGATGTCCCCACGGGAGTCAATGTGCTGAGGAATGACAGCAAGTCTGCACTAGCGATAGCCTCTACCACTGGTGCCGAGTTCATCAGGGTGAATGTGCATACGGGTGCCATGATAACCGACCAGGGCATGATTGAGGGCCACGCTCATGAGACCCTGAGATATCGCAAGGAATTAGGTACGAGCACCAAGATATTCGCTGACGTATTGGTGAAGCATGCCGCGCCGTTGGGTAGTCAGACCCTGGAGCAAGCAGCGCGTGACACTGTGCACCGGGGACTGGCCGATGCTATCATCGTCACCGGTGCGGAAACAGGGCAGCCGGCGGATAAGGACGACGTCTTGAGAGCCAAAGAAGCTGTGCCTGACTTCCCTGTACTAGTGGGTAGCGGAGTGCACGAAGGGAATGTGGCCCAGTTGCTCGCCACAGCGGACGGTGTGATCGTTGGGACAAGCCTTAAGGAAGGGGGTGTTACCACGAACCCCGTTGACAATCCGAGAGTCGCAGCCTTCATGGCCCTGGTCAAGCAGCTGCGCTAGGTTTGCCCCTGACCTCACACCGGCGAGAGGTCCAAGCCTCTTGTCCTTATCGCGTTACCAAGCATGAATCGATGGTGCACCAACCATGTATCTGGGTCAGCAAGTGGGTGAACGCCAGTGTACGACGTAGTCACACTAGGTGACGTCACCCTTGATATCCTCGCACGGGTGCCAAGCTATCCAGCATTGGGGGGTGACAGTCTCGCGGATAGGGTAGACCTGCGCGCCGGAGGCTCGGCTGCGAACACTGCCATTGTCCTCAGCAAGTTCGGGCTTTCGGTAGCCATCATAGCCCGAGTCGGACAAGACGTCTTCGCAGATTACGCCCTGGCTGACTTGCGAGAAGCAGACGTCAGCTTGGCCTGTCTGCAACGAGATGTCGACGCGATGACGGGATTGATCTTTGCCGCCGTTACGCCCGATGGAGAGCG
>CAZNMJ010000154.1:6047-8024 GCA_964573815.1 uncultured Anaerolineales bacterium
AGCTTCGACGCGGGGCTCATCCTGGGGCGGCTCGGTGGCCTGACCTTGCGGGCATCCGGACTCTTGGCGAATGCACTGGGTGCGATGGCTACCACTGTTACGGGCGGCGGAATCTCCCTACCCGAACCGGAGGCAGCTCTGTCGTTCCTTGAAGACCACCAAGACCAACCGACCTGGCAGGATTGGAGTGAGGAATTGGGGACAGTTCGCCAGTTCCTGGAGAACCGGTCCGCGGCGTGAGCCGCGAAGTCGAGTCCTCGACGAAGGAGTTGATATGTCGTCTGACCCCTATACGCGATTGGCGCACCATCTATCCGCCCTGGGCATGGGCTATCCCGTCAAGGACGATCTCGTGGACATCTTGCGGGCCAACTTCAGTCCCGCAGAGGCCGAGGTGGCCCTGGCTATGCCCAACACGCGCATCCCGCTGGAAGTAGCCACCGCAGATGAGGTGGCCGGTAACCTGGGCCGACCTATCGAGGAAGTTACGGACATCCTGGAGAAACTCGCGAGGCGGGGACTGCTCTTCTCTGGCACTACCGACGATGGGCAGCCGGGCTATGCCCTCCACCAGGTCGGCTACGGCTTTCCCCAAGCGTTTTTCTGGAAGGGGGAGCGAACCCCCCACTCCAAAGACATGGCCGGGCGCATGGTGAAATACTTCCGCTCGCCGCAAATCAAAGAGACCTACGGGACCACACCCAAGGCCTTCCGGTATATTCCCGTCAAAGAGGCCGTCACAGGCCCGTTCCAGGCCGTTTATCCCTACGAACTGATGGAAGTCGTGATACGCCAAGCACGCAAAATCGCAGTGGCCCACTGCCCCTGCCGCATGACCGCTCAGTTGCTCAGCAAGGCCCTCTGCGACCATCCGCTGGAGGTGTGCCTGAAATATGATGAACTGGCCGAATACCTCATCGAGCGAGGGATGGCCCGGCAGATCGACGCGGACGAAGCACTAGCCGTAATCCGCATGGCTGAGCAGAGCGGGCTGGTGCACATGGCAGACAACTCGCAGGAGGGCATCAAACACACCTGCAACTGCTGTGAGCACGCCTGCTGGAACGTCGGCCCCATCGCCCGGCGGCGGTTGCACCGAGATGATATCATGGCCACTTACTTCCTGCGAACCACCGAAAAGGACGCCTGCGTTGGGTGTGGCGACTGCGTTGAAGCATGTCCGGTGGATGCATTGGTCATGGGTGATGAGATCCCCACAGTGGACGAGGAAGTGTGCATCGGCTGTGGGCTGTGCGCCGTCCCCTGCCCCAATGATGCCGTGCGACTCAAGCGGCGCACTGACGTCGTTCCACCAGCCACCTTCGCCGAGTTGCACGAACGCATCCTGGAACGGAAGGGATGATGGGGCGTTAGTGGCTCGGGTACCCGTTTGACGCTAGATGTAGTGTCCTGTCGACGTCGATCCTGGCCCCTGGGTGTTGATTCCCATCGATGGATCTCAGGACTCCCTCAACATCGCCTGGGCCTTGGATACGATGTTGGAGATGGTGAAGCCGAGCTTCTCGGCCAGAATCTCGTACGGAGCGGAAGCTCCGAATCGCTCAATCGTGATCATCTGGCCATGGGGCCCCAGATACTTGTCCCACCCTTGACCAACGCCCGCCTCTATCGCCAGTCGGGGCTGCGCCGTAGCAGGCAGGACCTCTTCCTTGTATGATTCCGGCTGTTCTTCGAATAGCTCCCAACTGGGGAAACTCACGACTCTGGTGCTTACCCCGTCGCCCGCTAGTTCGCTGGCTGCGGCGAGGGCCAAGTGTACCTCCGACCCGCTTGCTAATATGGTCAAGTCCGACTCTTCGAGCTCCTTCCCGCCCAGCACATAGGCGCCGTGGGCCAAGCCGTCGGCGTCTGCTGGTCTTGACCGATCAAGAACCGGCAGCTTTTGCCTCGTGAGCGACAGGGCCACCGGGCTCTGTCTCTCGAGCGCCACTCTCCAGGCCACGGCCGTCTCGTTGG
>CAZNMJ010000155.1:0-6621 GCA_964573815.1 uncultured Anaerolineales bacterium
CGTGCTTACCTTGCGCGGACAGCTCGAAAGAGGGGACGTGGAGATCAAGCTCGCGCTCAGAGCCACGAGTAACCTTGTCCTGGAATGCGACCCCGACGCCGTGGTTGTGGCAACCGCCGGCGAGCCTACGGTCCCGGAGATCCCAGGTGTGGGAAGTGAGCACGTGGTGCAGGCCTGGGATGTGTTTGCGGACCGGGCCGACGTTGGGCAAAAGGTCGTGGTGCTGGGCGGCGGAGCGACCGGATGTCTGGTCGCACTCTATGTGGCCCGGATGGGCACGATAGACGCCCCTGCTCTGCGCTTCCTCGTAGAAAACAAAGCAGAAAGCTGGGAAACCTTGGAGGAGTTGGTCACCAGAGGGGTGAAGGACGTTACTGTGGTCGAGATGCTGCCCAAGCTAGGCAAGGACATCGGCCTCACAACACGTTGGAAGGTCCTCCAAGATCTGCGGCGCTACGGCGTGGAGACGATGGTGAACGCTACCGTCAAGCAGATCCTGCCCCAGGGTGTGATGGTTGTCATCGACGAGCAAGAAAGACTCGTTGGAGCTGACACAATCATCTTGGCCACTGGCGTCGCGCCGCACAATTCACTCTACGAGGAACTGAATGGGCGTGTGGAAGACCTTCATCTCATTGGCGATGCTAAGGCGCCCCGCAAGGCATACGACGCCGTGCATGAAGGTTTCGAGGTGGCTATGGGGCTTTAGACCCCCGAGTTTGCAAAAGCGTTTTGCTTTCGGTAGAATGGGTGCAGGGCGCGGAGTAGTGTCCGAAAAGGAGGGTCAAACGTGAGCGAAGAGGAGATCCGAAGGAAGGACGAGAAGCAGGAGAAGGAAGAGAAAGACGAGAAAGACCGCGGCGAACGAGAGTGGGACAAGGGCGAGCAGTGGTCTGGTGGCGACGCCTTGGGCCCGCTGATCTGGGGCTTGATAGTTATTCTCGCGGGGGCAGCGCTGCTCGCCGCCAACTTGGGAACCTTCCCCTGGTTGACATGGGAGAACGTGTGGGCCTTCATCTTCATCGGAGCCGGCTTGCTGTTCCTACTGGAGGTGGTGATCCGCCTGCTGCTCCCCGCCTACCGTCGCCCGATAAGAGGCCGTATCATCCTGGCCGTCGTCGCCTTGGCCATCGGCATGGGCGGAATAATCGGCTGGGAGCTCACCTGGCCCCTGATCGTGATCGCCGTCGGCTTGGCGATTATCCTGGGCGTCTTTCTGAGACCGAAGTTCTAGCTGGGGCAGGAGCTACAGGCGGCCCAAATCCATCGTTACCAGCTGGTCCCACCAGTAACGAAGACGAGAAACCGTCGTATCGCGGCCTATGCACCGGAAATACGGAGGTTGGAAAGCCTTGATCAGGTCGCCGATCTCGTAGCGGGGCAGAATAGGCGTGGAAACGACGAGGCTGCCTTTCTCTCCGGGGCGCATCTCGTGCATCATCTTGATGCCTTCTCGCGTCCGCACCTCGAAGAAGAAGAGGTCGTAGTTGGGCACCCATGCCCGCTTTTCGTCCCTCTGCTGGCCAAAGATGCCCTCCGTTGTGCCGTAGATCTCGGCGATGTCCACCGGGCCAAAGAGGGCTCTAAGGAGGGGACGGTACTTGGTGTTGATGCCCGGTACGCTGCCCAGGGTCATGATCCGTATGCGCCACAGGTCCCTCGGGTATACGCCGTGAGCCTGGTGTAGATACCGCCCAAAGTCCACGGCCGTGGGTGCCACACCTCCGCCTATGGTAACGTTCTCCTCCCTGCAGCGATCGTAGGCCAGCTCGAAGCGTCGCTTCCAGTCAGCCATCGTCTTGCCGCCCCCCAAGGCGTCCACTTCGTCTTGAGTAGGAAGGGTACGCAGAGGAGTCGCCGCCGTCGTTCGTTTCGTATAGATCCCGGAGCTATAGCCATATTCCAACTCTTGCTCCCCGACTCGCATCGTGCCCACCACCGAGGGGAAGTTCAAGTTGAGGTTCACACCCTGAAGCGCATCAAGCCGGCCGGTGCGCGCGATGTAGTTCATCAAGGCACGGCCAGCGCTGGCTCGCATCTTCAGGTCGGTGGCCGTCATGGGAATGAACTTGGACTCGCCCTTTGTCGTGCCTCGCGTGATGGCCCAGCCGATGGGAGGCTCATAGAGCAGCACCTCCTCCTCACCGGCCATCACCCGATCGATGAGAGGCTTCAAATCCTCGTAGGTCGCGATGGGGAATGCACTCCTGTATTCCTCAACGCTCGCGACCTCAGAGGCCCCATGTTGCCGCCCGTACTTGGTCTGGGCATAGCCCTGGATCAGCCGTTGGAGGACAGCGTCCTGGGCTTGCCCGGGGTTGCCAACGGCCTCGTGCCAGGGGCGCAAGAAGGCTTCCAGCATCTGGCGCCCTGCTTCTTCCCTCTGCACAGGCATGTCCTCGGTAGTGCCAGTCATGATCCCCCCCGGCTGTCACCTAGTCCCACATCACCCAATCCTCGACGGCAGGCATAGAGAGATACGCTCCGTGACGATTCCCTGTATCCGGTGCAAGTCCTCTTCAGTTCGGCCCTCGACCCTCACCGAGAGCACCGGCTGGGTGTTGGAAGCCCTCACCAGTGCCCATCCACCATCGAACGTGATTCGTGCCCCGTCTATGTCAATGACCTCGTGAGTCTCGATGAAAGACTCCTTTATCGCCTCCACGACGCTGAACTTCTGAGTATCGGGGCAGGGAACGCGGAGTTCCGACGAACTGTAGTACCTCGGCAACTCCTCCACCAACTGCGACAGGGGTTTGTCCCTCTTGGAGATGTACTCCGCAAGCTTCCCCGCTGCGAACAGGGCATCGTCGAAATTGAGAGGAGGATCGTTGAAGAACACGTGACCACTCAGCTCCACACCCAAGGCCGCGTTTTCTTGGCGCATCTTCTGCAAGATGTACGCATTGCCACATCTGGTCATGAGGGGTATTCCTCCATTGCGCACGATGTCATCAATCAGTGCTTGCGAGCATCGCACATCCAGCACCACCTTGGCTGGCCCACTGGTTAGGAATTCCCTCGCCAAAAGGGCGACGTACTTGTCGGGCAAGACCATTGCTCCCTGCTCGTCCACCACGCCAAGCCTATCTCCATCTCCGTCGAAGCCGATCCCCAAATCGGCCCCTTCTCTCACGACCATGGCCTTCAGGTCACTAATGTTGTCCTCGACCAGGGGATCGGGCTCGTGGTTCGGAAAGCGGCCATCAGGCTCGCAGAATAGGGGGACAACTTCGCACCCGAGTTCTTCGATCAGGTCACTACCTAGCAGGCCAGCTGTGCCGTTGCCTCCGTCAACCACCACCTTCAGTCCGCGATTCAGGCGTACTCTGTGGCGAATGCAGTCCAGGTACTCTGGAATGACATCCAGTTCCTCCATGGATCCCCTGCCAACCTCGAACTGATTCTTGGCAATCAGCCGCTCGACGTGCTGCAGTGCCTCCCCAGCGAGAGGATATGGACCTACCTGGAGCTTGAGACCATTGAACTCCGGTGGATTGTGACTGGCGGTCACCATCACGGCCCCATCTGCGAAGGCGCGGTCAAGGGCGAAAGAAAGGGCTGGTGTGGGGACAACTCCCACATCAACAACTTGGCAGCCGGTCGAAAGCAAACCCTTGGTCACGGCAGAGAAGAACCGCTCAGAAGAGAGCCGCACATCCCGTCCTACCACTACCTTGTTCCGACCAGTGCTCCTCTGGATGTAGGTCCCGAAGGCTCTCCCAATAGTCTCTATGGCCCCCGTCGTCAGGTCGGCGTCGGCCACGCCTCGAATGTCGTACTCCTTGAACACTGCTCTGCTGGCCGAGAGCTTGGCCTGGAAAGCAAAATCCCGCAGAATCCCTGACACGGCCTCCGTCAACTTCATCGGGTCGTGGCGGAGGACCGTCCTACTGACGCCATTGGCGCCTTCCTCCACTACCTCTTGAACCAAATCCCTCTCGATCAGCAGCGCCCCTTCGACCAGCACCAGCTCCTGTGGCGTGTCCTCGAACAGGATGATCTGGGTGTCGTCCTTGAAGACGGGAACAGATCCCACAGGCTCAGCAGACACGCTCCGATACCTGGCCAACACCGAATCTGTGATCTCTTCCGCTCTACTGACCAGCGCGTAGTCCAACCGGAATCCGCAGCTGTTCTGGACGGCCCGCACGTGATCGGCGACGGTATATCCCTCTGTCAGGCCCGGCTGCGTCATGATGTTGCATACGAATATCTTCCTGGCTGAACTCCTCTTCAAGGCGTCATTGATCTTCGGAACCAGCAAAGTGGGAATGATATTGGTGAACAGGGATCCAGGCCCGACTACGACAGCGTCGGCCAGCTCGAGCGCCTCCACCACCTCCGGGGATGCCACTACCGGAGTTTCTGGTCCCTCATCAGCTCTGGATTGCAGCCAGACCTTCTTGAGAGGGACGGCATTCTTCCTGGCAAGGATCGCCGATTCCCCTTCGAGGCTCTGCCCATCTTCAAGCTGAGCGCACAACCGTACCTTGTCCGTGGTGGGAAACAGGACTTCCTCGCCTGAAGTCCCGAGCCCCCGACGCAGCTTGGCGAACGCAGCCCCACTGCCCACCGGGGGCACCACACCAGTCATCTGCCACGACACCTGCTCGGCAATCCGCAGCAGCATGGATAGGCCCTCCGTGCCTGCGAAGACTACGACTTTGGGCTTCTCTGCGGGACCGTGATAGTAGTCATACACCAGGTCAACGAGGCTCCCTTCCCTCGTCTTCCGAGCGACAAACGGGGCGATCAAAGTGTGACTCAACTTGATAAACGAAACAACCACAAGCGTCACACCAACGGTTCCGAGCAGTATGCCTCGCTGCACGTGAGGGATGAACTGCAGAGTCAGGTAGTAGACAAATGACGGGAACGGCGCTGTGCGATAGAGGTGCACAAGCACGTATGCAAAACCGAGGCTCAAGAGGAGGATCCCGAAGAAGAGCGCCAGGAGCCACCGCTTGATGTGCCAGCCGGGCAGGAGCAGCCTCAGGACCCTGCTGCTCCTCAGTCTCTCCCTCATGCTACCCAGCTCCGCGAAGATCCCTTCGCAAACACGGCATCCGCCCTACCTTGCTTGAGCGCTGTCCAGTCGATGGTCATACCATTATCCAAGAGCCTGGAAATCCAGGACCCCCGATGAAATCTCGTCGGCACAACACTCGGCCAACTCCTGTATGATCAGCCCTTTGATCTCCTCGAGCCGCTCAGGAGTCCGAGCTTCGAACACCAGGGCGATGTTCGGCGTGGTGTGGGAGGCCCGCACGGACGCCCATCCATCCTCGAAGTCGATGCGCAAACCGTCAAGGTCCACGAACTCGAAACGTTTGCCGAAACACTCCCTTATGCGATCCATGACTGCGAACTTGTGTTCGTCGTCACACGGCAGCTTGATCTCAGGGGCTGAACAGTAGCTGGGCATGTCCGCCAGGATGTCTGAAAGCTTGCCCCCAGCGCGCGAGAGAGCTTCCAGGAGCTTGGCCGAGGCGAATACGCCATCATCGAAGTCGAAGACGTCGTCACGAAAGAAGATATGCCCGCTCGCCTCTCCACCCAGCAGAGCATTGCTGCGCTTCACTTCCTCCATCACCCGTGTGTAGCCCGTGGGCGCCATCCGAGGCACTCCTCCGCCCTTCTCGATTACATCTGTGAGCGCGCGAGAGGATAGCAGATCAAAAACCACTATCCCAGGCTCGTCTTTCAGCAGCTCATTGGCCATTACGGCAACTATGCGGTCACCGTGCAATATCTGCCCGCCGTCGCTGACCACAGCCACGCGGTCTCCGTCGCCGTCGTAGGCAATGCCTAGATCGGCACCATGTTCCTGCACCGTGACGGCCAGGTCCCTCATGTTCTCCTCATCACTTGGATCGGGAAGATGATGGGGAAAGCCACCATCGACGTCGCAGTACAGTTCCCTCACCTGGCATCCGAGCCGCCTGAACAACTCAGGCGCCACCAGCCCGGTGGTGCCATTCCCGGCATCGATGACGATTTTGTACCGCTTCATCAATTCGATGCGGCACTCGATGGCTTTCAAGTACTCGTCAACGATGCCAGAATCTCTCGCCAGGCGTCCGCTTCCCTCACGGAAAGGGCCTCCCTCCGCGAGTCGCCTCAAGACTTGGATGTCCTCACCACTGAAAGGCAGGGGGCCTTTTCGAAGCTTTAAGCCGTTGTATTGAGGAGGATTGTGACTTGCCGTCACGACAAGCCCACCCGCTGCCTGCAAGTGCTTGACAGCGAAGTAGACCGTCGGTGTGGTCACGATACCGACGTCAAGCACCTCGCAACCTGCGCTCACTAGCCCAGCGATGAGTGCCCTGCTGAAATCCGGGGAGCTGGCCCGGCCGTCCCGGCCCACGACGATCTTGTCCCCGCCCGCCTCCTGCATCATGCTCCCGTAAGCTGCTCCGACGACTGTACAGACCTGGGGATCCAAGTTCTCCCAGGCTACACCTCGGATGTCATATTCGCGGAAGATCGTGGGGTCCAGGCGCAACGTGCCTCTCCTCGAAGATGCCGGATGGGATGTTGGCAGAATTGTATAGTAGGTGCCAAGACTATGGCAAGCCCTACTCGCCGGGTGTCGAAACACCAGAGGAGAGCCGCCGC
>CAZNMJ010000155.1:6721-7923 GCA_964573815.1 uncultured Anaerolineales bacterium
CTGTGGTAGAATGAATTGAGTTATGACATCGAACCTGCTGAACGGGCCGTCAAGCGATGCCGCACTCCAAGGCCTGTGTAGCTGGATTCAGATATCTGACCGTGGAGGATGTGAAGGTGAGAAAGGTGAAAGGGTACTTCATAAGTACTTGTGGCTGGTGCAAGAAGACCAAGCGGCTCCTTGACGACAATAACGTCGACTACGAATACGAATACGTTGACCTCCTGGAGGGCAGCGACAAGGCCCGGGCTTTGGCCGAGGTCTCTGAGTACAATCCTCGAAGGAGCTTCCCGACCGTTGTCGTACTGAACGATCCTACTCAGGTCGTCATCGGCTACAAAGAAGACCGCTTGAGGGAGGTACTGGGGCTATGAGTTCAGGAAAAGCTCAAGCCCTGTACGAGCGCCTGAAGAGCGAGGCCGAGGCGGCAGGTTACTTCCTCAATCCCGACGTGCAATTCGTCCTGGAGTTGATGGAAGGGCTCCTGACCAACGAAGAGCGGTATGGGTACCAAGCTTGTCCTTGCCGCCTGGCCGAGGGCGTAAGGGATAAAGACTTGGACATCATCTGTCCGTGCGACTACCGCGATCCTGATCTGGACGAATATGGGGCCTGCTACTGTGCCCTCTACGTCTCAGAGGAGATAGCCTTGGGCCAGAAGAAGGTGGAGCCGGTGCCAGAGCGGCGCGGTGGAGAGCCCGAATCAGCTGCCGAGGAACATGAGGAAGAGCTGGTAGGCTTCACTCGCAGCGGCATGCCAGTCTGGCGCTGCAAGGTCTGCGGCTACCTGTGTGCCCGACAGCAACCACCTCTCAAGTGCCCCGTCTGCAAGGCAGACAAGGATCGCTTCGAACGCTTCGCATAGCAGTGAGATCCGCCTTGCCGGCAACAGGTCGTCAAGACTCCAGGGCCAGCCGCCAACGGGGCGGAACCCTGACCTGCACGAGATAGCACCTCGATGCGCTCTCGGCTGTCATAAGGAGCCGATGATAGAGGCAGGTGGTGAATCCAACGGTCAGCGTTGGAGGCTTGTTTGACGCCGCTGTGGGCGCGATTGAGACGGAATGATGGCAAGTATGGTAGTCTTTGGGACACAAGACCCCGGTAGAGAGCTGGCAAGGGGTTTCGGGCATAATCGGACAGTGCGATGATTCCTTTTCTCTCGCTGAAGCGAGAAGGTGTCGGAGAGTGTCAGATTCGCC
>CAZNMJ010000156.1:0-7831 GCA_964573815.1 uncultured Anaerolineales bacterium
AGGCGCTTGATCGACGGGCGACGGCAGAGTGCAAGCGATCACTAAGAAGAACAGGGCCACTGTGGCCAGAATAAGACTTGCAGATTTTGACATTGCTACACCATCCAGTACAGGCTTGGTCGAAGAGTGGCGTCATCATAAGGGTGGCGCTTGACAAAGTCAAATCCCGTATCTGTGCGCGGAGTGGTCAGCGTGCGGTCCCGCGGCTGTCCTGTTGCGTCTGCAGGACGTGGGTTCAGAGCGTGGTTTCCAGCCACGCGTCAGGGAGAGAGTTGGCTTCTGTGCCCTATTCGTCGGAGGCGAGGCCGATACCGCGGCCTTTTGTCGTCGGCGGGCCCAGGCTGCTCTGGGAGCGTCATGGGTGGCCACTGCTTCAGCTCCGTCATTCAGATTTCCGTCGGGGTTGGCGAAGCTGGCACACGCGTTTCCGTGCTGGTTGGCCGAGGCTTTACAGTCTTGTTGAGAAGCGGACTCGTGGGGGGGCGAAGTCGCTCTCGGTGGAGAGGGAAGGGCGGATGGTTCTTCCCTGTCCGGCGGCGGTAGCCCGCAAGCGATTAAGCCTGAAGCCAGGAGTATCCCTAGAAGCATTCGATATCGAGATGAAGACGTTGCCAATCCATTCCCTGGAGGCTCGGCGTCAAAGGATGCGCATTGTAGCATCGGCCCTTGACAGAGTCAAGTAGTGGTGGTAACCTCTGTTGCGTTGCGTCTTGATGGAGCCACCGTCTTCTTCGGACGGTGAACAGCACCGTCCATCACTGGCTTCACCCGTCAGCAAGGCGGCTCAATCCCTGGGAGGAGCAAATGGCTTCCGATAAGCACACCCGTACAAGAGCCGGCAACATGGCGCGCCGGGGCCAAGTGTTGGTCGCCATCATGAACAACCTGCGCGACTTCGATATCGCCCGCGACGAACATTGGTATCGCATCCCCGTCAGGAGCGTGCAGAGGCGCCTCAGAGAGCGCTGGCCTCCCACCTGGCTGGCTTTCTACCAGACCAAGGTTTTCGGCCCAGAGTGCTGGGCCATCAACTACTATGCCGATGTCCATGCCATTCGCACCGTTACGCGACGAGCCTTGCTTCCTCAGGAGCCGGATCATCTCCGGGCGGACGAACTGTACCACAAGATCGAAATCGGGCCACTGGAACGTTTACCCCAGCCTATACTGAGCAGGCGCTTGCGGCGCGTAGTGTTTATTCCTACCGCCTGGGACAAGTTCATCAAGGCGGTTGAGATCAACGATCTGTACGACGAGAGCCCTCTGGAGGACCGCCTGTGGGCTGAGTTCAAGAGACACGAGATTGCTGCGGAACGGCAGTTCTTCATCAGCGTCAAGACCCGGCGGTATGCATTGGACTTCGCCATTTTCTGTGACGGTGGAGAGATAGACGTGGAAACCGATGGTGACAGCTGGCACGCCGATGCCGCCCGCATCCCGCTGGACAATCAGCGAGACAACGACTTGGCCGGCGCGGGGTGGTTGATTCTCCGCTTCAACGGACAGCAGATCCGGGAATCCGCGACGGAGTACTGCGTTCCGGCAGTTATGGAAACCATCAATCGGCTGGGAGGCCTGCAGACAGAGGGCATGATGCCTCGCACCTTTGACCCCGACCATCCCGAGGCACCCCGGCAGCTGGCACTCTTCGAGTCAGGGCCAGAGTATGACGTAGATTCGTGGTGAGAAGGGTGCTCGGAGGTGCAGCCAGAGCACGTCTGGAATGGTCAAAAGGCGCCGGTCTGAGACTTCATCAGCAACTACTCGCCCCTCAGTCAGCAAGCCTGATGAAGTTCTCAATGGGGCACATGCCATTTCCTTGATTCGCCAATGCTTCTCGATCAAGACGGCAGCTTAGGCAAGCTGCGTCTAAGGAAGTAGCACGATTTGCGGCAGGGGTGCCCAGCACTTGTGCAGGAGAGGCGGTGTGCCTTCAGTCGTTGTCATAACCCAACGCCAAACTCGTGGCTGGTTGCATTCGGGTGGGGTCGGCTCTATAATCTTGCTGCGCATATGTCTCCACTCACGGTCAAGTTTCCCGTTTGATAGCGACGTCAAGCACACTGCGTGGTGACTTTTCGCCGACTTCGGGGTTGTATCTAGGAGGAGGTCGTTGACGATGCTCGTCATACAGTACGCGCTGGTGATCCTCGCTGGCTATCTCCTGGGTTCCATACCCTTGGGCTACATCGTCGGCCGGATCAAGGGCATAGACGTCCGAGAGTACGGCAGCGGTCGGACGGGAGGGACCAACGTCCTGCGCTCGGCAGGTAAGCTACCCGCTGCCGTGACTATCTGCGGGGACCTGGCCAAAGGCGCCATCGCGGTGCTGCTGGGCAGGGCCCTTCTCGGGACTGAGTTGGCTGCTGCCCTGGCTGGCGTGGGCGCCGTCCTTGGCCACAACTGGCCCGTCTTCCTTGGCTTCAGGGGCGGAGCTGGAACCGCCACCTCCATGGGTGGGTACTTCGTGCTGGCCCCGATTGCTACGGTAATCGTTGGTGTATTCAGCGCCATCGTCGGATTCGGGGTCTTGCGATACGCGTCGGTCACTTCCATCCTCATCTGTCTTCTCATGACTCCAGCCTTGTTGATAGCGGCGCTGTTCTTCGATCAGCCTCTGGAGCACCTGGCCTACTCTCTGACGGTGGGAACCATAGTCCTCCTCTCCCACCGGCCCAACATCCGGCGTCTCCTCAAGGGCACAGAGCGGCGCATCGGTGAGCCCGCCAAGAAGGTAGTGGAAGAGGAAGCCTAGTGGCCCACAGGGGGCGCATCGTCGTTGTCGGCACTGGCGCCTGGGGCACCACACTGGCCGTGATGCTGGCTCGTCACGGCCACGAAGTCTTCCTGTGGGCGCGCACTCCCGAGGAGGCTGATAGGCTGAGAGCGGCCCGCGAGAACAAGCGCTTCCTCCCCGGGGTCATCTTCCCCGATAGCCTGGAGATCGCCTCTTCGCTAGAGGAGGTCCTCGGCTCCTGCAAGATGCTCTTGTTGGTCGTTCCTGCCCAGCGCATGAGGGAGAACGTGGGCCAAATCGGGCCTCATCTCCAGGAGGATACCATCATTGTCAGTGCAGCCAAGGGACTGGAGATGGAGACTGCCCTACGCATGTCGGAGGTCATCGCTCAGGAGGTGCCTTGTGAGTTCGAGGACTCCATCTGTGTACTCTCAGGCCCCAACCTGTCGCGGGAGATAGTGGCTGGATTGCCGGCGGGTACTGTCATCGCTTCTAGGAATCCCAGTGTGGCCGAGTTCGCCCAAGACACGATCATGACCCCGCGCTTTCGCGTCTACAGCCACGACGATGTGATCGGCGTGGAGCTGGGTGGTGCTTTGAAGAACATCATCGCTCTGGGAGCGGGGGCGGCGGAGCAGCTCGGCTATGGAGACAACGCCAAGGCCGTTTTCATGACTCGTGGACTGGCCGAGATCACGCGATTGGGCGTCGCTGCGGGGGCCAACCCCCTGACCTTCGCTGGTCTAGCCGGTGTTGGCGATCTGATGTGCACCTGTGCCAGTCCGCACAGTCGCAATCATTACGTGGGCGAGGAACTGGCGAAGGGAAGGAGCCTCCAAGATATTCAGCGCTCGATGAACATGGTGGCCGAGGGTGTGAATACCACCAAGGCAGCCCTCAAGCTGGCCCAACGATACGAGGTGGAGATGCCCATCACTGAACAGATCTACCAGGTACTGTTCGAGGGCAAGGACCCGCAGCAGGCCATCAAGGAGATGATGCTGCGCGGCCCGAAGCGCGAGTTCGAGGGGCCAGTGGAGGACTGGCTGAAGCGCTTGCGGGTTTGACCGAAATCCGGTAGCATAGTAGTAGCACAGACCAATAGGAGGCGACGTATGGGAGAGCCAATTGCGGTGACCGATGACGACTTTGACGAAGAGGTGCTCAAGTCTTCGTTGCCGGTGATCACTGATTTCTGGGCCAACTGGTGTGGGCCATGCCACGCTATTGCGCCCATCCTGGAGGAGATCGCTGCTGAGCGCGACGGACAGCTCAAGGTCACCAAGTTGGACGTGGACAGCAACCCCGGCACAGCCACGAGATACGGCATTCGAGGCATACCAACGCTGATCGTTTTCAGGAATGGAGAGCCAGTGGACACAGTGGTGGGTTGGATGCCCAAAGAGGAGTTGATGAAGAAGATCAAACCTCACCTGGAGTGATTCTACTAGGCTATTCCAAGCATCAGCCGCCAGATTCCCGCAAGGAGATCTGGCGGTTTTCGTTTGTCCGAACTTGACAAGAGATCACAAATATATTATAATATACGTATGTGCGTACATATGTAGATACCACTCTACGAAGAGAGCCTCGAGTCGCAGTGTTGCAGGAGGATTTGAGTAATGGATACGGTGCTCCAACGAGAGATCGATCAGCTTCACGCCGAGATTTGCCATTGTCTGGCTGATCCCAAGCGGATAGCGATGCTGTATGCGCTCAGCGAAGGGAAAAAGAACGTCGGCGAACTGACAGAGACGCTGGGTCTCAACCGCGCCACGGCTTCTCGGCACTTGAAAGTCTTGCGCGAGAGGTCCATGGTGACTACCGAGCGCGATGGCGTGACCATCTACTACTCCCTGGCCGACGAGAGGGTGATCGAGGCTCTGGATTTGTTGCGAGAGGTACTGGCCCAGATTCTGTCCCAGCGAAAGGCGCTGGCTGAAGCATTGGAATAGCGACCTTGGACCGTCGATTGAACTACTCGTTGGCGGTCTGCACAGGGTAATCAACAGGAGGGTTCGAAAGTGAGTGCTGAGTACAAGGTGGACAAGACCGTGGACTACAAGGGCCTGTTCTGCCCCATGCCCATCGTCAAAGTCTCCAAGGCCATCCAAGAGGTGGAAATCGGCCAGGTACTGGAGATGCTGGCCGATGATCCTGGTTCGAAGGCTGACATGAAGGCGTGGGCTCGTCAGACGGGGCACGAACTATTGGACACACAAGAAGAGGGCGGCGTGTTCAAGTTTTACGTCCGCCGCACCAGCTAGGATAAAGAGGTTACATGATGGCTGAAGAGAGAAAGAAGCGATTGGCTTTGGTGGCTTCCAAGGGATCGCTGGATGAGTCGTACTCTCCCTTGATATTGGCTACCACAGCTGCGGCTATGGGCTGGGAGGTAGGCATCTTCTTCACCTTCTACGGCTTCGACATCATCAACAAGAAGAGGATGCATGCGTTGAAGGTAGCCCCCATAGCCAATCCGGCTTTTCCAGAGCCCATTCCTGCGGTGCCTGTGAAGGTTCCCAACATCATCGGCATCATTCCGGGGATGACCCATCTAGCCACCGCTTTCATGGAAAACTGGATGGGCAGGGCCAACTTGCCCAGCATCCCTGAGTTCGTGGAAATGGCCCAGGAGATGGGCGTCCGGCTGTTTGCCTGCGCCATGACCATGGGCGTGATGGGGGTGAAAGAAGAGGATCTCATAGAGGGAGCGGAACTGGTGGGAGCCACCACCTTCTTGGACTTCGCCGCCGATGCCGACGTGAGTCTCTACATCTAGAGAATCGTCTTGGGGTGAGGGCTCGCACTGCGGGTGGGCACGCGGGGCGCGGTAGTCCCTCGCTCCGCGTCAGTTTCGGCGGAGCGGAACGCGGTGGTGGTGTGTCCGAAACTAGGCATGTGCCAACTCCATTGAAAGGACGGGAGCGATGAGCGAAGAAGAAGTCAACAGCATCATGTATGTCCAGACGCACGGCGTGGACGAGCCGGGCAAGAGCGCCACTCCGTTCTTTCTGGCTGCCGCTGCCGCGGCCATGGACATCGAGGCCGGCATCTACTTCACGATGAACGGTGCCACTCTACTCAAGAAAGGCGTCGCAGAGGAGTTGACGATCAGGCGCGGGGAAGGCGGGGAGAGCCTACGCTTCTTCATGGACCAGGCTCTGGAACTGGGCGTCAAGTTCTACGTCTGCCAGCCCAGCCTTGACCTGCACGGTCTTAGCATGGATGACTTGATCGATGGCGTGGAGATGATCGGCGGCGCGGCTTTCAACAGTATGGCCCTGGAAGCCGACGCGGTGATATCTTTCTAGGCGGCTGGCCGCACACTGTCGAGCCACTGGAGAGACTGGCACAGCACGTCGGTTAGTACTTGCGAGTCTCTATTCTGCTGCGACAGGGAACAGACGTATGAGTTATTGGTTCAGCTGGATTGTCTCCAACGTCTTGCCCTTTTTCACTGCGGGCGTTTTCTTCGGTGGTCTGGCCTACCGGGTTTTCGAGTGGCGACGTAGTCCCCGTGCCCAGGTCTCGCTTGTGGTGCCCCCGGGATCGCGAAGTGTGGGAAAGACCTTGCGGGAGATTGTGACCGAAGTAGTGACCTTCCGTCGTGTTTTCAGAGGGTCCAAGGCGTTGTGGGTGGTGAGCTGGCTCTTCCACGTTTCGATATTCGTGTTTGTGTTGGGTCACTTTCGCCTGTTTCTAGATTTCTCCTGGCTCTGGAACCTGTTGCGGCTGACACCCGAGCAGGTTGATCTGCTGGCCTTTGTGGGGGGAGGTGCCTCGGGCACTGTGTTCATGCTGGGCCTCGTGGCCCTTCTGATACGAAGACTGAGGATGCCGGTGCGGAGCCTGTCGGTGCCAGGCGATTACGTCCTGCTCATTCTGCTGCTAGCCATCGCCGTCACGGGTAACTACATGCGCTTTCTGATGCACATCGACTTGGACGCGTACCGTGCTTTCTTCTCGAACCTCTTTCACCTGAGGTTCGGTGTGCCTGTACAGAACACTACGTTCGTGCTGCACTTCCTGCTGGTACAGGCTTTTCTCATCTATTTCCCGTTTAGCAAGTTGGTTCACGTCATCGGGGGATCGCTGACCCTCAAGTGGACACTAAGGTAGGTTGGAAAGACGTTGAGCCCTGCCAAGAGGTAGCGAACGTGACAGATGTTGTAGATACAGATATGAAAGACCTGGTGGAGTTGTTCAGAGAAAGGGTCAAAGGGCCTATCGAGACGTCCCTTGACATTTGCGCCCATTGCGGCCTGTGCGCTGACTCCTGCCATGCTTATGTCGGCACTGGCGACGTCGACCAGATCCCTTCGGCCAGAGCACAGCAATTGGAGAAGGTCTACAAGCGGTACTACACCAGGCTCGGGCGTCTGGCCCCCCGCCTGGTGGGCGCTGAGGAGCTCGATGAGGAGGTTCTTGATCGCCTGCAGAGAATGGCATATCAGTGCACGCTCTGTCGGCGCTGTGCGCTCTACTGTCCCTTCGGCATCGACAATGCTACCATGGTCGGCGCCATCAGAGCCTTGCTAGCCGATGCGGGCAGGGTGCCGGCCGCCCTTCAAGAGCACACCAACACAGCCTACGAGGAAGGCAACACTCTGGGCATTGACCAGGATGAGTACCTGGACAGGGTGGAATGGTTCGAGGAGGAACTTCAGGACGGAGTGGATGACGACGAAGCGACGATACCCCTGGACAAGGAGGGCGCAAGAGTCCTCTTCGTTCCCACGCCGATCCAAGTCATGAGGTTCCCCAGCGTGATCATCTCCACGGCCAAGATCTTCTACGCCGTCGGGGAGGACTGGACGATGAGTACGCGGCGGTTCGATGCCACCAATTTCGGTCTCTTCTCCGGGGAAGAAGAGAAGAGGGACGAGATGGCTCAGAGATTGGTGGACGAGATGGAGAGGCTGGGCGCCGAGGTCTTCGTCCTCACGGAATGCGGGCATTCATACTGGGCCATGAAGTATGCAGCCGAGAGTTGGCTGGGCAAAGCGCTGCCCTTCGAGGTGAAGAACATTGTGTGGATAATCGCCGAGTACATCTCCGAGGGCCGGCTGAAGCTCGATCCCTCGGTGAATG
>CAZNMJ010000157.1:0-7802 GCA_964573815.1 uncultured Anaerolineales bacterium
ATGCCGGGTGCGGAGTGCTCAGTCGCTTTCCCATTCTTGAGGATGAGGCCTTCCCCCTCGTTGAGGGTAGACACCTCTATCAGCGTGTGTTACTCGATGTGGACGGGAGAAAGGTGCACTTGCTCAACGTCCATCTCCAGCCTCCACACCTCCTCGGGGAGTTGCTAGGCGGCTCTCGTCTCTTTGTTCCCATCGGAGTGAGCACAAAGGTACAGGATCAGGAGTTGGCGCGTCTGCTGGAGGAGTTGGATCGCCTCGAGGGGAGAGTCGTTGTTGCGGGCGACCTCAATATGACGGATCAATCAGCCGGCTACAGGGGGTTGACTCAGCGCCTGGTGGATGCCCACCGCGAGGCGGGATGGGGTTTCGGAAATACATTTCCTGATGTGGAAGTGAGGTCTCTTCCTACACCGTTGCCCTTGATCAGGATCGACTACGTTTTCCACTCGCCCAACATGAGGGCACTGACGGCGTACGTGGGCGACAGGGGCGGGCCCAATCATCGTTTTCTGGTCGCGGAACTGTCACTGTGATCAGAGCAAGTGCTCTGCGCCATGCTGACGCCGAGGGCGTACGCGTCTCACCCCTCGCGAGCATCATGACCCGTACGGTTTACATCTGGCCCGCATACCCGACTTGGACGCGCAGGGCCAGCTTGCTGGCTCGCGCGTGAGTCTTGACCATGGCGTAGATCAGAAGACCGAGCGTTGCCGACAGTACTCCGATGATCTCGATGGTCAACATCTTCCGTTACCTCCCCTTGTTCACCCTTGGTTGTGGGCTCCGGAGCCGACCGCAGGGCGTTTCCTGCCGCAAGCCACGGGGCTTAGCCGGTGACGACTGGAGCGCCCTTCTCAACCTGCTGCTGCGAGTCTGCCTGCTTCCTGGCCAGCGCAGCCTTCACCATGCCGGCTACCAGGAGTGCGTACAGGACACCTAGCACACCGATCGCTCCTAAGGACAGCATTTCCATTACCTCCTTTTCTCCATCCTTCCCCGTGGACTCCGCCGCTGATCGGAGGGCGTTTCCAGGCTACCGGGCTTGGCCGGTGGCGGCTGGAGCGCCCTTCTCAACCTGCTGCTCTGACTCCGCCTGCTTGCTGGCCAGTGCAGCCCTCACCAAGCCGGCTACCAGGAGCGCATACAAGACACCCAACACACTGATCGCTTCTAGGGACAACATTTCGACTACCTCCTTTGCCTCACCTTTCCTGATCCACTTTTAGTGTACTACAGTGCAAGCCCCGTTTGAAGAGGCAATCTACCTGTTCTGTACCAAGGACAAAGGCGCACGCCGGGCCTCCGCCGCCAAGTGTCCATGCGGTGACAGAAGGGTCAGGGAGCAAGTATGCTGCCCCACCTCCGGCAGGCATAATGGCTTACCATTAGGCGGGGATACCTGCTTGTTTACCCGGGGAGCAGGCTGTGATAGGTTTGTTAGGAGAGGCTGTGTCTGCAATGGGGTGCAGCGCGCACTTCTGCTTCTGAGCCCAAGGGTTCAGGCATCCATCACCGTGTCAAGCGCTGGGAATGATGACCCCTAACCCAGCCCTCGGTCTTACAAGGGGTAGGGAGGCTGGTTCGCTTGACAGCTAGCCTAGACTGTGGTATTATAGATCCGAATGGAATAGCGAGAAGGCTGGGATCAGGAGTAGTAGGCATCAAGGCGAGGTGCAGAGAGTCGGGGTAAGGTGCGAGCCCGATACCGGCGCGGATGCTGAATGGACCTGGGAGCCGCAAGCCGAAATGGCCAGGGGTACTGGTCAGAGTAGTACTTGCCGGATGTCGCCACCGTTATCATGGCCGAGGGTATCGGAGCGTGTTCTCACCGACGTTCCCGTACCTGCTTGAGTGAGGCTGGCTCACGGAACGAATTCCTGCCGTCACGGCAGGTTCTTGTTTTGTGGGTGGCCTAAGGAGGGTGGTACCGCGCGGGTCCTCGTGACTCCCGTCCCTTGGGGCGGGAGTTTTCTGTTATCAGGGGAGTTGATGACAGAGGGATAGGCAACAGTACAAGGAGGTGAGAGATGAGCAAGGAGCGGGTTTTCTCCGGTGTTCAGCCCACGGGAGAAGGCATGCATCTGGGCAACTACCTGGGGGCTGTGAAGGGTATGCTGTCCCTGCAAGACACGTATGACTGCATCTTCGCTGTGGTGGACTACCATGCCCTCACGGTTCCCTACGATCCGGCGCAGATGCCGCAGCGCAAGCTATCCATAGCGATGGACTACCTGGCGGCGGGGCTGGACCCTGAGAAGGTGACTCTGATTGTCCAGTCGGATGTGCCAGAACATCTGGAGTTGGCCTGGGTGCTGGGCTGCTTGACCTCGGTTCCTAGGCTGGAACGTATGCCAACTTATCAAGAGAAGAAACGGCAGAGCGGGTCGGCGGGCTTCGGGTTGTTGTTTTATCCGGTGCTGATGGCTGCGGACATCCTGATCTACAAGGCCACCAAAGTACCCGTAGGCAAGGATCAGGAGGTCCATCTTAGGTTCGCCCGTGAGTTGGCGCGCAGGTTCAATGGCACATTCGGCGAGACGTTTCCTGAGCCCTACATCCACATGACCAAGGCTCCCATGGTGCCCAGTCTCTCTGGCCCTGGCGCCATGGCCAAGAGTGTTCCCGGCAGCTACATCGGTCTGGACGATCCTCCCGAGGAGATTCGCCAGAAGCTGGCGAAAGCGTACACCGATCCTGCCCGAAAGCGGCGCACCGATCCAGGCGACCCGGCGAACTGCAACGTCTACGCTATCCACGAGGCCTACTCTCGGTCGCCTCGGTTGGAGGAGGTCGCCGGTGGCTGCCGGACCGCTGGCGTGGGTTGCCTCGACTGCAAAGCTATGCTGGCGGAGGAGATCATTTCGGACCTGCAACCCTTCCAGGAGCGGAGGCGTGAACTGGACGCGAGACCAGACTACGTCTTGGACGTACTGGCCTCCGGTGCACAGAGGGCGCGGCCCTTGGCCCAGGCCACGATGGTGGAGGTGCGGGAGCGAATCGGATTGGCGCTGAGTGTCCTGTGAGGGTGGTCTTCAACTTGCTTCAGGGCACTGGCGGTGCCCGATAACAAGCTGCAGACCTCTCTACTCAAGGAAACGGACCATCGCCATGGGCCTCATTGCTCCAGCGTCCCGAGTAGCGCGGGACAGGGTGGAGCGCGTATCGAGGGATGCGGGCATCCAAAGTGGCATCAGGGCCGGTGCATCCTTCCATCGGCCGGTACTAAAGAGCCATTGTCACGTCCTGGCAATGCGGGTATAATGGTAAAATGGAAAGACAATGAGCCTGATTCGCACCGAAAGACTGACCAAGAAGTTCGGTGAGTTCGTTGCCGTGAATGAAGTCACCCTGTCAGTGGAGGCAGGGGAGATACTGGCCCTGCTAGGGCCCAACGGCGCCGGCAAGACTACGACCGTCCGAATGCTGGCGTCCATCCTCAAGCCGACATCAGGAAAGGCCACCATCGCCGGCCACGACGTGGTGGATGATGCGAGGACGGTCCGTAGCGAGGTGGGCCTGCTCACGGAATTCCCTGGCCTGTACCACCGCATGCCTGCCCTCGACTACCTCCACTTCTTTGGCGAGTTGCAGGGCTTGTCCCGGCCTGAGCGGGAAGAGCGAATCGAGAGACTCATGGTTCGCTTCGGGATGTGGGAAGCGCGCAGGCAGCGTCTGGGGGAGTACTCCAAGGGCATGCGTCAAAAGATCGCCCTCATCAGAGCTTTGATTCACGACCCGCAGGTGCTCTTCCTCGACGAGCCCACCTCGGCCATGGACCCTCACAGCGCCAAGATGGTTCGCGATGCCATCGTCGACCTGCGCTCGTCCGATCGGGCCATCATCCTGTGCACCCACAATCTGGTGGAGGCCGAGACTCTCGCCGACCGCATAGCCATCATCAAAGAGGGCTCTATCATCGCCCTGGGAACGCCGCTGGAGTTGAAGGCGAGGCTCTTGGGAAGTCCCTTGCTGGAGATGCGACTGGCTGGACCGCTCGATGGGCTCTTGCCGGCCATAGACAGTCTGGTCGCTGTCGAGGAGAGGGGAGAGACCTGGTTTCACTTCCGTACAGACTCGCCCGGGGAGACCAATCCCCTCCTTGTGCAACGGCTGACAGACGAAGGTGCCAGTATCATCACGCTGAGCGAAGTCCCCCGAAGCCTCGAAGACGTCTATCTTCGCATCGTGGAGGAGTGAGAGTGCTTGGCAATGCGCTGATCATCACCCGCCGCGAGATACGGGACAGCCTGCGAGACTGGCGCATCATCACTCCCATTCTCCTGCTGACTTTGATCTTTCCCTGGTTAATGACCGTGACCTCCAAGCTGGCGGCCAGCATCGCCGTGACCTGGGGCGTCGGGCAGAACGCAGAGACGATCATGAACCGGATGGTTCCCTTCTCTTTGATGATCGTCGGCTTCTTCCCCATCTCCTTCTCCTTGGTGATTGCATTGGAGAGCTTCGTAGGCGAGCGAGAGCGCCGCAGCATCGAGCCTCTGTTGTCGATGCCCATCTCAGACGCTGAGTTGTACATCGGGAAGCTCTTGTCCTCCATGGTGCTGCCCTTGGCCGCCAGCTACCTGGGTCTCGGTATGTATTTTGTGGGCCTGATCATCAATAGCCGGTATGTGATCTCGCCTGGTTTGCTGAGCCTCATCGTGGTGTTGACCACCATGGAAGCGGTGGTGATGGTTGCCGGAGCAGTGGTAGCCTCCAGCCAGACCACGAGCGTACGCGCGGCAAACCTGCTGGCGAGTTTCATCATCATACCCATGGCTCTGCTGCTCCAGGGGGAAGCCGTTCTCCTGTTCTGGGGTCGCGAGGAGGTTCTGTGGGCCTTCGTTCTCGTGCTTGTGATGGTGAATCTGATGCTGATGAGGACGGGCATGCGCATCTTCAATCGGGAGGAGTTGCTGTCGCGGGAATTCGACGAGATCAATCTACCGGCCCTGTGGAGAACCTTCAGGCATCTCCTGGCGTGCGTGCCAGAATCGGTGCACTTGCCCCGGGACGGCCCAGCAGCCCCATTGAGCCTCCGGCGGCTCTATCGGTACGACATTCCACAGTTGCTGCGACTACAGAAGCTACCTCTGCTTGTGACCCTGGGGATCCTAGTGGCTGGAATGCTCGGCGGTTGGGCAGTCGCCCTACGCTACCCCTTGCCTGCCGATCTCGTTGATGTCCAGGGTGTGGGCGATGTCGATTTCTCCAATGTGCCCGACGTTCCGCTGTTGCCCGGCTTCGATGTCCGTGGCATCTTCGTGCACAACCTGAGGGTGCTTCTCGTGGGGCTGGCGGCAACCCCGGTTTCTTTCGGCGCCGTTCCGCTGTTGCTGCTCATGGCGCCGATGTCGATCGTGGGTTTCTTCGCTGGGGAGATGGCCTGCCTGGGCATCAACCCGCTGGTGTTCCTCCTGGCATTCATCATTCCCCACGGGATCGTGGAGTTGCCGGCGGTCGTGCTGTCGACGGCCTTCAGCCTGCGCATCGCCGCCTCCATCATGTCCCCACCCCCGGGTTTCGCCATCAGTGAGAGCCTGCTCCTTGCGATCGCCGATTTCATCAAGGTCTTCGTTCTCTTGGTGATCCCCATGCTGTTGGTCGCCGCGGTCCTCGAGGTGCATGTCACACCGCTGGTGGTAATGCACCTCTTTGGTGGGTGAGCCTCCCTATCTGCTACTCCCAGGCCCTGATCCCGTCCCACGGCGGGTCGGGGCCTTCTTGCTATTGAGCAAGAGCGCAAAAGGTGTTATAATACCCTACGAGGCTGCTTTCTTTCCAGTTCAGTGCGAAGTGCAGGCCCGTGGGGGCGAGTGACCGAGGTGGCGAATGGGTGCACAGGACGAGGTTGCACAGCGCATCGAGAACCTGCGAAAGCTGATCCACTACCACGCCTACCGGTACTACGTGCTCGACGATCCTGAGATCTCGGACGCCGAGTACGACGCTCTTGTACAGGAACTGAAGGAACTGGAGGCTGCCCACCCCGAGCTTGTGACCCCCGATTCCCCCACGCAGAGAGTGGGCGCCGAGCCGCTGCCGCAGTTCGAGAAGGTGGAACACCGGCGCCCTCTCCTGAGTCTGGACAACGCCTTCGATGAAGAAGAGGTGAGGGCCTGGGAGAAGCGCATACGAAGGCTGCTGGGGGATGGAGCTGGTCTCCGGTATACGGTGGAGCCTAAGATCGACGGGCTCGCCGTTTCCCTCATCTACGAAGAAGGCCGGCTAGTACAGGGGGCGACCCGTGGCAACGGCTTTGTAGGCGAAGATGTCACCCAGAACCTGAGAACCATACCTGCCATCCCCTTGAGGATCCCAGTGGTGGGCGATCAGGCTCCTCCCCCGTATCTCGAAGCGCGTGGCGAGGTCTATATGCCACGCGATCGCTTCGAGGAAATGAACAGACAACGGGAAGCCGCGGGGGAGAAACCCTTCGCCAATCCGCGAAATGCAGCCGCCGGCTCGGTGCGGCAGCTGGACCCCTCGATCACGGCCACGCGTCCCCTGAGTATCTTCGTGTACACCGTGGGCGACACGGAAGGGGTGACCTTGGAGACGCAGTGGGCAGCTCTGACCTATCTACAGCAGATGGGTTTCCCCGCGGCGGAGGACATCGCCCTTTGTGAGGACCTGGATCAGGTTTTCGTCCACTATCAGAAGTGGCTTGGGCAGAGGGATGAACTGAACTACGACGCCGATGGCGTGGTGATCAAAGTCGACAGCTTCGCCCAGCAGGAGGTGTTGGGCGACGTGTCGCACGCGCCTCGGTGGGCTATCGCCTACAAGTTCCCGGCCCACGAGGGGATCACCAAATTGCTGCGCATCGGCATCAACGTGGGGCGTACCGGCACTCTCAACCCCTACGCGGAGCTGGAGCCCATCCAGGTAGGCGGGGTGACCATCCGGCACGCGACTTTACATAACGAAGAAGACATCCATCGTAAGGACATCCGCGAAGGCGACACGGTGATTGTGAAGCGGGCGGGAGACGTAATCCCTCAGGTGGTGGGTCCTGTGAAGGAACTGCGTACCGGGGAGGAAAAGGCCTTCGAGATGATCAAGTCCTGCCCCGTGTGCGGGGAGCCGGTGGTCAAGCCTGAGGACGAAGTGATGTACTACTGCATCAATGCGTCATGCCCGGCGCAGTTGGTGGCGCGAGTGGAGCACTTTGCCTCCCGAGGGGCGATGGATATCGAGGGTTTCGGTGAGAGACTGGCCCGGACCTTCGTGGAGAAGGGGCTTCTGCAAGACGTGGCCGACTTCTACTACCTGAGGCCCGAAGATCTCTTAGCGATGGAGGGTTTTGCGGAGAAGAGTGTAGAGAATCTGCTGCAAGCCATTGAGGACTCCAAGGAGCGGCCACTGTGGCGTCTCATCACTGGCCTGGGCATACGAGGGGTGGGAGCGACGGTGGCACAGCTCCTCACTCGGCGCTTTGCCTCGCTACAAGAGCTGATGCAGGCCAGCGACGAGCAGTTGGAGGCCGTAGAAGGGCTGGGACCTCACACGTCGCAGAACATCGTCGACTTCTTCGCCCAGGAGCGTAATCAGCACGTCATAGAGAAGCTGCGGCAGGCCGGGATACGCATGACGCGCTTGCGGGAAGAGGCAGCTGTAGAGGAAGGGCCGTTGAGCGGTTTGACCTTTGTCATCACCGGGACTCTGCCCACCCTGAGTCGAGACGAAGCCACCGAGTTCATCGAAGCGAGAGGAGGGCGGGTCACTTCCAGCGTCAGTCGTAATACAAGTTATCTTCTGATCGGTGATGGCCCAGGCGGGACCAAGGTCAGAAGGGCGCAGGA
>CAZNMJ010000158.1:0-7786 GCA_964573815.1 uncultured Anaerolineales bacterium
CCCCTGCCGCGTCGCAGGGGCCTTGGGGTGTCAAGCAAACCTGATGCTGACCATGTTTGCTCCCCACAGGAAACAGATCAACAACAGCAGGAGGCTGGCAGTTAGGGGGATGCTGCCAGAGGGCTTGGCGCTACGCTGCGACTGTCGCATGGCTCAGGGAACTAGTCGGCCATGGTCAGTGGCAATTCGGTCTTTGCCAGAGGTGTATCGGAGTAGACGAACTTCACGGCCACCGTCTGCGGGCTTTCCAGCACGCCCGGCGTCGCACTGTCTATCGTGATCGTCGCTGTGTAGGTGTTCCCCGCCGTCAGGCCACTCTTGTCCACCGTAACGGTGGTTTGACCTGGTTGTGAGGCAGAGGCCTCGCCCGAGTACGGGTCGGTGCCCAGCCAATCTGCATCGTCCGTCACGTCCCAACTCAGGGAGCCGCACGGAGCGTCATTCCCGATGAAGAGCGTTTGGGGCCAGGGCCCGGTGTTCTCATCAGCCAGGAAGATCATCTGCTCCGGGCTTTGGGGCAAGGTTAGGGCAGGGGTGGCGGCCTGAACGGCGTCGACAGCGTTGATGCGGCCGTACCCGTAGTAGGCGTCCCAGCCTGAAGCCCCGCGGTCGTCCGCCGTACTGTCGATGATGCTTCGTACTTCCTCATTGGTTGGGTCGGGGCAGACGGACCAGATCAGGGCTGCCTGGCCAGCGACATGGGGAGCAGCCATCGAGGTGCCGCTTTTCCACCCGTACTTGTCATTCCACAGCGTGCTGTAGATGTTCACCCCTGGCGCCGCCACCTCGACCTCCGGGCCGTAGTCGGAGAATCCCGCTCTGGCGTCGCTCTGATCAGTGGCTGCCACAGCCATCGCGTCAGGAAACCGGGCGGGATAGTCAACGAAATCTCCACCACCGTTTCCGGCAGCGGCCACGATGAGGCATCCGTCCGCATACGCCTGCTCCACTGCGTCCTCCAAGGTGGGCGAGTAGGTGGATCCGCCCAGGCTCAGGTTGATGATCTGCGCGCCGTGGTTGCAGGCATAGAGCACCCCCTCTGCTACATGGCTGTAGAAGCCGTCGCCGTTCTCGTCCAATACCTTCACCGGCATGATCCTGGCCTGCCAGGAGATCCCGGCAACGCCAATTCCGTTGTTTGTCTCCGCCGCGGCTATCCCAGCCACATGGGTCCCGTGTTCGTGGTCGTCCTGGGGGGTGGGATCATCGTTGGCGAAATCCCACCCCGGTACGATCTTGTCCTTGAGATCTGGATGATTCAGATCGACGCCCGTATCTAATATGGCGATGATGGTGTCCGAGCCTCCGGTGCTCACGTCCCAGGCCGCAGGTGCCTTGATCTTCGAGGGGCCCCACTGCACGTCGTAGCTTGTGTCGTTGGGGATGATAGTCGCGTGGACCAGGTGGTCGAGTTCGGCATATTCCACGCGTGGGTCTTGGGTCAGCAGGTCTACCATGGCCTGCTCCCGTCCCGGGGGCACGGCCACCCGCTGGACTCGCAGGTCCGCTATCTCCCCCAGGATCGCCAATCCAGGCACTTCTAACAAGTCAGTCGCCTGCTTTGCGGAAATCCCAGTCCGGAATTTGACCAGGACAACGCCAGGTCTATGGTCAGAGCCCGGCAAGGCTTCCTGGCGGGAGACGGCGGATTCGTGGCCCGACCGTCGACCTGAGGAAGCAGGTGAGGCACTTCCCACGGCCCAGAGGAGGAGCACAACCAGAGATAGGCCTACGAGGCGCCGCTTCATTGATTATCCGCCGCGTTGCCGGGTCTGAGCGATGATCTTGCTGCAGAGCTCTCTTCCCAGCACAGCCAGCGCGTCCGTGGACAGGTAATGACCGGCGGACGCATCGAAGAGCACATTGGCGCTGGGTGGGAACTCGTCATCGCCGAGCCAGTAGACGACGGCCAAAGGCACCCGGGGCAAACCTCGGAACATGAACGCGGCGTCTCCAAAGGATAAGTCGTCGCCGCCTGCCCTCAGTGAGGCCTCCTTGAAGCTGGCGAGGTCGTTCGCGAACGTGCTGACCAATCGGGCGCCTGAATAGCCTTGGAACGCCTGGCTATAGAACATGCCATCGGGTAGTTCTCGGTAGCCGATCCAACGATCGGCCGGTGGCGTGCCGTCGGCGGTGCGGAGGTAGTGCAGGAAGAGGAAAAGAAGTCCTGGCGGGCATTCCTTGCCGCTGGCCTTGTCACGTGCCTGAAACTGGGGGTAGCTAATGAGGTAGGATTCGTCAAAGTAGTCCAGAGTGAACTCGCCGCGATCCTCCTGCGACTTTGCGTAGGTGGCGCCGCTTCGAGCCCCCAGCACGACAGGGTCTGTGGCGGCCAACTCCTCTCGCATCTTCTGCATTACGGGAAGGGAGTAGTCCAGCCATTTCTTCTCGGTGCTGAGCATGAGATTATTATAGTAGAGCGATCAGTGATTGGCAACCCGAGGCTTTTGCAGTATAATCTGAAAGCACGTTGTTTGGTCGCCGGAGGAGGGGTTATGCCGGAGAAGAAGATACGCGTGTTGATCGCCAAGCCCGGTCTGGATGGGCACGATCGCGGCGCGAAGGTTGTAGCCAGGATCTTGCGCGATGCTGGTATGGAGGTCATCTACACCGGGCTGCGCCAGACTCCAGAGATGATCGTCGCTTCGGCGCTCCAAGAAGACGTGGACGTCATCGGTCTGAGCATCCTCTCCGGAGCTCATATGACGCTCTTGCCCGAGATAATGCGCTTGGCGAAGGAGAAAGGCTTAGGGGACCTTATCTTCCTAGCTGGAGGAATCATCCCTGATGATGACAGAGCCGCGCTCGAGGGGATGGGCATAGAGGGCGTTTTCGGACCCGGGGCGTCGGGGGACGAGATCGTGGGGTTCATCAGGGAGCGCGTGGAGAGGGGCTGAGCTTGGATCTGGTTGACCGCCTGTTGTCGGGGGATCGTAGGGCCGCGGCTCAGCTGGTTACCTTGATGGAGGATGGTGGTCCCCTGGCGCGCGAAGCTATAGCCTCTATTTACCCCCACACAGGTCACGCTCACGTGGTTGGCGTGACCGGCTCTCCTGGGACAGGCAAGAGCACGCTGGTATACGAACTGGCCAAGGAGTTCAGACAGCGTGGCAGGACCGTGGGCATTGTCGCCGTCGATCCCACAAGCCCCTTCAGCGGGGGGGCCTTGCTTGGTGACCGCATACGGATGCAGAAACTGAGCACCGACGAGGGTATCTTCATCCGGAGCATGGCTTCAAGGGGACACCTGGGAGGGCTTGCCCGAGCTACCGGAGATGCCGTCAAGGTCCTGGACGCGTTCGGTCGCGACACGATCATGGTGGAGACCGTGGGGGCTGGACAGTCAGAGGTCGAGATTGCGCGCGCCGCCCACACGGTGATCGTGGTTGACGCACCGGGGCTGGGGGATGACATCCAGGCCATCAAGGCTGGGCTGTTTGAGATCGCAGACATCTTCGTGGTGAACAAGGCCGATAGGGATGGCGCCGACCGTACACTTCTAACCCTGCAGATGATGCTCGACATGAACGAGGGCTGTGACGATCACAGCTGGAGACCCCCCATTGTGAAAACGATCGCGCTGCAGGGCGAGGGGTCAGCTCAAGTGGCGGATGCTGTGGAGGGGCACCTGGCGTATCTCAAGGAGAGCGATCAGCTGCGTATCCGCAGCATGAGACTGGCCGAGGAGGAATTGCGACGGATATTAGGTCAGGAGCTGTTGGCCCGGCTCCTGAACGAGATTCGCGAAGAGCAGTTTGAGTTCCTGACGAAGGAAGTCGCCGAGCGGGAACTGGATCCCTACACAGCTGCAGACAACCTGTTGGCTTCGTTCTTCCAGAGCATAGTTGGCAAGGAGGGTGGTGGAGAGTCAGGCTGATGATCGTGGGCAAGCAAACCCGCTTGCGGGCCATTGAACGCGAGGATATCCCAATCTTCGTCAGATGGTTGAACGACCCTGAGGTGCGACAGTACCTGGAGATGTACCTGCCGATGTCTGTGGCAGAGGAGGAGCAGTGGTTCGAGGCCTACCTGAAAGACGATACTAGTCGCATCTTCGGGATTGAGACCGAGGAGGGCAGACTCATCGGCAACATCGGCTTGCACAATCTGGACTGGAAGAATCGCAATGCACTGTTGGGCATCGTCATCGCCGAGAGGGAGTACTGGGGGCGCGGCTACGGCGCCGACGCCGTGACGACTCTGCTAGACTTTGCCTTCAACGAGATGAACTTGCACCGCGTCAGTCTATCGGTCTTTGAGTTCAACGAGCGGGCCGTCCGCTGCTACGAGAAGTGCGGATTCCGCCATGAGGGGAGGGCTAGAGAGGCGCTCTTCCGAGATGGAAGTTATCACGATCATTTCTTGATGGCTATTCTCCGCGAGGAGTTCATCAGCGAGGAACAATCCAACGCATAGAGGCAATAGTGGAGGTATAGGCATGTACGAAGATTTGGCCATCTTCAGCGGCACTGCAAATCCCAAGCTAGCTCAGGAAATCTGTGACTATCTGGGCACTCCACTGCGAGGGGTGGACATCTACAAGTTCCCCAACGACAACACCTTCGTCAGGCTCCATCGCAGTGTCCGCGGTCAGCACGTGTTTGTGATTCAGCCCACGTGTGCGCCGGTGAACGATAACATCATGGAACTTCTGATCATGACCGATGCTCTGAGACGGGACTCGGCCGGGGATATCACTGCGGTGGTCACGTACTACGGCTACAGCCGTACCGATAAGAAGGATCAACCACGGGTGCCCATCACCGCTCGCTTGGTGGCCGACATGATCACCGCTGCTGGAGCGACCCGCTTCATGACCATGGACCTACATGCGGACCAGATCCAGGGGTTCTTTACCATCCCTGTCGATGACATCACCGCCTTTCACATGCTGAGCGACTACTTCATCCAGAAGGACATCGAGGACGCGGTGGTTGTTGCTCCGGACGTGGGCGCTACGAAGCTGGGCAGAGACTTCGCCGAGGCTCTGGATGTCCCTCTGACCATCATCGAGAAGCGTCGAGAGCGGAGGACCGGTCGAAGGACGGACGTGCTGAGCCTAATCGGCGACGTGGAGGGCATGAACGCCATCATCTTCGACGACGAGATAGATACGGCTGGTACAGTCCGCGACGCAGCCCTCTTCCTCAAGGGGAAGGGGGCAAGAGATGTCTACGCGTGCGTCACCCACTCGATCCTCTCCCATCCGGGACCCGAGCGCTTGAATGAGGCAGGACTCAAGGAACTGGTAGTCACGAACACGGTTCCTATCTCGGAGGAGAAGATCCAGAAGATGAAGGACTTCGAGGTCACTGTGCTTTCCGTGGCCCCTCTTCTGGGTGAGGTGATAAGGCGCATCTATCTGGGCATCTCCGTAGGCGAGATGTTCAACGAGTGATTGAGGCAAGGTGCGACTAGCCCATGGAGATCACCGTTCCTCATTCCTGGCAGGTGTCCACAGCCGAAGCCAAAGACATACAGTTGAGCCTGCGGGAGAAGGTGTCCTTTGAGCCTGATTTCGACGTGGTAGGAACGGTAGCCGGGGTCGACGTGGGCATGGAGGGAGACTTGGCCAAGGCCGCGGTCGTGGTTTTGAGTTACCCTACGCTTGCACCTGTGGAGCAGGGTGTCGCCCAGGCACAGGCCGCCATGCCGTACATTCCTGGCTTTCTGGCCTTCCGGGAGGCTCCGGCCATTATCGCTGCCTGCGAAAAACTGGAGACCGAACCGGACCTCCTCATCTTCGATGGCCAAGGAGTCGCGCATCCCCGTCGTTTGGGCATCGCGAGTCATGTCGGCGTGATCTTGGACAAGCCATCCATCGGCTGCGCCAAGTCCCGTCTCTGCGGCACCCATCACGAGCCCGCGCCTGAGGCCGGCTCTTACGTCCACCTCTACGATGGCGAGGAGATCATCGGGGCTGTGGTGCGCACCCGCAGTCATGTCAGCCCGGTGTACGTGTCGGTGGGCCACCGCATTGACCTTGAGACGGCCATTGAGTATGTGATGGGGTGCTGTAAGGGATACCGGTTGCCGGAGACCACAAGGTATGCTCATCGCGCCGCCAGCGGAGAGCAGTTGGTGAGAGGGGCTGAGCAGCAGTCCCTGTTCGATCTATCTTGACGCAAGTGGAAGAATGTCGATTGAGGAGAGCATAAGGAGGGCCGCTGAGCTCTTCCTGGCTTCTCGACACGGCGTGGCCCTCACCGGTGCCGGTATCAGCACTCCCTCCGGCATCCCCGATTTCCGCAGCCCGGAGACGGGCCTGTGGTCCAAATCCGACCCTATGGCAGTGGCCTCAATCTTCACCTTTCGCAGTCAGCCTGAGGCTTTCTACGAGTGGATGCGGCCAACAGCCAAACTCTTCCTACAGGCAAAGCCCAATCCAGCCCACCATGCGCTAGTTGATTTGGAGGAGATGGGCTTGCTGAAAGCGGTGATTACGCAGAACATAGATAATCTGCACCAGAGGGCGGGATCGAAACGAGTGCTGGAGCTGCACGGTCACCTCAGAGAAGCCATCTGCATGAGGTGCCAGCAGGTTTTCCCCAGTGAGGGCATGGTCCACGACTACATGATAGAGGGAAAGGTGCCCTCTTGTGAGGAATGCGGAGGCGTGCTCAAACCGATGGCCGTATTCTTCGGCGAACCCCTGCCCATGGATGTGCTCATGGACGCGCAGATGGAGTCTCAGGTTTGCGATCTGATGCTAGTGGCAGGCTCGTCGCTGGAGGTTATTCCCGCCGCCAACCTGCCGTTTGTCGCCCACGGACAGGGCAGTGAGCTGATCATCATCAACGAGATGGTGACGCCCGCTGATGAGCGCGCAGCAGTTGTTATTCACGACGACGTGGCCGACATACTGCCGCGCATAGTAGAGTCTTGTCGCAAGCAGATTCCTCAATAGGCTCCCTTCTGAGCTATGGCGTATGTGATTTCGAAGGGCAATTCCAAGGCACCACCTGGCTCTCTGTACTTCTCCTCCGCTATCTGCAGCACTCCCTGTCTGAGTTCTTCCCCCTTCTCCTGGGGAAGCCTCGAATGCAACTGCGCCAGACGACCGAGTGAGAGCACCATCTCCCACACTCCCTCTGCGCCCTCGAAGCTCAGGACGTGCGATTCTCGCTCCGTGCTGATCTCTGAGAAGCCGGCTTTGTCCAGTGCTTCTTCGAGCACCTCGGTATGGCCAAAGCCAAAGGTGGAAGGGCCTCGCTGGGGCGGCGGGGGCATGTGAGGGATGAAGGGCTCCATGAATGCCCGCAGGGCCACTCTGCTTCCCCGCCCGAAGACGGAGAGGGCCACGTTTCCGCCCTTTCTGACCACACGGTGCATCTCGGCCAAAGCCTTGTCGGGCTGAGGGAAAAGCATGAGTCCCAGAGCGCAGAGGACAGCATCGAAGGACTCGTCAGGGAACTCGAGCCTCTCAGCGTCCATCTGGAGGAACTCCACGTTGGGTGCACCCTCCACGGAGGCTCGCTGGCGGGCTACCTCCATCATGGTGCCGGACAGATCGACACCTGTCACTCGTCCTTCCGGTCCCACTGACTTGGCAGCCATCAATGCGGCGAGGCCGCTCCCCGTGGCCACGTCCAGCACCTGATGTCCCTTTTCCAGGCGGGCCAGCCTGACCAGCTTCCGGCTGAATGGGGTGAAGGGAATGGTGAGACACCTATCGTATCTCTCCGCACACAGATTCCAGGCCACCCGCTCGTTGTTCTTGAATGCCTTCGCGTTCAGCATCGACGCCTCCTCATCACTTGCTTCCGTGCCGAGCATGCGAGATTAT
>CAZNMJ010000159.1:0-7737 GCA_964573815.1 uncultured Anaerolineales bacterium
CACGGTTTGCGTGGGGGAAGTTCTTCGAAGAGGGCAAGTTCTTGAAGATGCCGTTAAGTGTGCAGGGGCATCATGCGCTTTTGGATGGTATACACATTGCGAGATTCTATGCACAGGTGCAAGACTACTTACAACACCCGAAGGTCGTGCTAGGTGAAGTATAGGTGCGCAGCGTAACAATTCTCTGGAGCGGACCGGGGATGCAGGGCGAAAAGGAAGCCAGGTTGTATTATGGGGGTGTTGGAAGAGATGGAGGTAGCACTTGCCCCGGCCGCTCAGCTCAACGCCGTTAGGCGCCCCGGCACAGACTCGATCAACTGTGGAGATCGATGTGATAACCTGTCCTTGGTGTGGAACAAACTACACATCCTTCCAGTCAAACTGTGACAACTGCGGTGGCTCCCTGCCCCTTCCATCCGAGATAGCGCCCACGCCGTCCACCGAGAGCCTGGCTACTCCTCCGCCACCACCTCGCAACGTGCCCCGCCAGGTCATCTCGCACATCCTATCCACCGATGGCTGGACCATCGCTGCTCTAGTCTTCTCGCTGCTGGGCTTCGTCTTCGGGGTGGTTGGCTCTGCTCTGACCATCTCTGTGGTCGCTGCGTTCGTTGGTCTACCCTTCGCTGGGCTGGGGGTACTGTTCCTGGGTGCAGGGATACCCATCCTGGTGTGGCGGTATCAGGTGGCCCACAGAACGGTAGAGGTGCTGGAGCACGGGGAAGCCACGGTGGGAGAGATCGTGAGCGTGCACCAGAACTACCACGTACGGGTGAATGGTCGCTATCCGTGGACGGTGCAGTATCGGTATGAGGTGTATGGCCGTGAGTATGGTGGGAGAGTCACCACCCTGAGCAGGCCGGATCTGAGCGAGCAGCCGGGGACACCAGTGTACGTGCTGCATATGCGGGACGATCCTGGTCAGAGCACGATCTATCCCAGTCCATACGGTTACTATGGGCTATGACCAAGGGATATCCTAGAAGCCGGTGCGCCTAACCCCTGGCTGCAGCGGCCCGCGCGGAGAGCAGCGTCATTTGGCTAGGAAATCTAGAAGGGACAAGATATTGCAGAAGCCAAAGCTGGGCATTCTGCATCCGGGCAACATGGGAATCTCCGTTGCGGCGTCGGCGCAGAACAGCGGCTGCGAGGTTTTCTGGGCTTCGGAAGGGCGCAGTGCGCAAACCCGCGAGCGCGCCGAGGAATTCACCCTCCACGACGCAGGCACCGTGATGAACCTGTGCCAAACCTGCTCGGTCCTCGTCTGTGTCTGCCCGCCCCACGCCGCTGAGGATGTGGCCCAGAAGGTCCTGAGCCACGGGTTCGCGGGCCTCTATCTGGACGCCAACGCCATCTCCCCACAGCGAGCGGTGCGCATCGGCGAGTGGATGACGGCTGCTGGCGCGAGCTTCGTGGATGGCGGTATCGTCGGCGGACCCGCCTGGGAGCCGAACAGCACTTGGCTATACCTCTCTGGCAGAGACGCTGCAAAGGTAGCGGACTGCTTCTCTGCCGGTCCTCTGGAAACCACCGTCATTGGGGAGGCGATTGGCAAAGCGTCGGCGCTCAAGATGTGCTACGCTGCTTGGACCAAGGGGAGCGCAGCACTGCTATGCGCCATCCTGGCCACGGCGGAGGCGCTTGATGTGTGGGAGGAGTTGGAGCAGCAATGGGAGTGGAACTGGCCTGGCTTTGCCGAGGAAGCTGTCAACCGCGTTCGGCGGGTTACAGCCAAGGCGTGGCGCTTTGCTGGCGAGATGGATGAGATCTCGGCCACCTTTGCAGAAGCTGGCCTGCCTGGAGAGTTTCACGCTGCGGCAGCGAACCTCTATCGCCGCATTGCACACTTGAAATACGCACCCTCAACACCGCTTCTTGAAGAAGTGCTGACCGCCTTGGTGCAAACGCCTGATTGACTGATGCGAACAATAGTTAGCGTCCATGCCAGTACCTGGAGCGGAAGCCCATACCACAACAGTAGGGCATCGGAGCAATTCCGCGGTTGCAGACCCGCCCAACGGCTCCTTGTGCATAGGCGGGAAGGCCGATGGCTGACTCGTCCCCTGGGGCAATAGTGCTCAGGTTCGTCGAGTACGTCAATGAAGGAGACCTTGCAGGCATAGGCTCGCTAATCTCGGAGGACGTCAAATTCACCGATATCCGTGGTAGAGTCTACATGGAAAAGGGATTCATGGCAGGGTACTTGTCGGAGTTCCCCAACTATAAGATACATGTTCGTCATGCGCTTCGGAGCGGAGAGGGAGTGGCCATCATTGACAAGACCACTGGTTCTCATGTCCCACCTGAGATAGAGGAAGGAGAAACACTTGTTTGGACAGCAGAAGTCAAAGATGGTCTGATTTCCGAATGGCGAGTATACTCGGGTGAGGAGTATGCTCGGAGATCATAGAAAGACAAGCCCCTCTCCAGCCCGAGAAAGCGCGCGCCGCGGGAGGGAGTTGTGCAGAATCCATTGAAGAAGCGATGAAGGAGGTGTGCTGATGCCGGTGCTGAAGGTGATCGAGTTGGTGGGAACCTCGCCCAATAGCTGGGAGGAGGCAACCAAGAATGCCGTGAACAAGGCGGCGGAGACCGTTCGGGGTATCGTGGGCGGTGACGTCGTCGGCCAGAATGTCGTGGTCAAGGACGGTAAAATCACCGAGTACAGAGTAGATGTCAAGGTGGCCTTCCTCGTCGAGGAAGGAGGCGTGGGCTAGGAGCAGGGCTACTACCTAGTAGTCTTCGATGAGGAGAGTCCGCAAAGGGCTGGGCATCCTCGTCAGCCGCCTGCGCGAACAGGGCCTGACGGTGACCGTCCTCTGGCTGACGGACCATACCCTGCGTCTGCTCACGGGCATGTCCCCACCCGGAACCAGCCGTATCGCGCCGAGACTCTACCTGGGCGGGCAGCACTACCGCCACGGCTTGCAGCGCATGGCCAATCTGGGTATCAGCGCCACAGTCAGCCTGCGGGAAAGCTCTGACGACAGGGACCGTGGCGTATCCCTGGAGAAGCATCTCTGGCTGCCCACGACGGACGACACGCCACCGACCTTGCAGCAGTTGGGGGAGGCAAGTGCCTTTATCGCTGAGGCACTGGACGAGGGCCGCGGCGTGTACATACATTGCCTCAGCGGCGTGGGCCGAGCCGCCACAACTGTGGCTGCCTACCTGGTGAGCAGCGGGCTGACACCTGATCAAGCCTGGGCCACCATTCGTCGCGTCCGTCCCTTCGTGCGGCCCAGCGCCGTGCAGAAGGCAGCCGTGCAGGAGTTCCACAGACAACCCTCGGCTGCCCAGGTTTGACAGCTCAGCAGAGTTGTGATATACTGCCGCCATTATCTGGAGCCTGCGAGGTTACGGCAAGGAGACTATGAGGGTGCTCAGCACGGCGTGGCAGCCAAGTTTCTTGTGTGGTCCCCCGGTGAATGCTGGTGTTTGCGCCTTGTTGCCAGTCCCTCATCGGTGTGTCTCGCACCAGGATTGGATTTCCCCCATAAGGCAGGATAGCCAGAGGCAAGGTCCTCACCTTTCGGGGTAATTCATCACCTCGTCCGCTATCTTAGAAAGTAGAAGGAGGACAGACATTATGAGCAACAATCAACGGGTCAAGGCCATTGTGGCGGGCCTGTTCCTCGTGTCCGCCGTGGTGCTGGCCTCTTGTGGTGTGGAGCCTATGGCGATGGAAGTGACCCTGGCGACGATCAACGCCTGGGTCGGCGGGCCGCCGGACGGCGCCGAGATCCCCCTGGGGGAGAACCCGGTTCTGTGCCACTTCTTCGCCGATGAGGGGGTGGCCTCGGGGGAGTTGTGGGTGAACGGCTCCTTCGCCAATGGTGCGGCCAACCCGGACCCGGGAAACGAGTACTTCACCGCTGAGCTGAGCTTTCAGGCCCCGGCGCCGGGCACGTACGTGTTGGAGTGCGTGACGACCGACCAGGCGGACAATCAGGCCTGGTCGGAGCCAGCGACGGTCTTCGTCAGCCGCGGACCTGTTCCGCCACCGCCTCCTCCCGAGGTGCCGGCGGCCACGCCCACGGAGACCGAGGTGCCGCGAGAGGTGCCGACCGCCACACCCACTTCCAGGGCGGTGCCGACCAATACACCTACGTCAACCACTCGGCCCACTAACACGCCGACCTCTACTCCAACCAGTACACCCACAACGCAGCCGCGGGTCGTCATCACCATGTTCGAGGTCAGTAAGACCCAGACCACGTCGGGTGAGTGCGTGAGATTCACGTGGCGAGTGGAGGCCCCGACCGAGATATACTTCGATGGCGAGGGTGTGACCAATTACCCTGCCTTCGAGGATAGGTGTCCCACCTCCACGAGGGCCTTCGAACTGCGGGCGGAGGGCTATGGTGGCCCGGTCACCGCGAGCATCACCGTGGTCGTGATCCAGCCGAGCCCCCCGCCCAGCGATACGGAGGGGCCCTCGATCTGGGATGAGGAAGGGCCAGAAGGGATGGTCGCACCAATGGGCGGCGATTGCCTAGAGACGTACCAGTTCCAGGCGTATGTCAGCGATCCTTCTGGCGTGCGCTGGGTCAAGCTCATATGCTCTATCAACCAGCGTGATCAGCAGGCGTGTGGCTCTTTGGAGCTTCACCCCCGCATACCGAATCTGTATCGGATCGCCTACGCGCTTCCCGAACTCAAAGGAAGCCCAGGGAGTATGTACTGGTACATTCGTGCGTGTGACTTGGTCGACCCAATGAATTGCAGCAACTCGCCTGGTCATACCACACCCATCGGGGTCTGTGTCATATAGGCTAGCCGTGACACTGGCTGCTTGCTGGATCGCCGCAAGCCGACGGGGACAGGTTCCGACTCAAGGCAGGATGAAAGGAGATTCTAGATGAGCGGAAGGTGGATAGCCGTTATCGTCATCGTGCTCGTCGTGTTGTGCTTGGTGGTGGGGGCACTGGCTGCCTTGTACTACTGGCTCAACGTGCCCACGGCAGAGGCTGCGGTGGAACCGACCGTCTCCATCGACAGCCCTGGCCAGGGAGACGAGGTGGTAGTGGGACAGGCAGTTCAGATCTTCGCCGCGGGGCAGGATCCGAGCGGCATTGCCCGTATGGAGTTGTGGGTTGATGGCCAGTTTGTCATATCGCAGGCCAGCGCTTTGCCCGACGGGACAGACCCCTTCCCGTTGATGGCCAATTGGGAACCCACGACCCCGGGCAACCACACTATAACGGTCAGGGGCTATAACATGGCCGGTGCCTCGGGTCAGGCCTCGATCAGCGTCAACGCGGTGCAGGGACCCGACATACCTACGGAGATGCCTGCTGAGGGGTGTGCAGGCGTTCCGGTGCTGATCCATGAGGTGCAGGAGGGCGAGACTCTGGAGGGCATCGCTGCCGGATACGAGGTGACGGTGGAGGACATACTAGCCTGTACCCCGGGGGTGGATCCAGCGGTGCCGCTGACGCCGGGGCAGACGCTGTACGTTCCGTACATAGCTGAGGATGAAGGCACCGGGGACACCCCCCCCGGCACCGACGTCCCGCCGGAACTGCCTGCGGAGGTGGAGCCCCCGGCGCCGGACGAGGAGTTGCCTCCTCCGGATGAGGACCCACCTCCAGGAGAGCCGCCACCTGACCCTGCACCAGATCCGCCACCTCCTCCAGCGGACCCACCGGACCCGCCGCCACCACCTGTGGCGCTGGAGTTCGAGGCCCTGGAGTTGGAGACCGATCAGCAGTATCTGGCTGTGTACTGCAACGTCCAGTTGGAGGACGCGATGGAGAGGGTCCCCATAGATACCACCGATTACCTCGACCATGTGGGCCCTCCAGACCAGAACTACTGGGACATCGCGGCGGAATTGAGCGGCGCGAACAGTCGCCCAGTAGCCGTGATGCCTGGAGACACGGTGACCGTGTTTGCGGACTGCTGGGCCTTTTCCGCTGGCGAATTGATTCCCAGCGACCTGGGGAGCTTCACCAGGGAACACCCCGAGGCCGACTGGAACGGCGACCCCATCGAAGTGTACTCAGAAGGAGGGGTTGGCTCGTTCAGGGTTGTGTACCGCATCTGTTTGGGCTCTTGTGACCCCGCCCCGGAGATCAATCGGCCGTACGACTTACAGTACAACTATGATATGATCCTTGGGCATTACTTCACCTGGAGTTGGGACGACGACCCCACGCAACCGGGAGAAGGTTTCAGGCTGTACCGGGATGGTGTCCTGTTGTACGAGCAGCCGGGCCGCGACCTCCGCTTCATGCAGGTCTATGAGGAGGATGTGAGCCCCTGGTGCGAGGAGGATTGGCCGTTCACGCTGACCGCGTACGAGGGGGTCTTTGGCGTGGGGCCGGAATCGCTTCACAGCGACGAAGAGGTATTGCTTGGGGACCCCTGCGCGAAAGACGTGGATGTGATCTTCCCCGGGCCATCGGAATCGCTGTGGACCGTTTGTATCCCGAACGATTGCCCCGCGCCCGACCCTGGTTGCACGAACTGCGAAGTCGAGGTCTGGTACGGCAGCATATACGCCAACGGCGAGCGGATCGAGAAGGAGCCACCGCCGCTGCCCGCGCCCGCGGAGCCATGGATCATAATGGTCGATCCGAACGCGCTGATCGACAGTTTCCATCTTTTTCCGGGGATACCGATAGGAGACCTGTTCGACGGCCAGGATGCCATGTTGGTCCATCTGGCTAGCGGCCAAGACCTGACCATTGGCGTCTCGCTGACGGACTGGGATATGTTTGAGCCGGACACCCTCATCTGCGAGGGCGCGGTCTCGCATGATGCCGTGGACGTGGTTGACGGTGGGGCGGCGGAGGGCCTGAAAGCTATCTGGTGCTGGGACGAATTTCACGTGTTTCGAGGGTGGTTGTTGTACACCATAGACGTCCATCCGTAGCTGAGAGGCGCAAGATGCGAAGGTAGCAAGGCTACTGGATCATTAAGGGCAGGGTGATCGCTCAGCGGGCGACACCCTGCCTTCTTTGTGCGGCCAACTGCCGCGCCGGTCGAGTAGGCCCGAAGGGCCGTATCCGCCGGGTTGAGCCTGTCGAGACCAGGCCAAGCGGGTTGATCCCGTCGAAACCAGACCAAGCGGCCGTTGGGAATCAGTTGCGTGCATAGGAAACCGCTTGGTTTCGATACGCTTCTCCACTTCGTTCCGAAGCTACTCAACCAGCGCGGGGCGAGCTCCGTGAAGCGCCGGTCCAGTAGGCCCGAAGGGCCGTATCCGCCGGGTTGAGCCTGTCGAAACCAGACCAAGCGGCTTGAGCAGGTCGGAACCAGACCAAGGGGTTCGTGACTGTCGAGAAGCCAAAGTGGGAGAACGAGTATGGCCTGGCTATACATTCTGGAATGCTCTGACGGATCATACTACGTGGGCTCAACCACCGACTTGGAACGTCGCATCTGGGAACACAACGAGGGCCTTGGCGCCAAGTACACAGCGCGTCGACGGCCTGTGAAGCTCGTATACGCAGCTGAGTTCGAGAGCATTGCTGAAGCCTACGAGCGGGAGAAGCAGGTACAGGGGTGGGGACGGGCGAAGCGCAAGGCGCTGATTGATGGAGATTACGGTGCATTGCCGGAACTTGCGCGCAAGGATTTCGAAAGATCTCCAACTCGTCCAAGCTTGCGCCCAGATCAGCCCAGCGGCGAGGAAGAAGCCACCTTGGACGAAAGCGCCACTGCACCGCCGGTCGAGTAGGCCCGAAGGGCCGTATCCGCCGGGTTGAGCCTGTCGAAACCAGACCAAGC
>CAZNMJ010000160.1:0-7714 GCA_964573815.1 uncultured Anaerolineales bacterium
ACAAGGTCACCATCGCGCGGCTTCTGCAAGCCGAAGCCGAGGACGAGATGGAGCACCACAAGCAGATGGAGCAGTTTGCCCAAGGGAGCAGGTGAGTAATGACCGAGGAGCGCATCTACTTCTTCGATGAGCAGGAGGTCGCCGTCGAAGACTTCGATGCTGAAGGATACATCTTGGACATAGGAGGAGGCGGAGAGGGGATCATCGGGAGGCTCAAGGGCGAGCAAGTCATCGCCATCGATGCCAACAGGAGAGAGCTGGTAGACGCTCCACCAGGCCCCCTGAACATCGTGATGGACGCCACAGATCTAAAGTTCCTCGACGAGACCTTCGCTACGGTGACTTCATTCCTCACGTTGATGTACATCAAGGGCTTTGAGCATGAGCGGGTCTTCGAGGAAGTCTTCCGAGTGCTGAAACCCGGAGGTCGATTCCTCATCTGGGATGTAGACCTGCCGCCACGTCTTGATGAACACAAGGATGTCGCTGCGTTTCCCATCATCGTCAAGCTGCCCAATGAGACGGTGAGCACAGGATACGGGGTTCCGTGGCCAGAGACCGAACAAGACCTTGGCTACTATGTGGCGCTAGTCCGTAAGGTGGGGTTCGAGCTCGTTGAGAAGTGGGAAGAAGGTCGGGTCTTCTTCCTCGGATTGCGGAAACCGGCGTCTTGAGATGGGCGCCGCTCAAAATGTCGGCGTCGCAGCGGCTGGCGAGGGCACCAGCACGGAGGAGGCAAGTCTCACTCTCTGCCGCCTGATTGACAAGAAGGAGCCCTTCCCGACGGGAGGGCTCCTCTGGCGATTATGCTGCGCCCGATTACCGGTCCCGCATCTCGGCCCTGGGCGCTCTACCGTTCAACGGCCGGGAAGCGACCAGTCGCCGCTGAACAGCATCTCCAGCAATTCAGGGTGGGCGCCGAACCACCAGTTCTGGACAACCATGAACGGGATCAGGATGGCCAGGCCCAGGGCCAGCCCGAGCACCAAGGTCCTCCAGGCCCGCGCACGGATCACCCACATCAGTACGTAGATGACGGCTAACGTCATGAGGAGGTGGCCGATCTGAGGGATGAGGTTGTATGCCTCCCAGCCGAAGACGAACAGGCCACCTGTGCCATACCAGGCCATCGGCACCGAGGCTGCCACCATCGCCAGCGGGCTGCCAACCAAGAACCCCATCACAAACAGGTATACGCTCGGTGCACAGCTGTTCATCATCAGCCAGCCGGCGACGCCGGACTTGAGCAAGACCAGGAAGAAGAACGTGGAGTTGAGGGCGGCCAGTGTGTTGAGGACGACCAGCGTCCAGCCGGCGATACTCCGCCTGAGCGTGGCTTCGTTTCGTTCCATTGCCAGACCTTGCCTCAACTGAGCGACAGCTTGCATGCTGATCTCTCCTTTCCGTGGCCCATTTCCCTAGTCCGCAATGTGGGTAACGGTTCACGCCCCCGACCTCGCTACCAAGTCGGGGGCCCGAGGGACTATCCTTTTCTACTTCTCCACGGGGATTTGCAGTTCAGTCACGTACTTCGACGGCTTGGTGAGGAGACCCGGCCCCTTAATGTACACCTCGCGGTTGGGCCCGCAGATGCGGTACCCGTTGTCCTCGATCCATGTCAGCAGCTTCTGATACGGTTCGCCCATGGTGTCGTAGCTGCCCCTGTGCACGATGCAGGCCATCTCCTCGACGGCCGGCAGCTCGCGAACCTTGACACGATCTCCATCGGGCAGGTCCTTGGACACAGGGACGGCGGCCTCGACATCGATATCCGTCTCGCGGTATCCCTCGTCGTAGTAGATCGAGAGCGCCGGGCCGCTGGGTCTCGCCCTGCGTCGGCCGACGTACTTGAAGAGCTCGCCGTACAGCTGGCTGATGTCGCCATAGGTAGGAATGACGTCCCGCACAGAAGCCACCTTCAGCGCTGGGACGTTCTTGATCACAACTTCTTGAGTGGACATGACTCCCTCCTGTTCGATCTGTTTCAGTCGCCACTCGACCCGAGCCAGTCTGGCCTGCTCTTCCTTGACCCGGCCTTTGACCTCCGCCTGCTTCATACGCAACATGCCCCGCATCTGCTCCACGGGCAGGTCACCATCGAGCAATTCGCCGATTTGCGCCAAAGACAGCCCCAGGTCCTTCAGTGCCAGGATGCGATTGAGCTGGTACAACTGCTCGGCCGAGTAGTAGCGATAACCGGTGAAGTCGTCGACCTTAGCCGGCTTCAGGAGGTCGATTTCGTCGTAGTAGCGCAAGGTCTTCACCGGCACCTGGCTGAGCTTGGAGAACTCGCCAATCTTGAACATGTGTCAGGCTCCGTGCACGTATCCTCGATTGAAGGCCTTCACACGCCATTATACACCCTCCAGTCGCTGGAGAGTCAAGACCCAATCTACGCCAGTCCCGGAGATTTAAGGTTTGGAAGTGCGCATAGCTGAGTAGGCCTCTGGTGGCACGCGAGTGTTTGCCACAGGGGATTAGCTGTGATAGACTTTGACTGGCTTTGGGAGAAGTGCGGTGCACGTACTTTTCGTCATTAAAGAGATCGACAACGAGCCCCACGGCATTCTGCGCGTCTCCGCTGCCTTGAAGCAGGCGGGGCACAAGACCGATATGGTGGTGGAGACGGAGGAGGATCCCGTCGAGGTGGCTCGCCGCTTGAACCCCGATGTGGTGGCTTTCAGCGTCTATACAGGCACGCAGCGGCACTATCTGGCCGTCAATCGGCGGATCAGAGATGAAGTTGACGTTCTTTCGATCATGGGCGGACCGCACCCCACGTTCTTCCCGGAGATCATCGAAGAAGAAGGCGTGGACGGGATCTGCATCGGCGAGGGCGAATACGCCAGCGTCGACCTGATGAACGCCCTGGAGAATGGTGAGCCTGTCGAGAATATCCCCAACTGGTGGATCAAGTCCAACGGCCGCATCCATCGCAACGGGTTGAGACCGCTGGTGACAGACCTCGACGTGCTGCCATTCCCCGACCGTGAGATTCTGTATCGGGCCCATCCCCTGAGTAGCACCAGGAAACTGAAGCCTTTCATCACCGGCCGAGGTTGTCCCTACAACTGCTCCTTCTGCTTCAACGAAGCCTACTCCGATCTTTACAAGGGAAAGGGACGGAGGACCAGAAGGCGCAGCGTGGACAACGTGATTGAAGAGTTGAAAGAGGTCCGAGAGAAGTATCCGCTGGACTTCGTCTTGTTCCTGGATGACACCTTCATCATCAACAAGAAGTGGCTGCAGCAGCTAGCCGTACGGTACAAGGAGGAGATCGGCCTGCCCTTCTGGTGTCAGGTGCGGCCCAACTTGGTCACAGAAGAGAAGGTGGCCCTGTTCAAGGACATGGGCTGTATCAGCGTCAGCTTCGGGTTGGAGACCGCCAACGACCGCCTGCGGTATGAGATCCTCAATCGCCGTATCACCAAGGAGCAGATTCTCAAGGCGAGCCGCTTGCTGCGACAGTATGGCATCAAGTACTCGACCAACAACATGCTGGGCCTGCCCACCGGTGGTCTGGAGACAGATCTGGAGACTCTGGATCTGAATATCGACTGCCGCGCCGATTACGTCAACGTTTTCTTGTATCAGCCGTATCCCAAGACGAAGCTTGGGGAGATGGCCTTGCGCCAGGGACTGATGGAGGGCACCTTCGATGACCTGAGTGGCTCCGTCACGGACGATACTGTCATCAAGTTCAGTAGCGAGATGGAGAAACGGCAGATAGAGAATCTGCAGAAGCTACTGAGCGTGACCGCAGAGTTCCCGTTTCTCAAGCCTCTGGTCCTGCGGCTCGTCAAGGTGCGTCCCAATAGACTCTTCTGGCTGATCTATAAGGGCTGGAAGGGATATGCCATCAGTAGACGTATCTACCCCGTCAAGATGACCATGGGTGAATGGTTTAGTGCTCTGCTGCAGTTCATGCAGATTAAGACGCAATAGGAGGAGGCCTGCTATGCGACTGGTGGGTTGCAGAGAAGCAAAGTACGTTTTGACCTTCGTGCTCATCGCAGTGGCTGTGGTGACAACACTCGGTCTGCCAGCCAGCCTTGCGGAAGCCCAGGGCAGAGCCCCAGTTTGGGAGGGGAGGCTGATCAGTGACATCAGCGAACTGAGCACTAGCGGGACCATCATTCGAGTATCGGTGATCGGCGAGGTTGGCCTGCCCATCGAGATCTATTCGGTTCGCGGCGAGTGGAGCACCAGCCAGCTGAGTGGCTCGAAGCCAGAGTTGGGCCCCTACGCCGCGGAATTCGCGGGCTTGACAGCGAGTCAGTATATCATCACCCCCCAGGGCCTGGGCGTTAGCGTCACCGTGCAGGCGGACGGCACTGATATCATCGTTGTCGAGTTCGTGCAGGTGCCCCCTGCACCTCCACCGGGTGCTCCCCAGCCGCAGTGGGAGGCCAAGGTACTTGCCGTGACACCGAACCGGGACCTGCCAGGCACCGTGCTGCGGGTATCGGTAGTGGGGAAGGTGGGGCTACCGGTTGAGGTGGCGTCGGCCCATGGCGGGTTTAGCACTACTCAATTGACGGGCACCAAGCCCGAGTATGGGGACTATGTGGCGGAGTTTGCCGCCCTGCAGGAGTCTGAATACACCATCAGACCGCAAGGGCTGAATACGGAACTGAGGGTGTCCGTTGACGGCAAGAGCTACGTCTTCGTCGAGTTCCGTCGCCGCGAGGGCTACTTGGCGCCTACGGCCACCCCTACACCCACCAGGGCTCCAGCGCCACCGCCTCCACCCGCGGCCACCACGGTGACTGTAACACCGCCCGCTGCCACGGGTACGCCGCCGACTGCTCCTTCGCCGGTGCCGACGCCGGTCAGCATCTGGCTGGGCGAGGTCGTCAGCAATACCAGCTCTCAAGAGCCCGGAGGCTACCTGTCCAGCATTCAGGTCGTGGTGGAGGGCATGAAGGGGCTGCCGGTGGATATCAAGTCCGGCGGCTGGACGGCTACGGCCCTGACAGGTACCAAGCCTGAATGTGGGGATTTCTGTCTCGAGTTCGGTGGACTCTCACCTAGCCTCTACACCATCATGCCCAGGGGTCTGGGAGCCAGTGTAGATGTCGTTGTGGAGGGGGGAGGTCTGGCCCTCGTCAGGTTTGCCCCTAAGCTGATCATACCTCCCGCACCCGCTCCGAGCCCGACAACTGGCCGGGCCACCATCACTGCATCGCCGACTCAGCCCACGATTTCCCCGACGCCGCGTCCGGCACCCACGGCCACGCCCGCTCCGCAGATGGTTTGGGCTGGGCGGACCTTGTGGAACACCAGCGGTGACACGACCACCGGCGGGTTCTTCTCGGCGGTTCAGGTCTCCGTGCAGGGACTGAAAGGGCTGCCGGTTGAGATTCGGTCCGGCGGCTGGAGCGCTACTGCCTTGACGTGCAGCAAGCCCGAATGCGGGGAGTTCTGCCTGGAGTTCGGCGGGCTCTCCGGCGGTACCTACGTCATCACTCCGCAGGGGCTTGGGGTCAACCATGTGGTCACCATGGACGGAGAGGGCTTCGCCGTCGTTGAGTTCTACCAGACTCCGGCACAGCCCAGGCCTGAGGTGTGGGCAGGCAGAGTCACCGAGAACACCAGCGGCGGTGGGACTAGAGGCTATTTCGGTGCTATCCAAGTCACAGTGGAGGGCACCAAGTGGCTGCCGGTGGAGATCAGGTCCGGTGCCTGGAGCGCAAGGGAACTCACGGGCACGAAGCCAGCGTGCGGTGGCTACTGCCTCGAGTTCGGAGGCCTGGCGCCCGGCACTTACGTCATCACCCCTCAAGGCCTGGGAGTGAGCGTTACCGTCACTGTTGACGAGGGGGGATTCGCGGTGGTGGAGTTCTATCGCACATGATGAGGCGGGATGGAGGTTAGCTATCTCACGCCGCATCTCAGCTCTCGCCAAGGCAGGGCCAGCCCTGTGGGCCGGGCTGGCCGTGATCCTCATCTCGCTAGCCCTCTATCTCATCACCCTTGACAACGGCCTAGAGCCCTGGCAACTGCGCGGCGGGGATTTGATCACCCACCAGTATGCCCAGGCGCAGCTGCGCTTCGCCAACGCGCCTGGATATCCCCTTTACACCATTCTGGGCTGGACGTGGTTCCAACTTGGCAGGGTTATCCTTTCGCCGCTTTTCAATCCCACCGAAGTCCTATCCCTCTTCTCGACCATCTGGGGCCTGAGCACTCTGGTGGTGCTCTATGTGCTACTGCTGGAGCTGACCGACCGTAACTGGCTCATAGCGGGGCTGGTCACCTTCTTTTACGCCACCACTTTCTTCTTCTGGTACTACAGCGTCACTTCGGAGGAGTACGCCTCGGCCGTGCTTCAGACGGCGTTGATTATCCTGTTTGCGTTTCGCTGGGATCGGACCAGGGAGGACAAGTACATCCTCTGGCTAGCTCTCATGGTAGGCCTGGCCTTGGCTAACCTGATCACTGTACTTCTCGCTCTACCGGCTCTGGTTTTCTTCATTCTTAAGGGGCAGCCGGGAATTGTGCGTCGTGGGCGGTTGCTCGGGCAAGCTGCTCTGTTGACCTTCCTACCGCTGCTCAGCTACGGCTACGTTTACGCCCGCGGTAGCCAGCATCCAGAGTGGTGGGGCGAGGGCCGATGGAACTCTACCGTGGCCTGGTTTGTCGACTTCATGACCATCAGGCAGGGTCGGGGTGAACTGTCGTGGTCCCTCGGGGGATGGGGGCCCGAACCGCTTACCCATGTCGTCTATGAGTTGACCATCGTGGGCCTGGTGGCTGCGCTCGTCGGGATAGCTCTCCTTGGGTGGCGACGGGCCGGCCTGCTCTACGGCATTTTTCTAGCCTACGTTCCCTTCATCTACATCGACCGTTTCGGAAACTGGTTTCAGGCCATCATGCCTCTGTATCTCATCGGGGCTGTGGGGATAGGAGTGTTGGCGGACCGGGCCTGGCGCAGATTCTCAGGCTGGCCCAGGGCGCTGGTGGTTCTGGGGCTGGTATTGTTGACAATCAACCGTCTGTGGGTTAACTTTCCCCAAGCTGACCAAAGGGACAAACCAGGGGACACCGCTCTGGAGTTGGGTCGGGCCATCCTGGCCGATCAACCGCCTCCAGACGCGATAATCAGCGGCAGCTACGAGGAAAACCTGTCTCTGGACTACCTGACCCACGTTTGGGGAGAGCGGCCGGATCTGAGGGTGGTGATCACCGACGACATCGTCGAACTGTGGGAAGCAGGTGACGAGAATCTCCATCTCACCAAGGCTTCAGCCTCTTTCGTCCTGCCCGAGTTGGCCAGGCGGCCTCATCTGTGGTCGCAGGGGCTGCAACTGATAGCGGTCAGACATAATCCCATCTTGGAAGGACTGGCCATGGACGAGAGCCTGGCGGCGGAGGTCGGCGATGGTCTGCTGTTGCTGGGCTACGACCATTTGCTGTCAGCGGAGGGGCTGCAACTGGCGCTCTATTGGCAGGCCACGGGTGTTATGGAGACCGACTACGCCGTCTCGGTGCGACCTACGAAAGAGGGGGAGCTGATTTTCCACGAGGGTGAGTTGGTTCAGCAGGACCACGCCCATCCTGTGTGGGGCCACTATCCCACCTCCGGCTGGGCGGAGGGCGAGGTGGTGCGGGACGACTACCTGGTGGGCGTCCCCGAGGGGCTGGCGTACGATGGCGCCACGGTCGTTGTCTACACTGTGACTGAAGAGGGTCTTGAGGATCTGGGTACTGT
>CAZNMJ010000161.1:0-7708 GCA_964573815.1 uncultured Anaerolineales bacterium
CGGGTCTCCAACAGCTCTTCGCAAAGGTCGAGGATGCCATCTATGCCCAGATCCTTGATCTCCTGATAGTACTTGCTGGCGATCTTCCTCACCGTGGGCGTCTTGACACCGATATACCGGCAAACATCCCTCTTGGAGTACTCGGCGGCCCGGACGCGATACACGGCATCGGCGTGCTGTTTCAAGTCTGCATCGATGCTGTCGAGTAGTCGCGTGCTATCCACGAGCGTGTCCCGAGGTGCGTCCCTTCGTTGGCTATTCGTCCGACGTCTTGACGGGGGTTGGGCTATGGAGTCGGCTTGACCCTAGGCGGCGTCCCATCTCTCGATCAGATACTGTCTCACATCTAAGAAGGCGGCGGCCTGGGCCCGTATCACCGCTTCCGCCTCCTGGTTGCTGATCTGGGCCACCTCCTTGGCCATACTGGCGGCGCGGCCATAATACAGAGGTGTCATCGACAGAAGGGTCTCGTTGGGATCTCCTGGGCCTTTGTTGTAGGCTACAGCGAAATCCATGACGGCCTTGGCCCAGACTTCTGCGGGGAAGCTGAACAGTTCATCTCCCAGGCTAGCGATTGCGTCCAGTTCCGCCAAGTTCTCTTGCGGCAGTATCGCTTGCCAGTTTTCGCGCTCGCTGTCCCATCCGCCCCGAAACCTTTCTGTCATTAGGCCCAGTGTCACCTGAACTGGCTCCGGTTCCTCAGTTCTCGGCTCACCGAAGATAGGGGCCACCTCCATGCTCTTCGCCCTCTTCCAGTTATCCTCGTAGAGGCCCATTAGAGTGAAGAGCGTGCCCACCACCTGGACGAACATCGGCCCCAGAGATGCGGCAGGATCTTTGGGATCGTGGCTCTTAGCTCCTAGGCGGGACTGACAAACCTTGAAGCCTTCGTTGATGGCCGTGGTCGTCATCCAGATGTCAATGCCGAAAGTGCCTACGTCCGTGTCCCAGACGTCCTTGGCGAGATATGATTCGACCAATTCTCTTGAGAATGCGAAGTCACCGCCGATAGGCTGGCGGACCTCCACTCCGTAGAGCATGCGCGTCATGGGGAAGGTGATGTTGTTGGTGATCGTGGCGTCATACTTGTGCCGGGTGTAGTAGGGCGTTACATAGTGAAATCCCTCCTCCACAACAGGGCCGACGAGAAGCCTCATCCACTCCTGAGTAATGCTCCGCAGATCGCTATCCAGGGTGACGCACACCGCTACATCGAGCTCTTGAGCTATCTCCATGATGGCTCTCAAAGCCATGCCCTTCCCTGAGCGGCCGGGGTAGACGAAGGCTATCTTTTGCACCTCTTCCGGCGTCGGTGTGGACAGCACCACATCACGGGTGCCGTCCCTCGAACCCCCGTCGGAGTTGACGAGGACCGGTCTCATGTTCGGAAAATGCTTGACCAGTCCTTCGGCTGCCATCTGCACGACGTGGGCGATGGTATCTGCATTGTTGTAGCTGGGGACCCCAACTAGGATGTCGGCTTCGCCTATCTTCTCGACTTCCTTCAGTGTCTCTGCAGGTAGGGAAGTGTGATACGCCATTGATGCAATCGTCCTCCCATTCGCATTTGAGGCTCTTTCGATGATCCCTGTCAACAGTGCCCTTCTAGCCTTGAAGGATCAGAAATGGTCCAGAACGGCGGTCAGGTGGTCTTCAAGAACCTCGTACGAGTAATGCTTCTGCCCTATATCGAAATTGCTTTGCACGATCTCTCGCCATTGGTTGCGATCAGTGATTGCCTCCCTCACTTGCCGGACTGTCTCCTCGGTCAATTGTCCATACGTCTCTATGAAGGCAAACCCCTTGGGTCTGATATCCGCTTCATACACGGGGTAGCGATTGACCAACAGTGGCTTCTTGAAGTACACGGCTTCGAGCAGTGCGTTTCCGAAGCCTTCCCAGAGGCTGGGGTAGGTCACGAGGGCCGCGTGCGGATAGGCGTCCCAAATGCTGTAGACCTTGCGATTATTGTGTAGCTTCCTTACTGGGCCGATGTGGTCTGCGACATAATGGAGATCGACCCCCTCTTGCAGTGCCAGCGTCTGGAGCTTCTCCAAGTAGTCAAAACCTTCATCCCCCGCCTCGTGGGTGATGACTACGCTGCAGTTTCGAATCCGCAATTCACTGACCAACTCGATAGCCAATTCGATGCCCTTGCGGGGGACTACTCGGGTGGGCTGAAGGATCAAGACATCCTCATCACCGAGACCTATGTCCGTCCGGAAATCGGCGGCGAAGTCGTCGATGGTCGGCGGCGGTGTAGCAAAGTCGAAGACATTGGGTACAAGTCTCACGGCGTCGATGCCTCGCCGCGCCTTCAAGTCGTGTTCAGCCAGGCTATTGATCACTACATGACGAATGCTGGGCAAATCCGGCGGGAACGCGCCCTCTAGGATGCGTGGGATACGGTTGATGATGAATCGGTCTCTCTCCCAGTAGAAATCGTGATGATGCGCGATGGTAGGGATGCCGGCATCGGCTATGATGTCTCTCAGAGCAATGGCCAGCGGGATCTGCAAAGGGATAGCGAACACATTCTCAGGGATGATGAGGTCGATCTCGTACTCATCGATGAACGCCTGCAGGCCCTCTCCAAGACGGGCTGCCTGGGATGCAATGTGGTTCGTGAGGGTTTCGTCAGGGACAGTGGTTCCGAAGGCACACTCGCGGATGGCCGTCGCTTCCGGGTCACGGAAGTGCAGTTCTGCGATGAGGGTGCCTTGTGGCCCTCCAGCGTCCAACTCTCCAGCGCAGTAGAAGACTCGGTGGCCCATGCGCTGCAAGACGGTGGCCCATTTCGCGGTCTCCAAGGAGACCCCATCAATGCCTGCTAGTCGAGTGGAGATGAAACCGACGTTCACTCTTTGTCTCCGACATTGACGAAGGCCACAGATGGAGCTGCCTTGGTTCTCTCTCGTCGACTCGGTGTCAAGACGTGACAACCTTGCTAGTTCCGCTTGATTGGATGATACCGACTGTGGGTCCCACTTTGGACAAGGACCTCGGTACAAGAGAAGAGCCTCGCGTGAACCAGACCAGGTTTCGTTGGCTCATCCAGGCTCCACCGTTGTTATGGATGACACCGACTCACCGGTTAGCCCTTGACTCCGCCGGCCACCAGTCCCTGCTCCAGGTACCTCTCGAAGGCGAGGAAGATGATGACCACCGGTATTGTCATCACGGTGGAGGCAGCCATCACCACATCCCAACGCGTGTCCAACTGCTGAGAGATGGAGAGTAACTTGATAGGCAGAGTGAACTGATCACGTATGTTGAGGAAGATGAAGGCGTAAAGGAATTCGTTCCAGGCGATCATGAAGGTGTACATCGCCACCGAAGCCAGCGCTGGCACCGAGAGGGGAAGTGTGACGCGCCAGATCACCCCCAGCCGGCTGCATCCATCGATCAATGCTGCCTCTTCGATCTCCTCCGGCACGGTTCTGAAGTAGCTGGCCAGCATGTAGAGAGCGACGGGCAGCGTCTGAGCCAAGTACGTCACCACCAGCACGGCTAGATTGTTCTGAATCTCCACATCGAGTGCAGTGCCGATGCGAGCAAGCATGGCGAAGAGGGGGATGATGAGCAATATGCCGGGGAAGAGGTAGACCAAGAGGATGGTGTTGAGCATCATCCCTTTGCCCTTGAAGCGCAGTCGGGCTACCGCATAGGCCCCCAACGAGGAGATGATGACAGCCATCAACGAGGTGACGGTGGCCACTCGGAAGCTGTTGAAGATGTTGCGACCGAAATCCAACTCCAAGAAAAGCCTGCGGTACGCATCCAGGTTGAGTCGCTGTGGCCAGAAGCTGGGACTGCGCGACCAGATCTCCCCCAGGCCCTTCGAGGAGGATATCAGCATCCAATAGAAGGGGAAGACCACTACGAACAGGAAGAGCAACAGGGCCACAATGAAGATCAGACGTTCCCAACTGAGCTTGCGCGCCAGTCTGTCTACCATTCCAGCACCGTCCTAACGTAGACGATCATGAAAACCAAGACAACGATGAAAAGAATCATGGCTGTCGCTGCACCCTGTCCAAAGTAGAACTGCCTGAAGCTGAACTGGTAGGTCAGAATGGGCAGCACTCTGGTCCCCGCTCCACCGCCCGTGAGGAGGAAGATATCGTCGAACTTGTTGAAGGTCCAGATCAGGCGGAGCAAGAAGATGGTGCCGAGGACGTACCTCAACTCGGGCAGGGTGATGTGCCAGAACTTGCGCAGAGTACCTGCTCCATCGACGGATGCCGCCTCGTATAGCTCCTGAGGGATGGCTTGCAGGCGCGCCAGAAGCATCAACATGGCGAAGGGAAAGTAGCGCCAGCTCTCGAAGAGGATGACCATGATCAGTGCCAGCCCCCTTGTCCCCAGCCAGGAGATGGGCTTGTCCGCAACCCCTGCGCTCATTAGTGCCCAGTTCATCACGCCGCTCACCGAAGGGTCGAAGATCCACTTCCAGATGAAGGCCACAGAGATCACAGGTGCCACATAGGGGAACAGAAAGATGGCCCTTACGAGGCCCCGGCCTCCAAAGCGCTGATTCAGGACCAGCGCCGCCATCAATCCGATGGCGGTGGTGACGGCTGTGCCAGCGAGGGAGAATATGAGGGTCGTCTTCAGGGCATCGGGGAAAGCGTAGTCCCGAGCCACCTTGACAAAGTTCTCCAGGCCCACGAAGGGGGCATGGAACACGTCGGCCAGCTGCTCGAGACCGACATCGTGAAAGCTGATCCAGATGCTGAAGATGGCAGGAAACAGGATGAGGCCCATGACGATGAGAAAGGTGGGTACCATGAGGAGATAGGCGAGCCTGGCCTCCCTTTCTGACATCGTCCGTCCCCGGAATATGGCGGTTAGGCCACTCCGGGTCCTGGCTAGCACGGACATGCTGGGACCCCCTTTGCTTGTCGGTGCGATAACGTGATCCAGTTGCTCTGCGTGCCTCCTGTGCAGGAGGCACCGAAAGCTGAAAGGGAAGGATAGTATGACGCCCGGGCTGAAGCTGGTCAACCCGGGCGTCAGGTGTAAACGGTGGCTACTCCTCGGCCTCCGCCAGTCGCGTGTCGTACAGATCCTGCATCTGTGTCTGGAGCCAATCCGCAGCCGCTTCAGGCGTCATCAGGCCGTCAATGATGTTGTTGAAGGCCTCGATGAGGAAGAGACGGCCCTCCAGGTCACCGATGGCGGCGCGCTGGATCTGGTCATACTCGGGGACGAAGGCCCAGCGCTGGGCCGATTCGAAGCCCTCGAAGATGGCCTCAAGTACCTCGGGATCGTACGAACCGAAGGTCTCGGGGTCGAGAGTCTTCCAGCCATCGACCGCAGTCGTACGCTGGGGGAGCTTGCCGTGGGGGCTGAGGCCCAGGATGGATAGGTAGGCGTCGCCTTCCATCATGAACTTCACGAACTCCACAGCAGCTTCATCGGCGCCGGTCGTGATGCCCACGGTCACCAACTGGCCGTAGGTGGCCTCGTCGCCGCTGGGGCCGACGATGTTGGGCGAGAATCCTGTGTTGGCAGCCAAGTCGTCTACCGTAACCTCCAGGTCCGGCCGCAGACCGGCGATGTCATCCATCACGTAGGTGGAGTAGAAGAGCATGGCTCCCAGGCCGGTCACGTAATTGGCTCGACCCTGCAACCAGTAGGAAGGCGCGGGCGTGGCGCAGTCCTGCAGGCTGGTGTAGAAGTCCAGAGCTTCGATCATCTCTGGGGTGTTCATGGTCACGTTGCCCTCTGCGTCGAAGGGAAGGGCCCCGTTGGACATGGCCACCTGCTCGAAGATCTGATGCCCGTAGTTCCATGCTGGGTCGGTGCCGATGGTGATACCGTACAGGAAGTCCTCGTACCCCGCGAGCTCCTCACACGCCGCTGAAATCGCGTCCCAGGTGACCGGGGGAGCGAGCCCCAGAGCGTCGAAGGCATCCGCCCGGTACCAGATGGCCTGGATCCAGCCATCGAAGGGCACGGCCGCGTAGTCGCCCGAGGCAGGGTCGGTCACCCAGTTCAGAGGGCCTTCGAAGAAGGTGTCCTCGCCGAGATCAGTGATCACCTGCGTCGCCGCGTCAGTGTCCATCAACCCGGACGCCAGGAAGGGAGCAATCCGCTCCACTCCCATGCGCACTACATCGGGCAACCGGTTAGCTGCCACAGCAGTAGCCATACGGGTGGCAATGGTGCCCTCATCGATGGGGACGATCAGAACCCCGATGTCGGGGTTCTCCGCCATGAAGTCAGCGGCCACCTGCTCGTATACGACAATCCTTTCCTCCTCGTGGTCGGTGGTCCAGAACTCGACGACGGTGAGCTCTGTCGGCGGGACAATGACAGTCTCCTTGACGACCACGGTCCGCTCGGGCCCCGGTACCTCAACGGTCTCGACGATTGTCACCGGTGTCGGCGTGGCACAGGCCGACAGCAAGAGGCCGGCCAGTACAGTGATGGTCAGAACGACTGAGAGCTTCTTCATTTTTCCTCCCTTTCCATAGGGTAGCGCGTACTCATTCCACGGGGTCGTGTCAGATTGTTGGCTGGCGCATCACCTCCTCTCTTCACCAGTCACAACCGTGTGAAGCCCCCTGCTACGCTTCAGAGTGGGGAGGACCGGTGGATCTCCTAATCACCAATCTTGGTTCCAGAAGCACCTGACGTTCAACGGGCTCTGAGCCCTTGATTGTCTGACACAGCATGCGGCAGATGGTCACCCCGATGTCGTAGACCGGCTGCTCCACTGTGGTCAAAGGCGGATGGGAGTGGGCAGCAGGCGGTATGTTATCGAACCCGGATATGGAGATGTCTCGGCCCACAACCAGGCCTCGTTCCTGAGCTGCACTCATGGCTCCGAGGGCCATCAGGTCATTGCTGGCCACGATCGCTGTGGGGCGGGGTTGGCGGTCAAGCAAGGGCTGCGTGACCTCATAGCCGCTCCGCTGGGTGAGGTATCCGGTGGCAATGAGGTCTTCCTCTGCGGAGATGCCGTTCCTGGCCAGAGTCTCAGTGAAGCCCGATTTGCGCTCAGTACCGAACATGAGATCACTAGGGCCCGCGATGTGGGCCAGTCTACGGTGGCCCAGGTCTATCAGGTGCTGCGTGAGGTCGGCGATGCCTTTCCTGCTGTTCACCTCAACGTACGGGTAATCCAGCGGCAGATCAGAGCGACCGAAGGTGACGAAGGGCGTGCCTTGAGCCGCCAGGTTAGAGATACGTTCGTCACTGTGACGAATTCGAACGAGCAATAGCCCATCTACCCGTTTGCCGTTGGTCAATCTGCGATACGCTTCTGGTTCTTGGTCGCCGGGTGCGCAGGTGGACACAAGGAAATCGAACTCCTGGCGCGCCGCTTCGTCGCCGATGCCAGTGATCAACTCGATGAAGAAGGGATCCGAGAAGCGGGGACCAGCTGTGGGGATGACGAAGCCGACCGTGTCGGTTCTTCGCTTTTGCAGCTTCCGGGCGATTGTGTGGGGATGATAGCCCATCTCGCGCGCGGCCTGCCGGATTCTCTCCTTCGTCTGCGGGCTGACATCCGGGTAGTCATTCAGCGCGCGCGAGACCGTGGTGACAGAGAGACCGACTTCCTTGGCAATGTCTTTGAGGGTGGCTGCCATCTCACTTCCTTGTCATAGGTGGTTGGCAAGAACTCGATGGCACGGTGATCCGAAACGTTTGGGAAGCTCCTATATTATACCCCAAAACGTTTCGGATGTCAAGGATG
>CAZNMJ010000162.1:0-7700 GCA_964573815.1 uncultured Anaerolineales bacterium
AATATTCAACCCACAAATATCTCGTCTATATCACAGCGCAGGGAACCATCCCAAACTTACGCTAATGTCACCCTGATACTAGCCCCGAACAACGATCGACTTCAGCAGTGGCGAATGGAGACTTGGCAGCGCCTCCGAGATGGCTATCTCAACCAGCTCGCGGAGGCGGAGGCCAGGTTTGAAGAAGCCTCCTCAGGGTTTGCCGTCGAAGATCCACCTGCGCGGCTCCGGTACAAGGAAAGGGCAGAACTCCAGCGGTCGATTATGGTCCTCATGACCGGCGAGAGCCCTCGCTTCAGTCGCGTCGAGCAGGTCCTACCCGAGGTGCCCGGGGACTACGGATTCTACCAACCAAAGGGCTGTAACGCCCTCGAGGAGGCGAAGATTGCCTTCTTCCATGGCGCATTTGAGTGGCACGACATGATTCCGTTCTATATGCCTTACATGTTCGGGGAAACGGCGAAATGGTCGGACCGTCTGAACCTCCAGACCATCGATGAGAAGCATCGGCAGTTTCTCTTTGCCGGTGAGGCGAGGGTGATGGTCCCCGTGACCCCGGGGCAAGAGGCCAAGGTTCTCGAGTTCATCGATACTCCACTGGTGGATCAGGACGCGTTATTCAGCACACTCGAAGATCGAGATCAGGTCTCACACGTCGGGGCCCTTCCCGATCTCTCAACCGACATCCTCCGGGAGATCCTCTCAGAGCGAAACGACCAGTATCGAATTGGCGCTGGACAGCTTCAGCTCAACGGCAACGCGTTTACCGTCGTCCCCCAGGTTGGCCTCGAGCAGCTCGCCTGGGTACTCGATCCGAAGATAGACGTCGGACGGGAGGTGATGATAGAGGGCACACAGTACATCGTTGGGGCGGTCATCGACGCCACGCAGGGGCGCTTCACAGAGGACACGTTGCGAAACGATACTGTCGACTACTATCTCGGGGCCGTGCCGATTGGCGATCCGTGGATCGAGTACGTCCCCACCCCGCTCGTCATCCTCGGTGGGCAAGAGTACAAACTCGGGGCGGTCGAGGGGGTCGAGGCTGAGTGCCCTCCGTTGAGCGCCTCCGCAGCGAGCGACGCCGCACTCGAGGCCTCGCTGAGTGCTCTCGAGGCCCTGGCGGAAGACCCGACCGCCGGCGACCAGAGCGCCCAAATCGTTGCCCTCGCGACCGCCGAGGAAGCCCACCGTGTCGCATTTCAGGAGGAGGTCGGCAAGTCGCAAGATGCGGCCAACGAGCTTCTGGAGGACTCCAATAAGCGCCAAGCTCGGCTGGAGAAGTTGGCAAATCCGGAGGGCGATGACGGCTGATCATGACCCGCTCGCAGACTAAAAGACCGGGCCTTCCGCGAACCCCAAGGCCGGAAAAAGCAGCACTCGTCGATACGCCAGAAGGAAAGGATTGGCTTACGCCTGCCGAGCCTCAAGAAGAAGGTCCCGCCAGGGGGGCCTTTTTCGACGAGGCAATCTGGTTTGTAGAGCCCTACTCGGCAAGTAAACGCCGGTGGAGCAGTCGCCACTACTTCAACACTCTTACGTATTCTCACTACCACAAGTCACTCGCTCTCTTACGGACTTTCGCAAGAGGTACCCCTTTGGGGAAGGGACTCTACAAGCAGCAGGGCAAGGTCCTCGTTGAGCTTCTGTCTCAAGGGAAGCCCGACTACGTCCGCTACTGGTCTGGCGATTCCGCTGAAGAATTCGCAAGCTTCTGGCGCCGCCTCGTCGCCATGACGCGCATGCACCCACTGCCGACGAAAGACTTCCTACCGATCAAACATTCTTCGCTCGAAGCCTCCTATGCAGACTATGCGGATAGACTTGGCCGTGACCCCAATACCTTAAGTTGGCTCGATAAATGGAACCGGGCGGTTCAACTTGAGCCGATTGCGGGTGTGCTTATTCGACGCGGACGAGCCTATAAGGAGGCGCGACGGCTGCTTATTTCAAAGAGGGACCGGAGCGACCAGAAGGAACAACCTGACATCGATCCCGTCGGTGAGTTCTTGGCGCTTTGGCGACTGCTCAGAGAAATTCGCGACAAATTCGTACCTGCGTACAAAGGGAAGAAAAAAGAGCCAACTGACGAATTGCGGGATCGCCGATTCGCTCTCGCGCGAGATTTGTTGACCCTAGCACTCACCTCTGAAATCCGCGCGATCTTCGACGCGGTGGGGCTTTGGCCTTCGCTGACGAAGGTCCTGGTGGTCGAGGCATGGTGGCTTCATGTCGAACATGTCGCCCAACGGACCTCGGTTCCCGTCGATGAGATCCATTACAACGTGGATAGCACCTTTGGAGTTGCGCTCCTCGAGGCGATGAAGGGGGCGCCGGTGCCCGCACACGGCGAACCGGGCTATCAGCATGGTGTCGGTAAGAATGGTCCGTCTTTCACGCTCCCCAGACTGACAGTCTGGCGGGCCAATACCGCCGACCTGTTTTGGGCGGACCTTGTCGCGCACAGCGAGGCAGCTGTGGAGCGCCCGTTCATCCTTCGCCATGGCGTCGACAAACTGGCCGCCGCAATTGGGCAGGACGAGCTCGTAACCTCGAGGATCGAGCGCTCAGAATTTGCCGTGGACTGCGAGGAACTCGGCGACCGATGGCCACGGTATCCCGAGGCCCATCATCTGCCGAACATCAGTCATGACCAATGGGATCAAACCGGCGAAAACCGGAGATTCTATAAGCACGCGCGCTACACGGCGCAGCTCAAGCTCTTCGTCGCGGCTGGGATATGCAACATGGCGACTGAAGATCTCGGTCTGCTTGGCCGCCCACTGCCTCTCACAATTGAAGAGGCCGCTTACAACGTGGACGACGAACTTTGGAAACGCAGGAAGCAGCACAGGGGCAAGATACCAAAGGTACACTGGGACCGCTCTGACGACGAAAGTCGCGTCGTCTCCACTTTGGCAGAAAAGGTGCCGCTCCTAGATGGGGTCGATCCCGCGCTCCTCGAAAAGGACGAGCTCGAGCAAGCTGATATCGATGCGCTCAACGCCGCTCGAAATACCTATCTAGAAGGTATCAAGGATCGGCGTACTGAGGACATAGAACCAGGCGCAGGCCAGCTTCGCTTTGTGGTGGGTTGCTTTCCATGGGGTGGGCGCAAGTTGCCCCACAAAACACACCGGGACGGGCTCACTTTTGATCTTCAGATGGGGTCGGACACCCAACAATGGCCGCCCACCAACGAAGATGTTACGCGCTTCCTTCATGCCGCGATTGCCATCAACTGGCCGCTTCTAATGCCCTCGCTTGCCCGGGGGGAGGGCACCAAGAATCTCTCGGCCTCTGCTTGGGTGCAGCGCCTTGGTAAGCGCGTCGCGGAGCGGAGGTCCCTCACAGCTCAAGAGCTCAATCAAGGCTATTGGGCGTTGGCGCGCCGTTACAAGATGCTTCAGGGAACCTTCCCCGAGAGTCTGCCGTATCCCCTACCGCTCGTGGGAGCGGCGCGACGGAGGGTCCAGCGCTTCGCCTTTCGACTCTTTCGGGATAACAAGCGCGCGGAGGCGCGTGCGCTTTACGAGTTGTCCGTGATGACCCAGCTTGGTGAGAAGCTCGCGCGAAGAGCTGTCACTGATCCGCTCTTTGTCCGCCCCTTTTCCGCGGAGAAGAAGACGTTTCTCGGAGAGAATAGACTTGTGATCTTTCGCTCCCTCCTCGCGGACACCATAGTCAGGCCGGCGATTTCTGAGGTCGAAGTCTTGGTCCGAGAGGTCATCCGCCTGTATGCAGAGGACATCTCTGACCATCCCCAAACCGTGAGGCGGATGGTGAGCAGTCGAACGAAACGCTCGATTGACCCCGCCGACCTGTGGCGGGAGCTCGAGCTCAAGTTGATCGATCTACCACTCCCGCACTCGGAGAGTGGGACGCAGCGGGGCCTCCTCGCCACGCTCGCCATCCTTATCTCCGGCGCCCGGAATCTCACCTTTGGCTCGCCGCTTCTCTTCGTCAGGGCGCTTCGCATGCTCGTCGACCGATGCGCCGAAGACAGCCAAATTGGGCGAGTCCTCCTCCACTGTGCAGGCACGGTGGTACAAGGTCACTACGATCTCTGCGACTTCGGCTTCCTTCCGCAAAACCACCATCACCATCATCACGTGGGCTACAGCGTACAGTCCTATGACGCGATGTACGTTCAATCAAAGACCTGGGGCGCCGAACTAGAGCTCAGAGACCTCGAAGGGATGCGGGAAACCTGGCTCGGCCTAGGGATCGACTTGAGTCGCTTCTTGACGTATCTCAAGGACGAGAAGCGAAACCTGTCAGGCGCACCCGCGGCTTTCCAGAACGAACGCGCCCTGGTGCTCAAGTTCGTCGACGCGTACGTCCAGGAGTATGAGGCGCGCTACCGCACCCGTGAGCCCGCCGTGCCAAGCCGCGAAAACGCCTTGGCATATCAGGCGTTCGCGCGCGCCCGGCGCCGCCTCTACGCACTCTTGGAGAAGGCCAACTCTCCCGAGCTCTACCGCGCTAAAGCGAAGACCCTCAAGTCCAACAACGTGCGCACCCTCATCGAGACGTCCTTCGAGATCATGGACACGCTCCGGCCCGCAATTCGATTCCGCGCGCTAAACGACTACCTCGGCCGCGCCAGGAGGGCTGGGTTGGCGATCGCCGACGAGTCGAACGAGCTGTGGGAGGATGCGACGCTGGAAGAGATCGTGAAGAATCTCCAAGGACCTGCTCAGCTAAGGAAGCGCCTCCTGGAGGTCTTCGATTTTCTGGAGCCCCCAGAGTCGGACGCCCGCGTCCACGATGAAGCACCAAGCTCTCACCCGGAGACCGATGTCGAGGCTGTATTCTTTGAGGAGGAGATGTTCCGGCGCCAAGTCTACGAAGAGCTCATGTCCGATCTGGCCTCCCCGTGACGCTTTATGGGCGCGGGTCGTATGAATGGTGAACACCAAACTTAGAAGCGGATAGGAATTTCCTTTCACCCACCTCGAAGGTATCACGCCCATCGACCATTGAACCGGTTGTCCTGGCCGAATATTCTCATCCGTCAAGCAGCTCGGGGATATGCTGGTCTCTCAGCCGCGCGCCACTGGTAGTTGTGATGCAACCCACCCAGTACGGGGCGAGAGGCGACCTGTCTGCTCCCCGATGGCCCAGCCTGTCCTGGCCGAAAAGTGGGCGAGGGAATGGCGGCAGACGTGGCCCAAGTGCCTGCCGGTCGTCCTCAAGTCGCCCCGTGATGTGGACGACTTTGCGCGTATGACGCGCCATCCCAACGGCTACCACTACGTGGGCATCGTCACCTCCACCATGGCCAGCCTGGGCAGCGGCTGGGAGCCAGCTTACACTCGCTCCTGCCGGGACAGGCATCTCCTGACCTGCCCTGACTGTGGCCAGGTCATCCGTGACGAGGAGGACGCCCCGGCCGACGTGGACTACCTGGCCAGGAAACAGCGCTCTTGCCGGTCCTGTGACGCCCCGCTGTGGCAGTTCACCAACCAGGCCCGCCGGATCGAGGAGCAGCCTGGCTTCGCCGGCCTGGAACAGGTCCAACGCCTGGTGAACGCCGGCAAGTGGAACTGTTTCCACCAGTCTGCACCCACCTCGGCGCGCTGGCCCCTGGCCGACTACATCGTTCGCCAGCGCCCGCGCCTGTTCAAGATGTTCATTGTGGATGAGAGCCACCAATACAAAGGCGAGTCGGCCGACCGAGCCTACGCCTTTGGACAACTGGCCAACACCATCCCCGCCACCCTGCTCCTCACCGGCACCCTCTTCGGCGGCATGGCCCCCTCGCTGTTCTACCTGCTGTACCGCATAGACGGCCGCATCCGCCGCCTGTTCGCCTACGACGACGTGCAGGGTTTCACCGAACGCTATGGCGTCCTGGAGAGGGAGGTCCGCTACTACGACGAAGTCACAGACGACGGCCACTCTATGGCCGGGAACCGGCGGCGGCGGACCACAGTCCGGCCCCGGCCTGGCATCTCGCCGGAGATGGTCACCCTGCTGTTGGACACCACTATCTTTGTGCGGGTGGCCGACCTGGGCTTCCAACTGCCGCCTCTGGAGGAGATCCCCGTCACCCTGGAGATGGACGAGCTGCACAGGGCCAGGTACGACGCTTTCTACTCCGAGGCCATCGAAGCCCTGCAAGGGGCCAAGGAATCCGGCGTAGACCTGGCCGGCAGCTTTCTGCAGAACCTGATGGGCTACTGCACCGCACCCTGGCGCATCCACCAGATCACCTCAGAAGATGAGTACGAGCAGGTGGAGGTCTGGGCCGAAGCGCCCGACCTGGAGGTCGTCTGCCGCCATTGCGGGCAGTTCCTGGCTGGGCTCAACGAGCACTGTCCGGAGTGCCACCCCGATCTGTTCGAGGAAAGCGAAGAGGACGGCGAGGGGAAGGAACGTGACATACCCATCGAGTGCGCCGCAGGTTGTGCAGTGAAACAGCAGCGCATCTTTCCCAAGGAGCGGTGGCTGATAGACCTCTGCAAGAGCGAGCGTGCCGGGGGCCGCAAGGTGATCGTCTTCTGCCGCCAGACCGCCAGCCGCGACATCACCGAGCGGCTGGCCGGGCTGCTGGAAGCCGAGGGCTTGCGCACTTTTACGAAAATGAAACTGTCCATCCGTGTTTCCCTTTTCCGGAGAGCGTGCAAATGTTGGGCTGTTTCCAGGGTGACCGTGACCTGACGCTGGGATTGGAAAAGTTCGGTGAGCAAGTCGTCGAAAAAATGGCTGAACTGGGGATGATCCTGGACATTACCCACTGCACGCCGCACGCATGCAAACGGCTATACGACATCGTAGGCAAGCGATTGCCTATCATCGCCTCGCATGTTGGCGCTTACGAGGTCAACCCGAACCCATACAACTTGCAGGATTGGGAGATCAAGAGAATTGCTGGCACAGGTGGTGTGGTGGCGGTGATTTTCATGAATTACTGGCTGATGCCGCACGAGACCAAACGGGGGTTAAATTTCATTGCTCGTACCATCAAGCATCTTGTCAACGTTGGGGGTATTGACCACGTTGCCATCGGCAGCGACTTTGATGGCTTTACCGATCCACCGGACGATCTAAAGGACGCGTCCGAATTGCCAAAACTCACCCAGCGTTTGGTGGCGGAAGGCTACAGCAGAGAACAGATTGTGAAAATCTGGGGCGGAAATGCCCTGAGAGTGTTGCGAGAAGGGTGGGGTAAAAAGCGGCACTGTTGCGCCACAGGGAGTGAGCGCTTTGGATAGCGGAGCTTAACCATGCCCCTCGGAGGGCCAGCACTGCAGGTCTGCTGGCCCTCTTTTGTTGCTGTTCAAGGCGTGGGCGTTCCCTCGACCGTTCACCGCGAAATCGTTGACTCCCGCAGCCTAATGTGCTATGATAGGCCATACACCGGCGCAGAGATAGACAGCTCGACTGAGCGGTTCGGCTGAGGATTTGCTGAGCTCAGTCGTCCTGCTGCCTCCCTCCGCACCTCTAGCCTCCGCCCCGCTTCCCGCCCTCACAGACCCGCTGCGCATCGCCAGCCCACCCGCTGCGCAAAATGGCCCCCCAAACCGCCCGCCGCGCCTTGCAACCCTTGCTCCAAAACCCTCTACCACTACACTTGCCTCCCCTTCCCTCTCAGCCCGTCATCCATAGTGCTTTGTGAATTCCTTCCGCTGCGAAATCCCCTGGGTTCACCAGGTTGACGATGGGAAAAGGGTAGGGTATAATAAATTCAGTGA
>CAZNMJ010000163.1:0-7699 GCA_964573815.1 uncultured Anaerolineales bacterium
ACCTGAGCCACCAGGTAGGATCGCGAGCGGTCGAGTGCTCTTCCGGGGACGTGACCTTCTCGCGGCTGGGACCGAAGAGCTGGGCGAGATAAGAGGGGCCAAGATAGGGTTCATCTTCCAGGACCCAATGACATCCCTCAATCCGGTGCTGACCATTGGCGAACAGATCGTGGAGGCCCTGGAACTGCATCTCGATCTGGGCGCTAAGGAAACGCGCCAGAGAGCGATCGAGCTGCTGCAACTGGTGGGCATCCCGGACGCACAAAACCGGATCGACGACTATCCGCATCTCTTCAGTGGCGGGATGAGGCAAAGGGCTATGATCGCCATGGCTCTTTGCTGCAACCCTCACTTGCTGATCGCCGACGAGCCGACCACAGCGTTGGATGTGACCATCCAGGCGCAGATCCTGGACTTGGTGAGAAGGTTGAAGCGAGACAGAGGCCTGGCCATCCTCTGGATCACGCACGATTTGGGTATCATCGCCGGCCTGGCGGATCGTGTGCTGGTCATGTACGCGGGATACATCGTGGAGGCGGCTGAGGTCAAAGCCCTGTACAGGGATCCTCGCCACCCCTACACTCTGGGATTGCTGTCATCCGTACCACGCCTCGATGACGACAGGACAGAGGCTCTGACACCCATAGAGGGGGTACCGCCCGATCTCGTGAACATGCCTTCTGGTTGTCCTTTCCATCCTCGTTGTAGGTACGCCGCTCACAGATGTGCGCAGACGATGCCTGAACCTCGCAAGGTTGGCGCCGATCACCTGGTCGCCTGCTGGGTCGACGTGCCCAAAGCCGCGGTCTCGGAGCCCGCGAGAGAATTCGCCGTCTGGTCGAGGGATGCTGCCTAGCCGGCACCCGCCGAACTTGACAAGCAGGCATTGATAATGTAGAATTTTTTGTCTGGATGAGTGCGAACCGACAGCCGGACAGGGGCGCGCTAGTTCGGCTGAAAGAGATCGGGCTCCCCGGGTGAGAGATCGGTAAGGAGGCAGACAAGATGGCTTTGCTAGAAGTCAAGGATTTGAGCACGAGGTTCTACACCGACGACGGTGTGGTGCAAGCCGTCAATAGAGTGTCTTGGGAGGTGAGCGAGGGTGAGACCTTGGGCATCGTGGGTGAGAGCGGGTGCGGCAAGAGCGTGAGTGTGCTCTCCATCCTGCGTTTGATCCCACAGCCGCCAGGCAAGATCGAGAGCGGTGAGGTCACGTTCGAGGACAGGGACCTCATGAAGCTAAGCGATGATGAGATGCGCTCCATCCGGGGCAACAAGATGGCCATGGTCTTCCAGGACCCCATGACATCCTTGAACCCTGTTCTCACCATCAATCAGCAGATCAGTGAGGCGCTGATGTTGCACTTGGGCATGAACAAGAAGGAGGCCCGGGAGCGCACTGCAGAGCTGCTGAAACTTGTGCAGATACCTCAGGCTGAGGAACGAGTGGATGATTATCCTCATCAATTCAGCGGAGGAATGAGGCAGCGGGCCATGATCGCCATGGCACTCTCCTGCAGTCCCCAGATCCTCGTCGCCGACGAGCCAACTACGGCTCTGGATGTGACCATTCAGGCGCAGATCATAGAGCTGGTCAAGGAGCTGAGAGACGAGATCGGGATGGCCATCATCTGGATCACCCATGATTTGGGCATTATTGCGGGAATTGCGGATAGGGTAGTGGTCATGTACGCTGGGTTCATCATCGAGTCAGCGGATGTCAAAGACCTTTATGGGGATCCGCGCCATCCTTACACGCTTGGCCTGCTGGGGTCCGTGCCTCGTCTGGACTTAGGGAAGAAGAAGAAACTCACCCCCATCTTTGGATTGCCACCAGACCTGATTGATCTACCGACGAGTTGCCCATTTGCTCCTCGTTGCGACTATCGAATCGATCGGTGCGTCGAGCGCCCTGAACTAAGGCTTGTAGCTCCTGGGCACGAGGTGGCGTGCTGGGTAGACATCACGAAGGAGAGGAAGTGACAATGGCTGCTACAGACAACATCTTGCTCGAAGTCAACAACCTCAAGATGTACTTCCCGATCAAGCGGGGTGTCTTCCAACGGCGCGTGGGCGACATCAAGGCGGTCGACGATGTGAGTTTCTTCATTCGACGAGGGGAGACCTTCGGTCTCGTAGGTGAGAGCGGGTGTGGAAAGACGACCGCCGGACGGTGCATACTGCAGTTGTACCGTCCCACGGCAGGTGAGATCGTGTTCGAGGGACACGATCTGACGAAGATGAAGGGGCAGAAGCTGCGGGCCATGCGCCGGGAGATGCAGATGATCTTTCAAGATCCCTATGCGTCCCTCAACCCTCGCATGACCGTCGGCAGCATTATCGGGGAACCTCTGGAGGTGCACGGCACAGCCAAGGGCAAGGCCAAGAGAGAACGCGTACAAGAGCTGCTGAGAGTGGTGGGATTGAACCCCTATTTCGTCAATCGCTATCCGCACGAGTTCAGCGGCGGACAAAGACAGCGAATCGGCGTCGCCAGAGCTCTCGCACTAAACCCCAGCTTCATCGTTGCTGACGAACCCATCTCCGCTCTGGACGTTTCCATTCAGGCGCAGATCATCAACATGTTGGAGGAGCTGCAGGATGAGCTGGGTCTGACCTTCCTGTTCATCGCCCATGACCTGAGCGTGGTGCGGCACATCAGCGACCGCATTGCCGTAATGTACTTGGGAAAGATCTTCGAGATCGCGGACCGAGCCGAGTTGTACGACAATCCCCTGCAACCCTACACTCAGTCGCTTCTATCAGCCGTACCTATCCCCGACCCGGTCGTGGAGGAGACCAGGAAGAGGATAATCCTTGTCGGTGATGTACCGAGCCCCGCGAATCCGCCCGCTGGCTGCAACTTCGTCACCCGCTGCCCCGTGAAGATGGACATTTGTGAGGAGCAGGAACCGGAGTTCAAGGAGGCCTCCCACGACCATTGGGTTGCCTGCTGGCGGGTGGGCTGACAAGGGCCTGAACCTGCGGGGCACGAAGCTGGCATATCTATAGGTTAGACGCAGTACCGGCTTGCCGCACGCAAGCCAGGGGCTGTTGACTACATCACCGAAAGGTTCCTGACTTGATTCAATACGTGCTCCGACGGCTGCTTGTCCTGCCTCTAGTCATTTTCCTCGTTACGCTCATCCTCTTCTCGCTCATGTGGCGGCTTCCCGTGGAACTGCGTGCCCGAGTGTACGTGCCGTATACCGAAAAGTTCCTCTTGCCAGATGAAGAGGCCGAGCTTATCCAGCGATCTATCCGAATTCACGGTCTGGACAAGCCTTGGCCAGTCATGTATGTCAAGTGGTTGCGACTGCTGGCCACCGGAGACTGGGGGTATTCACCCAGTTGGCAGCAACCTGTGCTAGAGGGGCTCCTGCAGCGCACGCCAGCCACACTCGAATTGGCGCTATTCGCTGTCGTGCCCTCAGTGGCCTTGGCCCTGGCTCTGGGTGCGTTCGCTTCCAGGCACCGGAATCGTGTCCCAGATCATCTGGTCAGGGGCGCCACATTCTTAGGGTGGGCTCTTCCTTCCTTCATCCTGGGGCTGATGCTGATGAACGTCTTCTACGCGTGGCTGGGTTGGTTCCCCCCTGAGCGTCTGAGCATCTGGGCGGGGCCCGTTGTACACTCCGAGGAGTTTCACGTCTACACTGGTATGTACACGGTGGACGCGCTGCTCAATCTCGACCTCAGGGTATTCTGGGATGCCGTCCGGCACCTCGTATTGCCAGGGCTCAGCCTCGGGCTTGCGGTGTGGGCTCTACTGACGCGGATCATGCGTTCCTCGATGATCGAAGCTCTCCATCAAGACTACGTCACCACGGCCAGGAGCAAGGGCGTTCCAGAGAGGAGGGTGGTCAATCTTCACGCGCGGCGCAATGCTGTGCTGCCAGTGATCTCCGCCGGCGGAGTTGCGGCCTCCATGCTGATCAGTGGCATAGTTGTGGTCGAGAGTGTCTTCAACATCAACGGCATCGGGCGTGCGGCGGCGAATGCTATGTTGTTCACCGACATACCGGTAGCGGTGGGCTTCGCCGTCTTCACGTGCCTAGTCACCGTCCTGGCCAGCCTCATCGCTGATCTGTTGTATGCCTTCGCTGATCCTCGAATCAGGCTTTACTGAGAACGCGAACTGGCGAGTGAATGGCAAGACACTACAGTAGGAAGTACAACGAAATCCGTCAGTCGCTGGCCCATCTGGACATATACTACCATTCCTTGAGACTGCTGGGGCAGAAACTGCTGTCCGATTCGAGTACATCGGTAGGGGCATCTTCTGGTGCCCTCTACGCGCGAACTCTGCAGCTTGGCAAAGAGTGCTCGCTGATCCTCCAGCTCCTGAACCGGCAACTGGACGCGGAAGATGTCGACCTGTGCGCGTCCACACTGAACGGTGTTGACCTGGCCCTGAACAAGGCGTCTCAGACGCAAGGAGCCACCTTGTACACAGTGAACGTGTGGCGCGTCGTAACAGCCGTCGGGGAGTTCTTGGACGTGATCTCCCGCAAGTATGGATATGAGACTCTGTCGGAAAGGGCGACACTGGAGCAGACCGGCGTGGGCGAGGCGGGAGCTGGGAAGGCAGCCTCATCCCTACAAGAGGATAGGCGGGTCGTAGCACCCAGGCTGCCCGCCATCGAGCCGTTGGCTCTGCCCACTTTCCGCGGCGTCCCGCACTGGCGGGTGAGACGTTTACTCAGTCCGGGGCTGGTCCTAGGGGCGTTGATCGTAGTGGCCTTCGTACTTGTGGCTCTCGGTGCTCCCGTCATCGCTCCGCCCGAGGGAGAGGACCCGTACTCGATTCCCCAGGACGGCCACAGCATACAGCCGCGACCACCCAGGCCCGGACACCCTCTGGGCACTATAGAGCGCAGCTATGATGTGTTCTACGGGCTTGTGTGGGGTACACGAGTGGCCTTCAGGATCGGGCTCTCGGTCACTTTGGGGCGGGCACTCATCGGGGTCCTTCTGGGCCTTATAGGCGGCTACTATGGTGGACTCTTCGATGCTTTCGTGATGCGCCTTACCGATGCCTTCATGGCCTTCCCTATAGTACCAGCGACGCTTCTGATGCTGACCTTTTTTGGCCCCACCCGGTTGGCCACGCGGACCAGCACGACTGCAGTGAACTCTATCATAGTCCTGTCGCTGATTCTCTTCGGCTGGATGCAATATGCCAGGCTTGTGCGTGGCAACGTGCTGGCAGAACGAGCGAAGCAATACGTCGAGGCCGCCGTAGCCGTCGGGGCGAGAGGCCCGCGCATCATCTTCCGACACGTGCTGCCCAATGTGCCTCAGGGCCTGTTTGTGATGATCGCGTCGGACATCGGGGCCATGGTTGTGTTGGCTGCCGTGTTCACTTTCCTTGGCCTCACCGGACGGCCGGGCTTGGCTGACTGGGGATCGATGCTCAATATCAGCCGCAATTGGATCATCGGGACCCCTTCCAGTGCCTTCGAGTACTGGTACACCTACTTGCCACCCATCGTAACCATCGTGCTCTTTTCGGTGGGATGGAATCTGGTGGGAGATGGCCTGCGGGATGTGTTCGATCCCCGACTGCGGTAGTTCTCCCAGTCCCCTCAGCTCAGCGCCGAGACAGACACACTCTTGTGCAGTAGATGCGAAGCCGCCGAGAAGCAAGCCTCGCGATTCTCGGGAACTTTCCCGGTGAGGGGTCCCAACGTCAGAGGTGCCAGCGACGGGCATTGGGCATGGGTAGGATGGCGAGTGCCATCCATATCTGGCTGGCTTTAGTTGTTCACCTTGGCTAAGAAGGAATGATTAGACTACAGGTTGAAGAAGGGAAGCTATCGTTCTTTCTGCTCATGATCATGCTGCTCAGCATAGCCTGGAGCATCCAGTTGGCTGGCTGGGTAGAGGGACTATGGGTAGTGGAGTGGACGGTGTTGGGAGGCCTGGCTGTGGGCTTCCTTATGACTAGGACTAGGTGGCCCAGGTTCTTGAGGCACGTAGTCGGCATTCTCGTTGCAGTAGTGCTCATCTTCGCTGCAATGGCGAGATTCGTTGGTCCGGGTCTGGGCTGGAGAGATGGTGTCTCCCTTCTGGCCTACCAGTTTGATGCCTGGCTGAGGATAGTGGCGGCTGGAGAGCCCGGCACCGACCCTGCGATGTTCGTGCTGCTGATCACACTCCTGGGGTGGTGGCTGGCATATGTCTCCGCCTGGATGATCTTCGGCACCCACAGGGTTTGGCAGGCCTTGGCCCTGACGGCTGGAACGATGCTGCTGATCGTCTACGGCAGTTCATCCAAGGTCGTACCCTTCTTCGTTCTGTACCTCTTCTGCGCCCTGCTCTTGGCGGTCAGGATGTATGTGTACGCTCAGGTGCAGTCCTGGGATGTCCAAAATGCCCACCACGATCAGGATATCGGGCTATACTTCTTGCGGGACGGAGGCCTTCTGGTGGTTGTCGTCCTGGCAGCCGTTTGGCTGGTCCCGCTGCTATCGTCGAGTACCTTGCTGTCCGACCTTTGGGCACGGGTCGAAGGACCGTGGCGGGTGGTGGGCGACGAGTGGAATCGCGTTTTCTCGGGCGTGCGAGGCTACAGACAGGACTATGCGAACATGCCCTTTGGTCGGCAGTTGGCGCTCGGCGGACCGGTCGACTTGGGTGACGAGATAGTGATGTGGGTGGACAGCGAGGTTGGACGGTACTGGCGTGGAGCAGTCTATGACCGATATGACGGGAGCGGCTGGGAGAACACAGACACGCTGGATGCCATGATCCCCGCGGACAAAGATCTTCCCATTGAGGGTGAGTACGAGCTGCGTCGCCTGGTCAAGCAAACCGTTGTGCCGAATTGGTCAGGCTACGGACAGATATTCGGACTGGGGCAACCAGTCGACGTTGACATACCCCTGGAGGTTCGATACAGCTTCGCCGACGCAGAAGGAGCCGATCGGCCGGATCCATTCTCAGCTCCAGCTTCGGTCTCCCTCATCAGGAGCGGCGTGCCTCTCACTCGTGACAGGCCGTACACCATCATTTCTTCGGCCTCCGTGGCTGATGTGGAGAGCCTCAGGGAAGCTGGCGACGACTATCCCGGCTGGATCACGAGTCGATACCTTCGGCTTCCGTCCAGCTTGCCTGAGCGGATAGGTGAACTCGCTGCCGAGATAGCTAATCCTCAAAGCAACGTCTACGATAAGGCTGTCGCTATTCAGGATTACCTGCGCCGGATGATAGAGTACAACGAGAGCATAGAGCCTCCGCCTCGCAACAGGGATGCCATTGACTATCTGCTCTTCGACAGTCGTGAGGGCTACTGCAACTACTATGCTTCCGCTATGGTGGTCATGGCGCGAACGGTGGGTATTCCGTCACGGCTAGCCGTGGGGTACGGAGGGGGCGAGTTCGACGATGAGACTGGACTCTATGCGGTGCTCGAGCGCGATACCCACGCCTGGGTAGAGGTGTACTTCCCTCAGTACGGTTGGGTGGAGTTCGAACCAACGGCCAGTGCGGAGCCAATTCCCAGGCCAGGGCGCACTGAGGAGGAACTACCCGAGAGGCCCGGTGGCGATGTGGACTCTCGCCTGGAGCGTGATCTGGATAGGCTCCGGGCCGAGGAAGAGGAGATAGGCGGGCCGGCTGTCACAAGCACGATCCAGAGGGGGTCTTCCTCCCTTGCGCCAATCCTTGGTGGCATAACCGTGGTGGCGTCGGCGGC
>CAZNMJ010000164.1:0-6838 GCA_964573815.1 uncultured Anaerolineales bacterium
GAGGCGAAGGAGCGGGCACGGCGGCGCAAATGAAAGTATTGTGAGATCGTGCCGCACCGTACTTGCTATAGGCGCGTCAGTTCGCGTGGCAGCGTGGTTAGCGTCTCGCAACCATCCTCGGTGACTACGACGTTATCCTCGATGCGCACGCCCCCTCTGCCAGGTAGATAGATGCCTGGTTCCACAGTGAAGGCCATCCCTGGCTCAAGGATCTGCTCGTTCCCCTGGACCATGTAGGGCGGTTCGTGGATCTCTAACCCCAAACCGTGGCCTGTGCGGTGGATGAAGTACTCACCATAGCCGGCCTTCTCGATGACCTGGCGGGCCGCGAGGTCAACCTCCTCGGCCTTGACACCCGGCTTGATGATCTCCCTGCCCGCAGCGTTGGCCTCCTGCACGATGGAGTAGATGTTCGCCAGTTCTTCGTCGACCTCCCCCACGGCGTAGGTGCGTGTGATGTCGGAGTAGTACCCCTCGCTGCGTAGGAAGCCGTCGATGGTCACCAGGTCTCCCTTCTCGATCCGGCGGGCAGTGGCTGTGGTGTGGGGCGAGGCACCGTTGGGCCCGGAAGCGACGATGGGCGTTTCTGGCAAGTCTCCACCGGCGGCGTCGAGAGCTGTCTTCTGCCACGCTGCGGCCAACTCTAGTTCCTCGACGCCTGGCCGAATGAGTTCCATTACATGGCGGAACACATCCTCGTTCACTTCCGCAGCGCGGCGCATGGCCTCGATCTCCCCATCGTCCTTGATGATCCGCAGCTGAGACAACAAAGGTTCGCCATCGACGAATTCGCACCCTGACGAATACTGCTCCAACTGCCTCAGCTCCAACACACGCATGCGCAAGTGTTCCACGCCAATGGTCTTGCCCTTCAAGTCCAGGTCCCTGGCTGCCCGTCGAAAGGCTGGGTCAGGGCCCTCTTGATCCGAGTAGGAGTACAGAGAGACCTCGGTTGCGAAGCTTGCCTTGGCGCGAGGAGCCTCCAACTCGGGCAAGATGAGGAGAGGCTTCGCCTCCACGGGAAATAGCGCCAGGGTGATGCGCTCCGTGGGGTGCATCTCCAGAGCCGTCAGATAGCGCAGGTTAGCGCCTGGCACAAGGGCTACGACGTCCACGCGCCCTTGCTTCTGCACTCGGGCCAGTTTCTTGGAGCGTTGTTCGTACGTGCTGTTCATAGTGCTGGTATTATAGCATACGTGCGCTCGCACCAATAGCGCGGGTCAAGCGGGTGATACTCTCGCAAGCATCCGACCAGCTGGCTTCGCGCGGCGCCGAGGTGACCACCTGGGGAACCCCGATGACCTATCAACTCGTAGCGCAAGTTGACAACTTGTGCCACGGGGGTCCGCATCGACCTGGCAGGCTCTCTGATCCAGATCGACGGCTTCTGACGGAGTTGCCTCTAGGCGGCCATGGACTTCGGCGAACGCGAACGGGTACGCCGATTTGACTTCCACCGGGCGCTGTGTTATACTTTTGTTGGTGGAAGTATAACACGGAGGTGATAAATGGCCACTGCGAAGATCTCCCGAAAGGGCTGGGTGGTGATACCCGTAGAGTACCGCCGACGATATGGGCTCAAACCTGGCGACACCATAACTGTTGTCGACTATGGCGGTGTACTGGCACTGGTTCCCTCACTGGATGATCCTGTTCATGAGGCCCAGGGCATGCTAGAGGGCTCCTCGTTGACCAGGGCGCTGCTGGAAGAAAGGGTCAAGGAGCGAGAACGTGAGGGATAGCGGGGTGTGCTACGTCCTCGACAGCTTCGCGCTGCTCGCCTACCTGAATGGTGAGGAGGGTCACCAAAGGGTCGCCCAGGTCCTCGGGCAGGCACAGGAGGAGCAGACGCGGCTCTACCTGAGTTTCATCAACTACGGAGAGGTGGTGTATATCGTGGAGCGTGCGCGAGGTTTGACTGAAGCGCACCGCACTATCGCCGCTGTGGATCAGCTGCCTATCGAGGTGATCGAGGCCGATAGACGGCTGACGTTCGCTGCAGCGCACGTCAAGGCGAACTACCCCCTGGCGTACGCGGATTGCTTCACCATAGCTTTGGCCCAGGACAAGGCAGCTACCGTGCTGACCGGTGATCCGGAGTTCAAATCAATCGAGAGTCTGGCCAACATCGAGTGGTTGAGCGCAATGCACGCCAATGAGTGAGAATGGGGCCCTTCTTGGACCTCGCCTCCTGGCCTTGTACCGCTTGCTTTTTGCCATCTTAGAGGTTATAATATCTTTGTGAAGAGGATAGGCATTATCAACATGGACCTATCAAGGCGGGCCATGCTTGGTTGTGGCCTGGAGGATTGTCCTAGCTCGCTATGCCCTAAGTGGGGGTAGCGAGCTTTTTTTCGCTGTTGGGCGAAGAGCGAGAGAGTGGTTCTCGAAAGGAGTTGTCGAAATGCCAACGTCGTGGGAGTATCGCTATGCTCAGCGTAGCAAGGGTATGCGGAGCTCCGTCATTCGGGAGATACTGAAGGTAACGAGTCAGCCCGACATGATATCGCTCGCAGGGGGGATGCCGGCGCCCGAGCTGTTCCCTGTTGAGAAGGTCGAAGAGGCGTGTGTTCGAGTTCTGCGCAACGCGGGTACCGATGCTCTTCAGTACAGCACGACCGAGGGGTACCCACCACTGCGCGAGTTCATCGTGGAGAAGATGTCGAGGTACGGCATTGTTGCCAGCGCGGACAACGTGCTCATCACAGCGGGATCTCAGCAAGCTTTGGACCTGGTGGGCAAGGTGCTGCTGGATCCTGGCGACGTGATCATCACCGAAGCCCCGACCTACGTGGGTGCCATTCAGGCCTTCACAGCCTACCAGGCCTCGTACGCCACTGTACCTCTCGACGATGAGGGCATGGTAGTTGACCTGTTAGAGGAGAAGATCATAGAGACCCATCCCAAGTTCATCTATGTGCTCCCCAACTTTCAGAACCCAGGGGGCGTCACACTGTCCGAGGAGAGGCGAGAGCGGCTAGTGTCTTTGGCTCGGCAGTACGGAGTGCCCCTCGTGGAGGATGATCCCTACGGCGAGCTTCGTTTCGAAGGTGAGCACATACCTCCCGTGGTGGTCATAGGCGCCAATCGCAACGGAGAGCAGCGCGAGGGGTACTTCAAGGGCGACGTGATCTACATGAGTACCTTCTCCAAGACGCTCTCCCCAGGGCTGCGCCTGGGATGGATCGTGGCCCCCGCCGAGGTGCTGAAGAAGTTAGTACAGGCCAAGCAGGGAGCAGATCTGCACACCAGCACCTTCAGCCAGATGGTGGCCTACCAGGTCATCGCCGATGGTTTCCTGGAGAAGCACGTGCAGGAGATCAGGGAGACGTACCGCCAGCGTCGCGACGCCATGCTCGGGTCGTTGGACAGGTACTTCCCCGGGGAGGTCAGCTGGACACAGCCCCAAGGTGGCCTGTTCTTGTGGGTGAAGTTGCCAGACGGGGTGGATTGTTTGGAGGTGCTGGAAGACGCCATCGAAGAGAAGGTAGTCTTCGTGCCAGGCACGGCTTTCTACCCCGATGGACGAGGGCGTGACGCCCTGCGTCTCACGTTCGCTACGTGCCCTTCGGACATGATCGACGAGGGCATTCGCCGCCTGGGTAAGGCCATCACTCATCGGATGAAGCAACCGGCATAGCCCCTTACGACTCACGCATTGTCGCGTGGTCGGGTGCGAGCTCCTTCGAGGGACATCGAGGTGCTGATGCATTCGACCCGGGTGTCAGTGCGTGAGTTCTATGTGTGGACAATGATGCGAACTACGTTCTTGTGTTTTGTGCTGTTGGTGAGTGCTGTGCTGCTGGCTACTCCAGGTTGTCGCTCCACAGGCCGGGTGGAGATCGACGAGGCCGACAACCGGGGCGAGGTTGTCCTGAACGTGGGCGATACTCTCCTGCTGAGCCTGGAGTCGAACCCAACGACCGGCTATGGGTGGGAGATCGCCGAGATCGATCAGAGCATCCTCAGGGAGGCTGGCCACGAGTATGAGGCTGAGTCTTCTGACCTCGTAGGTTCCGGAGGGCGTGAGATCTGGCGATTCGACGCCCTGGCCGCGGGGAGTACGACGCTGCAACTCGAGTACACGCGGCCCTGGGAAGAGGGCGTGGAGGCGGAGAAGACCTTCAGCGTACAGGTCGTCGTTCGATGAAGATCTCGCCCACAGAAGGCAGATCTTGTGGATACTCACTTGCTGGACGCTGAGCCTAACATAAACAGAATCCTTTCATGTGTGGAGAGAAGAGGTAGTGAGCAAACCGGACCTGGTGATATTGCACCCGCCCAGTGTGTATGATTTCCGTCGGGAGTTGAAGCTATACGGCCCCATCAGCGAGGTGGTGCCTTCGACACCGATTTTCGAAATGTATCCCTTCGGCTTCGCCACCATAGCAGGCTACCTGGAGCAGCAAGGGTTGCGGACTCGCATAGTCAACCTAGCCCTTCGTATGATGAATGACCCTTCGTTCGAAGCCGAGGGGTTCATCGCCTCACAGCGACCAACAGCTTTTGGCATCGGACTCCACTGGCTGTGCCACGCTCAGGGTGCCCTGGAGACGGCCAAGATCGCAAAGCGGCAGCACCCCGATGTGCCGGTGATCATGGGGGGCTTCTCTGCCTCGTATTACCATGAGGAACTTATGGAGTACCCCGAGGTCGACTACGTCCTGCGTGGCGATTCCACCGAAGCGCCCTTGGCTCAGTTGCTTGTATGCCTGAGGGAGGAGGGCGAACCTGATGATGTGCCCAACCTCACCTGGCACGACAAACGAGGGAATATGAGGATCAACCCTCTGAGGCATGTGCCCGAATCGGTGGAGATACGCCCCATAGACCAGGCCTCCATGGTCAGGAGGGTGCTCAGGGACCGAGATTTGACAGGGTACATGCCGTTCAGGGATTGGCTGGAGTACCCCATGGGGGCGGGGATAACCTGCCGTGGCTGTACCCACAACTGCGTCACCTGTGGGGGTTCGGAATATGCCTTCAAGGGCTATCTGGGTCGAGAGAAGCCTGCGTTCCGCCCGCCAGAGGCCTTGGCAGAGGATGTGAGGAACATCCGCGGTTTCGGCAGGGGGTTTCTCATGGTCATTGGTGATATCCGGCAGGCTGGGATGGACTATGCCCGTCGTTTCTTGGACGAGATGGCGGTCCTGCGAGACCCCATCACGTTCGAACTGTTCACACCGGCAGGCGAGCAGTTCCTGCGGCAGGTGGCCGAGGCCCTCCCCAACTACGCCCTGGAGATCTCGTTGGAGTCCCATGACGAGGAGGTGCGGCGCACCTTCGGCAAGCACTACTCCAACGAGGCTGTGGAGAGGACCATCGAAGCCGCCTTCGCGACTGGCTGCCAGCGCCTGGACATCTACTTCATGATCGGTCTTCCTAAGCAGACACGCCAGTCTGTGAAAGACACGGTGGCCTATTGTGGTGAACTGTTGGACAGGTACGGCGAGGACGGCCGCGTGCATCCCTTCATCTCCCCACTGGCGCCTTTCCTGGATCCGGGAAGCATGGCCTTCGAGGAGCCCGAGAAGCATGGCTACCACATCTTCCGCCGGACTTTGGAGGAGCACCGGCAGGCCCTGTTGCAGCCCAGCTGGAAGAACGTGCTCAACTATGAGACGGAGTGGATGACGCGGGAGGATATCGTTCTCAGCAGCTATGAGGCCAGCCTGGAGTTGAACCGCATCAAGGCTCGGCATGGCTTGATGAGTCTGGAAGAGATTGCCCGGCAGGACGCGCGCACTACCAGGGCAGTGGAACTGCTCGAAGAGCTGGACGTGCTTGGAGAGGTTGACGGGGCGAGCCTTGACGAACTCCAGCCTGAGCTAGCTGAGATCAACGCCATCGGCTCGCGGCCGAGGAACGATTGGGAACTGGGGCTCAGGCTGGGCGCGTGGGGCTCGCCGAGGAAGGTCTACTTCCTGGTCAGCCAGGGCCTGGCTGCTATCGTGAACCAATCCCGCGCGGCCACGTCCGGAAACCGCCCCTCCAGACCTTCGACTGAAAAGACGACTTCCGTGTCAGGGGGGCAGGAGTAGGCAGGCCACAAAGAGATGAGCAAAGTGGTCTCGGCGTCTGTCGTATGACAGCGCGGGGATGACGGCCTCTTGCAGTCGGAGGTCTACTCCATCTACTGACGACGAAGCTAACCCGCATCCTCTTTGATCACCTGGACGAAATCGTCTCCCTCCACAGGCTCCACGCTCTCAAGCGCTCGACGACGTTGCGAGCATGATGTATACTGTGACAGGGGAGCAGCTGCGCTGACACTGAGACAGGAGGAGTTAGCTGTTTCCTCTATGATGCCTGGGACAGTGGGGCACTCGAAGCGGCCATGCGAACCATCTACGAGGAAGTCCAGCAATACGTAGCGAGTGGTGAAACCATCGCCACAGCGACGGTGGTCAGCACCCAAGGCTCCACCCCACGAGAGGTGGGAGCCAAGATGGTGGTGCGGCCCTCGGGAGACATCGTGGGCACCATCGGCGGAGGATGCGGCGAGGCTGAGGTCTGGCAGGCGGCGATGGACGCCATCAAGGACGGGCAGCGCCGCACAGTGCGGATCGACCTCACCGAGGACGTTACGCTAGACACGGAGATGGTCTGTGGCGGGGTGATGAGCATCTTCGTTGATCTGTGGGATGAGCAGGAAGCTGAGTTCCTGGCGACCATCAACAAAGGGTTCAGGGACAGCAAGAAGGTGGCCCTGGCCACACTCCTCTCGACGGACCACGACCGCCCTCGAAGACTGATTCTTTCCGACGGACAGACGCAGGGCACTTTGGGCGATGAAGACCGTGATGTCTGGGTCACAGCTCAAGCTCTCCAGGCACTC
>CAZNMJ010000164.1:6848-7685 GCA_964573815.1 uncultured Anaerolineales bacterium
CAAGGAATCTCTCGCACGGTCCCTGACCCTCGGGAAGGCCCAGACATCTTCATCGAGGTACAGGTCTCTCCGCCTACGCTCATCATCGCCGGCGGAGGCCACATCGCAGTTCCTCTGGCGAAGATGGGCACTATGCTGGGTTTCGAAGTAGTCGTCTTGGACGATCGCCCTCAATTTGCCAATAGAGAGCGGTTCCCTGCCCCAGATGAGGTGCTCGCTGCTCCCTTCGGCGAGACATTGGCCAACTACCCTCTCGACGACCAGACCTACGTAGCGATCATGACCCGGGGGCACACCCATGACATGGAGTGCCTGCTCCAGGTGATCGACGAGCCCGTGGCCTACATAGGGATGATAGGGAGCCGCCGGCGGGTGAAGGGCGTACTAGATCTGGTCAAGGAGCAAGGATACTCCGAGGATCTGTTGGCTCGCGTGAATGCGCCCATCGGACTGGATATCGGTGCTCAGACTCCAGAGGAAATCGCCTTGAGCGTTATGGCGGAGGTGGTGAAGGCGCGACGAGGGGGGACTGGGAGATCGCTATCCAATTGACGTGGCAGGGGATGAAATCACCATCTCTCGGTGGGATGAAAGTAGTAGCAATTCCACGCCGCGGCCTTTAGGCCGCGGTTTCGTTGTCAAAATGCCAAGCTACGTGAGCGAACGCCGTGGGCTTGGAGAACGCGCTTGGATTTGAGCAGGTGTGGTGTTTCGTAGTGTGCCACTTCTTCAGACCTCGGAGGTTTTCAAAACCTCCGAGGTCTCTGGTTTCGTTGTCAGAATGCCAACCTACGCGCAGCGAACGCCGTGGGCTCAGGGGACGCGCTTGGATTTGAG
>CAZNMJ010000165.1:0-7656 GCA_964573815.1 uncultured Anaerolineales bacterium
CAGCCCGGTGCTGACCCTGCTAACCTGCACGAGGTGGGATGCCGAGAGCCGGAGATACTCGGAGCGGCTGGCTGTCATTGCCAGGCTGGTGGAAGAGGAAATCCCTGACTGGACCAGGTCACGAGTCAGGCCAGAATACTAGGAACTTCGTCTTGTACTGCATAGCCGCCTGGCCCGGGTGCCTGCAAAGATGCAGTGAGCGAGAGGAACTATTGGCCCGACAGAGGTCCGCGTAGACGATGGTGCGAGACAACGGGTCAGCGTGGCCCACGGAAGGAGGAAGATGATGAGAAGCCAGACCTCGACGATTCTGTTCCTTGCTGGCGTCGGATTGCTGATCGTTAGCACACTGCTTGCCAGCGCGCCCCTGGCCGCGGCGTCCAGTGCGAATCAAGCTGCAGCTCCAGTGGCGCAGGAGTCTCCCGCACCGCTGCCGTCCTGTCCAGGTCTGCCGGGCTGTGCCCTGAATCTGAGCGTCAGTCCTAGCCCGGTCTCGGTAGACCAGCAGGTCACGGCCAGCGGGACCTACCAGCCGTGCACCGGTGCCCAGTTTTCGGCGCGCGTAGACTGGGGCGATGGGACCTCTGAAGAGGGAGCCTTCCAGGAGGGCGATCCTGCCGATGATCCTGTACCTTACTCGTTCAGCCACGCCTACAGCTCTGCGGGCGAGTACACCGTGGTCGCCCTCCTTCTGCACCAGACCGCTGAGGGCCAGGACTGTGCGGCGCTGACCACTGAAAGCCTCACCGTTGAGCCCGCGGTTGGCTCCATCAGCGTCGAGAAGAGCGAGGCCAATGGCGCGCTCCCCGACGACTGGACCTTCCAGCTAGAGGGCTCTGATGGCTCTTCCTACCTGGTGGACAGCGGCCAGACAATCTCTGATCTGCCTCTGGGCCAGTACACCATCACCGAGAGCGGTCCGGAGGGGTGGCACCTGACCAGCGTGAGCGGGCAGGGATGTGCGCTGGAGGGCCAGTCAGTGCTGGCGAGCGTTGTCTCCGGTACGGAGAGCATAACCTGTACCCTCGTCAATGAGGTGGACTACCCGTCCATCGTCCTGGAGAAGTACGTGTCGAATGACAGCGCAACATGGCATGACGCCGACGTCCCGCCCGGCCCTTACATCATAGAGTACGACCCGGCCTTCTGGACGTTCGTAATCTCCAACACCGGCAACGTCGACCTCACCACCGTCGTGGTAACCGACACCGTCTTGGGGGAGATCTGCACCATAGACTCCCTGGCAGCAAGCGCAGATCAGATCTGCACGGCGATCAGCCTGGCCGAGGAAGGCCAGCAGGAGAATCTTGGTTTCGCCACCGCAGAATACAGCGGCGGCACCGTCGGCGACCAGGACCCTTGCCACTACTTCGGCGTGGGCTACCTGGTCCCCACCTTGACACCGGAGCCACCCACACCTACACCCACGCCGAAGCCAAAGGGGCCCGGGCCAGCTCCCGCCCCGGCAGCACCAACACCGGTGCCGGCGACGCCGACGCCCATTGTCGTCACCCCGACACCAACCATCCTCATCGAGGTGCTGGGCGTGGAAAGGTTGCCGGAAACCGGCACAGAGGCCTCCGGTGCCGTAGGTGTCCAATGGCTGACAGGGATCGCCTCAGCGCTTCTCGCCTCAGCGGCTGCCCTTGAGCTGCTGCGGAGACAGAAGTAGGTTTGACGTGTAACAGCTGGCCACGAACGATGAGGGAGAATCTCGTGGGTGCCGAGCCAGGAATCGGTCAAATCGCCGCACAGGTCAGGTGTCTGATGATACATTTGCGTATCCGGTGGCCAGCGCCGTCGCCGTTAGGTATACTGGGCGCTGTGCCCAGCGCTTTGACGCTTCACGTCGCGTCACTGATTGGACAGGCGCGTGATCTCGCTTTCCAGGGCATGACCCACTCAGTTCAGGAACATGGGAGCTCACCGCGCATCGACGGAGGAGCCCAGGCGCTGTTTGGTCCTCAGATCTTCCAGGGAGCGGCCGAAAGCGATGTTTTCCCTGCACAGCGGATGGGTTAGGCAGGCTTTGAACTTCTTGCAGCGTTTCCGATACCGGAGTCTGGGCTTCCGCCTCTTGCTGCTGGGAGGCCTTGCAGCCCTGGCGACCGCGTCCGTCATGGCCATCGACCCTCGCCAGGCAGAGGAGGAACTGATCGTTCTCACCAACGTCGACCGGACCTCCAACGGTGTCCCGGCCCTTGTTCCCGACGATGCTTTGAAAGGAGTGGCCAGGTTCAGAAGCGAGGATATGGTCACCCAGGGCTATTTCTCCCACTTCATTCCCCCCGAGGGGCACCAGGTCTTCGACATTCTGGACGAAAGAGGCATTCCCTACTGGAGAGCGGGGGAGAATCTGGGTCGCAACAACTCCCCCGACTACATCACGGTACAGACCGTGGAACAGGCTTTCATGAACAGTCCAAGTCACAGGGCGATCCTTCTGTGGCCGGGCTATACAAACCTGGGGACCGGCGTGGCAGAGAGCGGCGAGGGGATGAAGGTGTACACCGTCCTTTTCACCCAGGCGCCGCCAGGAGTGGCTGCCTCTCAAGCCACGGCGACCCCCAGTCCGAGCCCTAGTGCGGAGCCGACCGGCACACCCGTTCCGTCGGCCACGGCCACCCAAGAGACTGAGGTCAGTTCACCCACACTGACCGCTACGGTCTCGGCCACGGTCACTTTGGTCCCGTCTCCGACCTTCACCCCTTCTTCGACCCGGGTCGAGTTGCCGCCTGCCCGTTCCATGGGACTGATCGAGCAGATCGTTCGTCGCATCCTTTCCCTTTTCCTGAACCTGGGGTAGAGAGAACTGCTGGCCCCAGTGGGTTTGTGGGAGGCAGAGTGACGTGGATACCATACTTCGCGGAGAGGAGATAACCAGACGATTCCCTCTCGGCCGCGCCTACGTCGAGGTGTTGAAGGGAGTGGATCTGACGGTAGACAGGGGGGACTTCGTGGCCATCATGGGCCCCTCAGGCTGCGGGAAGAGCACCTTGCTGCACATCCTGGGCGGGCTCGATACGCCGACCAGCGGTCGGTTGACCATCGAGGAAACGGACATCGTCCCGCTCTCCGAGCGCGCGCGGACGCTCTTGAGGCGGGAGAAGACCGGTTTCGTCTTCCAGGCCTTCAACCTCATACCCACACTATCAGCCTACGAGAACGTGACTCTGCCTCTGATGATCGCAGGGAGGCCGGTCGACAGATATGCCGACCGTCTGGCGGAGATCATAACCCTCATGCGCCTGGTCCACGTGCAGGACCACAAACCGGATCAGCTTTCGGCGGGCGAGCAGCAGAGAGTGGCGATCGCCCGGGCCCTCTTGCCCAACCCCTCTATTCTGCTCGCAGACGAGCCGACAGGCAACCTCGACTACACCACAGGCCTGGAAGTGATGGAACTCCTCTGGGAGTCGTGCACTCAGTTGGGGCAGACCATTGTCCTGGCCACCCACGACGCCCAGGCCGCCGCCTTCGCCGATCGGGTGGTCATCCTAAGAGACGGAGTGATCCAGGAACAGATACCCTTGGGGAGACGTGAGGAGCACAGTGCGGGACCTCTCATTGCTCAGCTACAGAGGCTTGGCCTCTAATAAGGTCCGCTCTCTACTCATCTTCGCCGCGGTGGTCTTGGGAGTGGCCATGTTCATGGCCGCTGCCACCACCAATAACGCACTCGATGAGAGCTTGGCTTTGATGGCCCAGCAGGTCGTGGGAAAAGCGGACCTGGAAGTGCGACCCCTGTCCGATATGGGCCTGAGCGCTGAAGCTCTCCAGAGCATAGCCTCTGCGCCCGGCGTGAGGACAGCCGTGCCTCTGGTGAGGAAGAGAACCTACTATCGGGGGCAGGGGCAGAGTGGGTTCGTGGAGTTGATAGGCATCGAGCCCATTCAGGAAACCGAACTCCGGGCCTACGATCTCTCCCAAGGGGTCTTTCTGGCTGACGATGCCAACTACACCGCTCTTCTGATGGAGAGCTGGGCCCAGCTCAAGCGCTTCGACAGAGGTGACGAGATCGAGCTCATCACCGTTGACGGTTTTCGTTCCTTCAAGATAGTAGGTTTGCTCTCACGGGCAGGCGTGGGAGAGACGAGCTTTGGCCGAGTGGTTTTCGTCTCCCTGAACACTGCCCAGGCCATGTTTGGGCTCGGAGACAGGATCAGCCATGTGAGCGTCGAACTTGAGCCCGGCGTCACCATCGATCAGATGCACCAGGAGCTGGAAGGGCGGCTGCAGGAAGACTTCATCGTTGTGCCCTCGGAGGCGGTCGAGCGGGGCCTGCGAGACTCCGTGCGCGATATCCAGCGTCTCCTGCTCCTTCTGGGAACTGTATCCCTCTTCGTTGGGGGCTTCCTGATCTACAACACTCTGGCTATAACCGTCTCGGAGCGATCCAGGGACATCGGCCTCTTGCGGGCTGGCGGTGCCACCAGCGCGCAAGTGTTGACCCTCTTCCTCTACGAAGCCCTGCTTCTGGGCGCTTCAGGGTCCGCGGGAGGGGTGGTCCTGGGGTGGGGCCTGGCCCAGATTCTGGCTCGCGGCGTCAGCCTCGCCCAAGCTGTGCCCATCCGCAGCGTACCTCTGGGAATCGGCGACCTGGTCTTCAGCGTGGTGGCCGGCGTCGGCGTCTCTCTCCTCGCCGCCTGCCTGCCGGCGTGGCAAGGTAGTCGTCTCGGCGCTTTGGAGGCCCTCAGACCTGAGTATGTGCGCCCGTCTGCGACTCGGGGACGCCTCCGCTGGCTCTTCGGCTTGGTGGCCGTCGTGCTGGGGATTCTTCTGATCCTAGGCGGGCGCGGGGCCTTGCTCGTAAGTGCCGCGGGCGTTGTGCTGCTCTGCGTTGGGCTCGTTCCCCTCTCTCAAACCCTCATCCAACCTCTTGCCAACATCGCCAGCCTGCCTTTCCGCTGGATACTGCGTCGCGAAGGGGACCTGGCCGCGCGCAATCTGGTTCGGACGCCCGCCAGGACCAGCCTCACTGTCGGAGGTCTAACCGTGGCGGTGGCGGTTATCGTCGCTCTCGGAGTCTCCGCGGCCAGCGCCTCTACCGCCGGGCAGAGATGGGTGAGATCGCTCTTCGCGGGCCAGTGGCTGGTCGTGTCACCCGTGACACAACCAATGGTGTTCGCCGATGAGTTGGCATCTCTGGAAGACGTGAAGAAGGTCCTTCCTGTCCGGATCTTCGCTGTCAACTGGCAAGGAAAGTACCTGGGCGCCGCAGGCCTGCCCTTGACCGAGTCCCTCTCCGAAGGGGCCTTGGAAATGGGTGCTCCAGAGAGGTCGCAAGCTCTCGCAATCTTGGAGCAGGGGCCTGCCGTCATAATACCCTCCCTCTTGGCGCAACGGTACGGCCTATCAGTGGGGGACGAGATCTCCCTGCGTACCGAGGAAGGAATTGAGTCGTTCCGTGTAGCGGGGATAGCAGCTCACTCTTTGCCAGCAGCCAACGAAGAGGGAGCAATACTCCTGCCGTGGGAACAGATGGTCGAGCATTTCGGACTGACCGGGTTTGATGTGCTGGACATCGTGCCCGATGACGGTGTCGACAATGCGGCCTTCGAGGAAACACTGGCCTCGCAAGCTGAGCTGTACGGTATGGAGGCGAACCCCGTAGACACGATCGTCAACAGCGTGAGAGAGGCCATAGGGGACCTGTTCGCTCTTCTGACAGCCATGGTAGCGTCAGCACTGCTAGTGGGTGGACTGGGGATTGCGAACACGATGATAGTCAATGTCAATGAAAGGCGACGCGAAATCGGTCTGCTGAGAGCAGCCGGGATGAATCCGGAGCAGATATTGGCCATGGTGCTGGTGGAAGCCGGCACCATGGGTGCCATGGGAGGACTGATGGGCGCGGCCGCCGGTATCCTGATCTCCGTGGTCATAGTTGAGTTCAGTCGGTCGGCCGATTTCGATCCCCGGTATGTGATACCCTTTGGCTTTGTCGCGCTGGTCTCTATCCTCCCTGTACTGCTGTCTTTGGCCGCGTCCGCGTATCCTGCTAGGTGGGCGGCTTCTCTGAGTGTGATCGAAAGCCTGCGCTACGAATGATGAGCTTCCGTGCTCGACGAGTCAGCGATTGCCGGTTCATACGCCCATGGCTGCTATCGTTTCCTCACGGCTGCGGCAAGCGAGGCAATGGCTACGGAGATTCTAGAGGTGCTCCGGTAGGGAGTCAAAACAGCCTTCACAAGCCTGAAGACGTGGTCACGATGTCTTGGCTCACTTACGCACCTTTCTTGTCAATGGCGCCCAGAAGTGGTACCTTCTACGAGCAACAGATCTCAAAGCGGCCGGCCGAACGACAGAAGATACGACCGTGGAACAGAGGCTCACTACGGTCGGCCAACACTGGGGTCGACGGCGCTCGAGGATTCGGTGGCTGGCTCTGCCAGTATCCACTTGTACGCGCAAAGGAGAGCTATGCAATGATTACGATCTTGGTAGTGGAACCGGACCACGAAGTAGCGGATATGGTGGTCCAGATCCTCCAAAGCGAAGGGATAGACGCTTCCGTCGCCTCGGACAGTGACGGGGCGCTGCAGCACATCGACCGGAATCCTCCGGACGCCATCGTGCTGACCCTAGGGCCGGGCGGTGCTTGGGGAGAGGAGCTATGTAGGGAAATGCGTCAGCGAAGCATAGCACCTGTCCTTGTGGTAGGTACCAGGCGCCAGCAGATACCGCTGGCGCGGACGCTGAACGCGGGCGCTGATGCCCACCTCATGAGACCTTTCACCGAGCAGATGTTCCTCTCACAGGTGTACGCGCTGCTGCGGCGCGTGGGACTGGCCCGGCCCGGGCATGCTGGACAGTTCGACATCGGCACATTGGCCATCAATGTCTTCCGTCGAGAGGTGAGGGTGCATGGCAGGCCGGTGGAGCTGACACCCACCGAGTTCGAGATACTGCGTTGTCTGCTGAACAATGCCGGCCGTGCCCTCACGTATCGGAGCCTGGTGAGGCAAGTCCTTGGCTACGATTGCACTTCGGCGCAGGCGCGCGATTTGCTGAAGGTGCACATCCACAACCTGCGAAAGAAGATCGAGCCTGCTCCCGACATGCCAGCTCATCTGCTTAACGTCCGGGGCTTTGGCTACCTTTTTGAAAGACGCAGATTCGACCGCACTAACCCAGGAGAGATTGCGTAATGGGGCGTTCTTAACCGTATCTTAACCATGCGGGCGGTCATAAGTGGTTGACTTCTGAGCCATTTTGGTGTATAAATGTAGTATAGCATAGATTCGATATCGCTGTTGGCGCAGTAGAGGCGATGAATCGTCGCTCGAGGATGGGCACCTGAGCGGCGAGGAGCCAGTGGTGCAACCGGCTACTAGTAGCCGGTTGTTTGTTTTTTCACCAGCGAGCGGGCTCCTGCGGATCCTTCTGGACATAGAAGACCAGTTTGCTGCAAAGAATCCCGAGAAGGGCAATCCTCACCGAGGCGAGGAGCGCAAAGCCTACGGGTCCACGACGCGGCTTGTTACCGTACGAGGACAGCCGGGCTGCCGAAGGATTTCGGCAGTCCGGCTTTGTTTTTGATTGGGACGATCAGTTAGTCGGTTCGGTTTAGGTTGACAAGGTGCAGACCGACAAGAATAGCGACAAACGTCGTTGGGGGAAGCGATATGTCAAGTGGGGAGGTGGACTATATGC
>CAZNMJ010000166.1:0-7572 GCA_964573815.1 uncultured Anaerolineales bacterium
GAGTCGCTTGCCTACGTGAATGTGCTCTGCTTCGGCACTACCGGCACACTGACCGGCACTGAGGTTCATCTGGACTACATCGATCCACCGCCTGACCGTGAGGGCTTGGAAGAGGATCGAATCCAGCGCATCCTCGCCGATTACGTGTACAGCACAGCGGCTACTAGCAGCCCGATCATCAGAAGCCTCTCCGATGCCCTGGCCGGCAACCGCCGCCCTGTTCTCGACGAGGCGCCGTTTGTGTCGCTGTATGGCTGGAGCGCCATCGCCTTCGATGAAGTCGACTTGAAGGGCACCTACGTATTGGGCTATCCCGAGACAGTGCGACAGAATCTCGTGGTGGACGTCACCACCCCGCAGCCAGAGACGGGACCCAGGGCAGAGGAGGAGGAAACCCCAAAGGCGTCGATCTGGAAGAGGTTCCGGAGCCGGGCAGGTGGCTTTCTCCGGCGTTCAGAGAAGGTCTCAGAGAATGGGGTGGCTAGCGACGGTTCTGACGATCAATCGTTCTTAGTCGCAGACGACCGACGGGAGACGGGCGGATCACAAGTTGGAGACGAAGAGCAGCCAGCAACCAATTCGAGCACTTCGGGAGAAGAAACACAACAACCATCAGCCTTCAGGAGGCTCTTCAATAGGGCGCAGCGCCTCGTACGGGGGTCACCAGAACCTTCGGAGGAGGACAAGGCCAAGGAGACCGCGACGGAGCAGCTTGTTCTTGTCTTCGCCTACCGGCCCGACGTGACCCCGCTTCAGGACGGCGGCGGGCAAGCTCGGTTGCCCGTGGATCTTGTACCGCTGTGTTTCTTGCGCTTCTCCGAGGAGATGCGCCCTGAGGCCAAGGAAACGGTCAAGGCTTTCACCGAAGCCGGCGTGGACGTCAAGATCCTATCCTCGGACCATCCAGATACCGTGGCCACCACCGCTCGAGCCCTGGGACTGGGCGAGGAGGAGGAGATGCCCCTGCGTGCGGTTTCCGGGCGCGACCTGGACCCCGTGGCGGAATCGAAGTTCGCTCGAACCGTTGAGCAAACGACGGTTTTCGGCCATCTCACCCCACAGTTGAAGGGGGAAGTCGTGCGCGCGCTGCGTGGACGGGGCCGGTACGTGGCCATGGTGGGTAGCGGCGTGGATGACGTGTCTACGCTGATGGAGGCTGATCTCGCCGTTGCTATGCAAGGCGGGAGCCAAGCTGCATTAGGTGCAGCCGACATCGTGCTGTTGGAGGACTCCCTCGAGGGCCTGGGTGGGGTTCTCAGAGGCGGAGAGCGCATCGTGAATGGCACACTGAACATCATGAAGCTGAATCTGACGCAAATCACGTACATGGTCTTGGTGCTCATCGCCATCAGCGCCCTCAACATTGGCCTAATCTATCACCCCTCGCATGGTTCCATCATCGCCCTGGCCACCTTGACCATTCCCGCCGTGGCCCTGTCCTTTTGGGCACCTGCGAGGGCGCTGCCTGAAGGCGGCCTGGGCGCGAGCTTGGCCCGCTTTGTGCTGCCAGCGGCGATGACCACCTGTGTGGCTGCCCTCGTAGTCTACCTCACGGTCGAAGTGACAACGCAAGATGTCGCCTATGCCCAGCTTGCGGTCACCTACACCTTGACGGCATGCGGACTATTGCTATTTGTTTTTGTGCAGCCGCCGACCAGAGCCTGGATGCTGGGTCAAGCATCGACTGCTGACCGGCGCCCAGCATTGGTTGCCGCGGTCCTGATGGTCCTCTTTGTGCTATTGGCGCCGACGCGGTTGGCCGACCTTTTCTTCAAGATAGGGGCACTGCGAGAACCAACGCACTACCTGTTTGTCGGCGTCGTCGTTGTGGTCTGGGCGTTCGCCCTGCTGCTGATCTGGCGTATGCGGCTGCTCGAGAGGTACTTCCGCGTTGATTTCGATCAGCGGAAGGAGCGTCGGGGGTAGTCCTGGCAAATCTCCATTCCGCTGCGACTGGCACAGGGGCCCAGGGCTCTCGCTGGCCCTGCGGTATCTCAGACCACGGGGCGCAAGCGCCGGCAGATGAGTTCGCGTAGCCCTAGCACAATCCCAGAAAGAGGGGAGAATCATGGAGTCAGACGTTATCATTCTTGTTGCCAGACAGATCGTCACTATGAATCCCAGCAATCCCGTAGGAACAGCGGTTGCCGTCAGAGATGGACGTATCCTCGGTGTGGGAACCCTCGAAGAATTGGAGGGTTGGGGTTCATACGAGTTGGATGACACGTTCCAGGAGAAAGTGCTGGTCCCTGGGTTCATCGAAGCACATGGGCATATTGGCGAAGGCGGCTTGTGGGCCTCTGCTCCTTATCTGGGGTACTATGACCGCACCGCTCCAGATCGGACCCACGTCCCCGGAGCCAAGAGCGTGGCGGCCGTCATAAAACGGCTCAAGGAACTCGAGGCCCAGATGGATGATCCAGATGCTCCCCTGCTGGCCTGGGGTTTCGATCCCATCTATTTCCCCAAGGGCACACGCTTCTATGCCGTCGAACTCGACCAGGTCTCTACATCCCGCCCGATCTTTCTCTTGCACATGAGCGGTCACGTGGCCACGGTGAATTCGGCCCTGATGCAGAAAGAGGGCATCACTGCCGATCTGGACATCGAAGGATTGGTCAAAGGCAACGATGGTCAACCGCTCGGAGAGTTACAGACGCACGCGGTGATGGCCCTCGCCAAAGAAGCATTTGTGAAGCTGCTGTCGAACGTCCGCTCCGCCAAAGCGATCGAGAACTTCGGCAAACTGGCCTCGCGGGCCGGCCATACCACCGTCACCGAACTGGGCACTGTGCCGGTGCATGATGCTGAGCAGTTTGTCGTGTGGCACCGGGTTGTGGACGATCCGGATTATCCGGTCCGCGTGATTCCCTACTTCGGACCAGGATCTTTCGGCGCACCGGTCAGCCCCGCCGAGGTCATCCCCATCATCCGCGCCGCGCAAGCCCAGGATACGGACAAACTGCGCATCGGTGGCATCAAGATCTGGGTAGATGGCTCGATCCAGGGTTTCACAGCCCGCATCTTGTGGCCCGAATACTATAACGGTATTGAAAACGGGTTGTGGTACCTGCCCCCAGAGAAACTCAAAGAGTTCATCAAGGCCTATCATCAAGAAGGACTGAACTGCCACATCCATACCAATGGCGCCCAGGCGACCGAGCTCTTGATTGATGCCGTCGACGAGGCCTTGCGGGAATACGCCTGGCTGGACCACCGCCACACGGCCCAGCATGTGCAGCTTTCCACTCCTGCCCAACTACGCAGAATGCGCACTCTCGGCATGTGTGCCAACTTCTTCGTGAACCACGTCTATTACTATGGCGACCAGCACTATGAAGTGATCTTGGGACCAGAGCGGGCCAATCAAATCAACCCTTGCGGAACAGCCAGACGCGAGGGCGTTTCCTTCTCGTTCCACAGCGACTCGCCGGTCTCGCCCATTGGACACCTGCATACGATGTGGTGTGCGGTCAACCGACTCACGCCAAAAGGCCGCGTGTTGGGCGAACACGAAAAGATCAGCGCCTACGATGCACTCTATGCCGCTACCGTGGATGCCGCCTATCAGATCCACATGGATCACGAGATCGGCAGTATCGAGATCGGCAAACGGGCTGACTTTGCCGTACTCGACGAGAGCCCACTGGATGTCGACCCGATATCGATCAAGGATATTCCTGTTTGGGGCACGGTGCTGGGTGGGGTGAAATTCCCGGTGTGATAATGGCAGCCAACCGTATTCCCCTGACAATCATCGGTGGGTACCTGGGCGCGGGCAAGACCACCCTGGTCAACTACATCCTGCGTCACAATGCCGGGTTGCGCCTCGCCATCATCGTCAATGACTTTGGTAGCATCAACATGGACGCCGAGTTGATCGAAAGCCAGGACAGCGATACCATCAACCTGGCCAATGGCTGTGTCTGCTGCACCCTGGGCAGCAGCCTGGTGCTGACCCTCCAGCAACTGACCGATGGGGAGGATCCGCCGGAGCATATCCTGATCGAAGCCAGCGGGGTGGCTGATCCGTTCAATCTGGGGCAATATGGACATACCAGCAGCCTGCAGCACAACGGCGTGATCGTCGTGGCCGATGCAGAAACCGTGCGGGCCAAAGCCCAGGACAAATACGTTGGGCAGACCGTCAAGCGCCAGTTGCTAGGTGCCGACGTGATCCTGCTGAACAAAGTGGATCTGGTATCTCCCCAAATCCTAAGAGACATATGGACCTGGCTCAAAGAGTTGGTGCCCGATGCTCGTGTGGTGGAGGCATCGTATGCCGTTGTGCCGGTGCCGTTGCTGCTGGGGGATGTGAGGACTGGCGGTCCCGGCAGGGCTGCCAGCCCTGCCGTGCACCATCACAACGTGGAATACGATACCTGGAGCTACAGCGGCGACCAGCCGCTCGACCGAGACGCTTTCCGCGGCATGGTGGAGGCGCTGTCCGAGGGTGTTATCCGTGCAAAAGGCATCCTCTACCTGGGTGACGACGCAGATCATCGCACGATCTTCCAGTTGGTCGGCAAGCGCTGGAGCCTGAAACGGGGCGGCGGCTGGGGCGAAGCTCAGCCTCGCTCCCAGTTGGTGATGATCGGTCTGCCCCGCAGCATCGACGCTGAGTGGTTGATTGAGGTGTTGGAACCACGCACGCCTCGCCCTCTGAGCGGTCGCGGGCAGGCCGTGCCCCGGACGCAGCCAAGGGGAACAGAGTAGTGTCATGACGGTACTAGAAGCACTCAGGGACATCCTGCTGAACTTCGGTCTGGTTGACTCACCCAGCACTGCCCTCGCGGTATCCAGAGTGATCGCCCTTGCCCTGGCGGTCATTCTTTCGGTCGTGGCCTATGCTGTTGCGAGATACCTTCTGGTGAGAAGGACCATCAGAGCCATTGAGACCAGCAGGGGCCAGTTGGCGAGCATCCTGCTCGAACGCAGAGTCCTGCACCGACTGTGCATCCTCGCGCCGCTCGTGGTCATGTACGCAGCCATCCCACATGTGCTGGCTGGGCACGAGGAAGTGATACGAACCGTTCAGAGGGCAATGTGGCTGCTCTTGGCTTTCATCGGCACCCTGGCCGTTGATGCCACTCTAAATGCCGCGCTTGACTTCTACGAGACCTCGGAACTGTCCAAGAAAGCTCCTGTACGGAGCGTTGTCCAGGCGAGCAGGATCATCGTCTACCTGCTTGCCGGAGTCCTGACTCTCTCGCTCCTACTAGACCTACCTCTCGTCGTCGTCCTGGGTACTGTTGGCGCGTTGTTTGCCGTGTCGGGCTTCGTTCTCCACGATCCCATCCTGGGCTTCGTGGGCAGCATACAGCTTGCAGCGAACGACATGGTAGCCATAGGCGACCAGATTGAAATGCCCGAGTATCACGCTGACGGAGATGTCCTGGAGATCAACATGACAACGGTCAAGGTACAGAACTTCGACAAGTCGATCACGACCATTCCTACCTACGCCCTGGTCAGGGAGGCTGTCAAGAATTGGCGTGGCATGCAGGAGTCAGGCGGGCGGCGCATCAAGAGAGCGGTCTACATTGACATCAGCACCATCAAGGTCTGCACCGACCAGATGCTCGAAGCTTTCTCCAAGCTAGACCATGCGCGGGAGTACATTGAGAGGAAAATGATGGAAATCGCGGCAGACGGCGAGGCGGCTCAGTACACTGGTCGCGGTCTATTGATCGAGGGGCGTGTCACCAACGTCGATGTCTTTCAGGCGTATGTGACCGGCTACCTGCGGAGCCATCCACTGGTCAATCAGGACATGAGGGTCATGGTCCGCCAACTGGCTCCAACTCCAAATGGCTTGCCTGTCGAAATCTGGGCGTTTTCCACGGACACGAACCTCGACAATTACGAGGCGGTTCAGTCAGAGATCTTGAGTCATGCTCTAAGCGTCGTACCCGAGTTCGATCTGAGAGTCTATCAATATCCAGCGGGAAGCGAGTTGAAGGAGTTCTTGGGAGAATCTGGACGAGCTTCCGGCGCATATACGGACTAGCAGTGACAGGTGACAGCGTTCCAACTCGATCACCTGAAAAAATGGTCAAGCAGAGAACTAGACAATCGTACAGGTAGAAGACTGAACGCATGCCCGGTGTGTTGGAAGAGTATCTTCGGTAGAATAGAATTGATGTGGTGAAGACACCGTCATCACTTATGGAAACACGCAACTGCGTTCCCGAGAGCGGGATCAGAGCGTTGCACGTCTGTCTTGAAGTCACTTTCTGGCGATTGGTAAACTAGGAGGTGTGGCTTGGACAAGATGCAACCTTTTGTGCAGTTCATACTATTGCTCGGGGTGATGTTATGGGCCGTCGCCTGCGGCATACTCCAGCCTGAGCCAACGCCCACAGACCCTGGGGTGGCTGTCGAGCTGCGAGAACCAGCAACGGCCCCCGAGGCTTCAGTTCCCGATACCTACGCTTTGGGGCCTCCTGTGGGCGCACAGAACCAGGAATCTATCGGCTAGAGTAGGAGATGAACGAAGATGGAAGAGCAGAAGCGTAAGCGAGGCTGCGGTTATGCAGTCATCGCGGTGCTCGTGATAGCGGGTATCTTGTTGACGACAGGTGGCGGAGTGCTGCTGGGTTGGCTCATAGGCCGTGGCACTATCAGCCCTAATCCAGCGGCGCAGCCTTCGCCCACCAGAGCAGCTGTGAGGCCCACGGAGGTCACTCATGTGACCTTGACGGAGGATTCGGCGATTGTCGAAGCCGTGGCTGAGGTGAAGCCTGCCGTCGTCACGGTGATTAACACCTTGCCCCCACAAAGAGACATGTTCGGACAGGTGGTGGAGCCACAGGCCTCCGGATCGGGCGTGATCATAAGTGAGGAAGGATACATCGTCACCAACAACCACGTGGTGGAGAACAGCCAGAGCCTCGAGGTCATCTACGCAGATGACACGAAGGTTCCCGCCACTCTGGTGGGCGCCGACGCGTTCTCCGACCTGGCGGTGCTCCAGGTCGCGGGAGAGGTGCCCGACGTGGCGGAGCTGGGCAACTCGGCAACGCTCCAGCCGGGAGAACCAGCCATTGCCATCGGCAGTCCTCTGGGCGTCTTCAAGGGCACGGTCACCGTGGGTGTGGTCAGTGCCGTGGGTCGCCGGTTGGAGGTGGCGGAAGGTCTGTGGATGGAGGGTCTCATCCAGACTGACGCGGCCATCAATCAGGGCAATAGCGGTGGGCCATTGATCAGTGCATCCGGCCAGGTCATCGGTATCAACACCGCCATCGTGAGAGGTAGTCAGACGGGCGCGGTGGCAGAGGGCTTGGGCTTTTCGATCGCCAGCAACACGGTCAAGGAAGTGAGCGGGCAGATAATCGAATATGGACAGGTACGTCGTCCCTATCTGGGCGTGAGCTGGATACCCGTCGACCCTCAAGTAGCCTCCGCCTACGACCTGCCCGTGGAATACGGCGCCTACATACAGGAAGTGGAGCCCGGCACCCCGGCTGATAGAGCAGGTTTGGAGCCAGGAGACATCATCACAGCAATCGACGGTCAGCCAATTGACGAGGATAACGGCTTCGTGACTGTCTTGATGCGCTCCGACCCGGG
>CAZNMJ010000167.1:0-7555 GCA_964573815.1 uncultured Anaerolineales bacterium
TTCGATCCTTCGACTGGCCTCAGAACGGTGCTCAAGATGCGGCTACCAGCTCAAAGAAAAGGGCCTCGGGGCGATTGCCCCTGAGGCCCTCTCGTGTTCGCGTGCGCTGGCTCGCGCCGCTAAGCTCGGCCTACCACCGGCTGTAGCTCTGGCGCGGAGCGGACTCGGTCACCACCAAGTCGGTGGCCCTGGGCCCACGCTGGTCGGTCTCGATGGAGAACTCCACCTTGTCACCCTCGTTAAGAGAACGAGGTCCGCCAGCGCGAATGCCCGAGAAGTGGACGAATACGTCCTTGCCTTCATCGCGCGTGATGAAGCCGTAGCCCTTGCGGTCACTGAACCACTTTACGGTCCCGGAGACTCTGGACTCTTCCACAGCTGTTCTACTCTCCTTTCCTTGGATTGAAGGTGCGGCTGTGCCGAAAGAAGCTCCCACTTCTATACGGATTCAGCACTTACACGGCGCCGCGCAGTCGAGGACGAGAAAACAGCTACGGTTGAGCCTCTTCCCCCAACGACACGCAAGCTCAATGTGTACCTTCTGTGCTAAGCCTACAAGAAATCCTAAGATTTGTCAAATGGGCTCCACCACCCCCTCAGCCCTCGCTTATCCCAGGGGGAGGCAGTCCTGCGCTGAAGTCACAAGGTCCCTGCGGGACCACAAGAGATTCCACAGCACGGCGACATACCTGGGGCTCAGGGCGCGGCTCAGGATGAATCTGGCGAGAAGCTCAGGTGCCTGAGAGCATCATTCCCCTGCCTAGGACGCGGCCCAGGATGCGTCCACAGGGAAAAGGGCCTCAGAGTGTTTGTTTCACTCTGAGGCCCTCTCGGGATCGCGCTCAGTTCTGTTGCACCTAGTAACGGCCGTAGCTCTCGCGCGGAGCTGATTCGGTCACTACCAGATCGACGGCCCTGGGCCCGCGCTGGTCAGTCTCGATGGAGAACTCCACCTTGTCGCCCTCGTTCAGGGAACGAGGCCCGCCGGCGCGGATGCCCGAGAAGTGGACGAATACGTCCTTCCCCTCCTCGCGGGCGATGAAGCCGTAGCCCTTGCGCTCACTGAACCACTTGACGGTCCCTGTGACTCTTTCCTCTTCCATAGCTGCTCCACTCTCCTTTTTTGGATTGAAGGTGCGGCTGTGCCGAAAGAAGCTCCCACTTCTATACGGATTCAGCACTCACACGACGCCGCGCAGTCCAGGGTGAGAAAACAGCTACGGACGAGCCTCTTCCTCCTGCGACAGGCCCAGTCGATGTGTACCTTCGCCAATAAGTATATGACAATGTGTCTCACTTGTCAAGTGTAGCAAAGAGCGCGGTGCTCGGAGCAGAGTCGCGCGGGAGTGAATTCCTGTGCTACGAATGGGGAAACCGGCTGAAGCCGGTTCCGCACCATGCTTCCCACATCTCCCGTTGGCTGGTCGGTTGGGATCTCCAAGCCAGTGCGCTGCCACCGCGGTCTCTCGACACTCTCGTGGAGGCGAGGAAATCACAGAAGCCAGGTAAGACAGGATGCTTCCCCAAGAGGGAAGGCGCTATGCGTCGGCGGGCTTGCGCCCGGGCTACGACCGCTGCTTCGCTGCGGGGCTGGAGTGCATCTGCAGCTTGCCCTGTTCCTCAAACCAGCGGATGGTGTCGCGAACGGATTCGCTCAGAGAGTGGGGCGAGTACCCCAGTTCGTCACGGGCCTTCTCGCAGGTGGTGAAGCAATCGCCGGCCAGCACGTGCACCGAGTATTCCGTGAACAGGGGCTTACTCTTCACCAGACGGTAGTAGAGCGGGGTGAACTTCGCGCCCACACGAGCGAGGGCGAAGGGCACCTTGAGTGAGGGCGCCTTGCCTCCGGTGGCCTCTTCTATCAAGGACAGTAGGTCGCGCACAGTGATCCGCTCGCCCGAAAGGATGTAGGCCTCTCCCGTGCGTCCTCGCTCGGCAGCGAGGATCAAGCCCTGCGCCACATCGCGCACATCTACGAAATCGTAGGCCCCGTCGATGTAGGCTGGCAGCTTCCCCACGGCAACCAGGATCATCAGTTGCCCCATCTCTGAGGGCGCGTAATCATACGGCCCTATCACACCGGTGGGGCACACGATTACCGCATCCAGACCAGCCTCCACCCCTTTGAGCACCTCCAGAGTGGCCAGGGCCTTCGATCGGGCATAGTCGCCAATTGTCCTTTCAGGGTCGAAGGGAAGACTTTCGTCGATAATCGTGCCGGGGGGCGGTTCGATGATGGCATGTATGGAGCTGGTGTAGACCAGCCGCCGCGCGCAAGCGTCCAGACACGCCTGCACCACGTTCCGCGTTCCCTCCACGTTGACCTGGCGGAGCAGTTCCTTCTTTCCTGCAGTGATAGCCACAATCCCGGCCAAGTGGTAGACCAAGTCGCTCCCTCGGAAGGCCGCCCTGAGGGAATCAATGTCGCGGACGTCGCCGTCGACGATCTCGACCTCCAACCCGTCGAGGGGTGTCCTGTCCTCCCAGGAGGGCACAACCGCTCGTACGGTCTCACCCCTGGAGAGCAATTCGCGAACCAGGACGTTCCCGATGTGTCCTGTGCCACCCGTGACTACAATCATGCTCGGTTACTCCCAATATCATCTTGGGTCTGCAGGCGGTGTGACTGCCCTTGTCCACCAAAGGTCCCGTGGCACGACAAAAGGCCCGCCTCGATAGCCAAGACGAGCCTCACGGCAGAAGCTACCAAACAAAGGTGCTTCCCCCTGCTTCCTGCGACGAGCGCATACCAGGAATCAAACACTCTCGCAACAGGCTGGCCCGTTGGGATGTCGCCGCGCCACCCACCAATCGTTCGGCGGCCGTGAGGGGGGCTTCCACATCCCCCCGCGGCATGACTCGCTCAGCTGCGTCTTCCGTGCGGTCTACCCACCAACCGACACGATGTGTTTGTACCAGTGAGTACCCGCGGGGTAGACATCAGTGCCGTCGTCCAGCTCCGTCTCGAAGGTGACCTCGGTGATGAGCACGTGTTCACCCTGCGGCCAGTCGGTGACCAGCGCGTAGTAGAGGCGGCAGTGCTGGTCTTCGAAGCCGCTTTCCAACATGGCGAACCTGTCGAGGCGGACGTCTTCGCCGTTCACAGTGAAGGCCAGAATAATGTTCTCCCAGTTCTGCCTCAACAGTTCCTCAGTGGTCGTGCACCACCCGTACATCCAGATCACGTCGCGTGACTGGTCCAGCGTTACGGTATAGGTATATGTCTCACCAGCCTGAGAGGTGACATCGTACTCCTCTTCGGCCAACTCCGTCAACCACGGCACCCCCTCCGCCAGCGCCAACTCCGACTGCAAGACGGAGCCTATGCGGGGCGCCCCCTCCTCCTCGACTTCCTCGGGCTCCTCGTCCAGCCCTACCCCTTCCTCCACTTCACCGGTGGAGCAGACGGTTACGTCGTCCCTATCTACACAGCCTAAGAAATCGCCGTATGCCAGGCGCTCGAGAGCCGCGACGGCGGCGCCTCCATCCTCGCCCAGGGCGATGACCACCACGCGGTCGACACTCCGGTCAACCACGAAGAGGGTACTCCCTGCAAGGGGGACTGTGCCCAGTCGCTCGACCTCGATCTTGTCCTTGAGTTCCTCCTCTCCCTCCTCCGTTGCCGTGGCGGCTTCCTCTTCCTCCTCTTCCGCAACCACGGTGATGGTGACCCCCGCATCGTCCAGGTAATCCTCGACCAACTCCAGGTTTTCGAAGGTCCCGACCAAGAGGGCATCGTTGTCGGGATCGGCGGTGTCGCGCAGGTTTAGAGTGAGATGGGCCTGGCCGAGAACCTCCCCCAGCACCCCCACCTCGGAGATGAGACGAGGATCGACATACTCCCCAGACACCTGCACCAGATCCACCGGCCGCTGGAAGAGGTAGGGGAAGTCCCTCAAGTCCCACACCCGCTCGGCAGCGACCAGCCAGTCAGCGATGTTGCTCAGGAACTGATCGTTGTCTTCGACGGCGTGAGAAGGTGCGGTCAGCGCCGTGAGGTCGCCCAAGGCCAGGACCTTCTCGTCAGCAGCCAGGGCGGCGGCGGTCAGGCCTGTCTCGCCCGTACGCAGCGGGGACAGGGTGTTCTCGTCGCCGCTGATGAGGGATAGGCCGTCGGTGCGCAGCGAGTGGGCGGCGAAGAAGACCACCGTCTCCAGGCCGTCGGTAAGAGGGTGGTCATCGCTGAAGGTGGTCAGTTTGACGTTGCGATAGTTGCCCTGGTTGTCCACCAGGTTGTAGAGATAATCATTGAAGTAGACCACACCCAGCGGGTTGGCCAAGCTGTTGATGGCAGGGACTGCGCTCTCCGGGAAGAGGACGTCGCCCAGATCCAGGATGTCCTCCTCCTCTTCCTCCAGAGGAACGGGGCGCGTGGGATCGGCCACCAGGAGCACCCGCCCGCCATCCTCCACGAAGTCCAGGATGGACTCAATCTCATACCCCGCGTAGCTGAAAGTGGGCGCGACTACTACGAGGGCGATGGCACCGCGCAACTGGGATTCCAGGGAGGCGGTGAACCCGTCGTAGGTCTCGGTGGCCGCACCGCGAGCGGCCAAGCGATCGCGTAGCGGGGTGAGGTCGTCAACCTCCAGGTTGTTGTCGTGGGCGAGGTCGATGACCACCTGGCCAACCCTCTCCTCCACCTCTTCCGAGACGGGCTGATACTCAGGCGGCGGGACCTCTAACTGGCTCTCGTCGATCTGAGGGATGAGCGGTGGCGTGTACCATCCCCGATGGAACCACACCCACCGCCCGACGATGGGCAGAATCAAGAGGAGGCCAACTGTCAGGATCTTGGTCCAGGTTCTCATGGCGCGCCTCCCAGTTGGATATCGTACAACAGATAGGCCCCTGGTGGCAGGATTCGCCTCCCGGTCAGTGCATCGGCTGCGCCCACCCAGGGTTCGAGCTCCGACTCCTCCTCAGGTAGCTCGTCGATGACGCGCTCCTGGAGGTCTATCACCTGGTAGTGGGCGATCCCCGCCTGTTGAGCGGCGGTACGAATGGCCTCGCTCTCGCTGCCCAGGCCATCGATGAGACCCAGGCGCGCCGCCTCGCGCCCCTGATAGGCCAACCCTTGGGACAGCTCGACCCGAGACACGTTCATGCGCTCGCCTCGTTGGCTGAAGACGGTCTCCAGGAACTCCAGCCTAATCCCCTCGATCCAGCGCAGGAACTCATCGCGGTTGCTGGCTGTGAGCTTGAAGGGGCCGCTGCTCAGGATGACCTCGTTGACGCCCAGGTCGGGTGGGATGAAGCCCCACACACCGACGTTGCCGACCGTCGACGAGGGTTTCGCATATATGGGGTCGGTGGCCATGGCCGTGTAGAAGGCACCGCTGGCCGCCACGCCGTCGATGGAACCGACGACCGGCACCTCCCGCCGCAGCGTCTGCAATTCCATATAGAGCATCTGGGTCGCCGCGACCTCGCCGCCGGGAGAGTCGATCTTCAGCACCACAGCTTTGATGCTGGGGTCCGCGCGCGCCTCTTCGATCTGAGCCAAGACGAGGTCTGCGCTCTCGGCATAGATGTCCGTGTTGAGCCGAATGATGCCCACCGCAGGCTGAGGCACCAGGATCTGGGCCAGCCACAGGCCGACCAGCAACGGAGCCAGGCCAAAGAGCAGAATCGTGCCCACGGTTCGAAAGCTCGAATCAGAATCCATGGTGCTGTCCTTTAGCGCGGTCATCCCCCTCCGCAACTTGCTGCTCGAGCTCGCTTGTGCATTCGGCTGGTCCCTCTGTTGGGGTGGAGATGTGTCAGTCACGATCTATTCTCCTTCGTGGCAAGTCTATTCTCTCCAGGTCTGTAAAAGTGTGCGCAGATGCGCCGGTTGTAACACCAGTCCAAGCTGTCCGGTTTCTCCCGGAAGGCAAAGTTCAAACCTCGCCGCTCTCAACTCGCAAAGACCGACGGTCGTTACCTTCAGCGGCCGATGCTTATGGTTGCATCATAGCACAGAGGGCAACGATGAGCTAGCCACCGGAAGTTCCCCATCCCGACGAGCCACGAACGAACCTCCACAGGCGCACCTCTGGCCTTGGCCCCACGGGGCGCCCACGTCACCGTTCGCCCTCCAACCCGGCTTCTTCACAGGCTCGGTGCAACAGGTCGGCCACGCCCAACTCCTGTGCCCAGCGCAACAGGTATGCGCGGTCCAGTCGGTCTGCCTGCACCCTCAACACCCCGAGGACGTCCTTCCATTGGCGGTTTGAGACCTCGCCGGCCATTCGATACCACTCCAGCTTGGAGAGGATGATGTCCTCTGGTGTGGCGAAGTAGGCCGTGCGTTCTGGCTCTACACCCACTGCGTGCGCCTTGCGGCGCTGCAGCTGCACCTGGTCGAACGGACGCTCCTTGGCCACAAAAACGTCCACTTTGAACGCGGTCTCCAGGTGAACAATGTTGAAGCTGTCGCGTTCTCCAATTGCCTGCCGCACCGTTTCCAGGTCAACATAGAATACTCCGCCCAGGGCTGAGGTGAAAGGCTCAGCATGGTCGGCCCGGAGGTCAGCTACAACGTCCGCGTCCACGGTGGCCCTTACCACGCCGTGCAGGGCGCTGGCTAGAGATCCGCCGATGAGGTAGGGCACTTCCAGGGATTCCAGCACGTCAACTACCAGCAGTGTGATGGCAATCGGTTCGAGCTGCACTCCTCGCCTCCTACTCCGGCAGATCCCCGTATGCCTGAGCCGCCAGTTCTTCACCCAGCACGAGCACCGCCAGGCGCATCCGCAGTTCATCTGGCGTCGCCGTCGGGTGACGCTCGCGCAGCCCGCTGAGGGCGAGGGCATAGCACGTCTGCGTGATCTGGCTGACAAGATAGAGCTTTCGCCAGGAAGGCATCTGGTGAAGCAGTCGAATTTGCACCGCCTCCGCGTCAAGGTGCGTGTCCGGTGACAACGTACCCATGGTGGCTCTCACTCAAGGTAGCATGATTGGCGGCGAGGCCGAGTCGCAGGGGAGCCGAACAAGCTGAACAGATCATACCATGGCCCCTTAGGGAAGACAAGGAAGGCCTAAGAGGGGCGGCTACCTGGAGCTTATGGAATTGCCAAATCCGCTCGACTGGGTTATACTATTGATAGATCGCGACAGAGGACAGATCTTGACCCTACTGGCATCGTTTCAGACTCGTCGTGTCTGCGAACACAGGGGCCGATGCGCTCCTGTGTTCTTTTTTCGGACTGACCAACCGGCCATAACAATCGACAGGAGGTGAGGCGTGAACTCAGGAATGATCGGCAAGATCCAGAAGGCCAAGCGGTATGCCGAGGAGCGAGAGAGAATCAGATTCGATGAGTTCAAGGTGACCGTCGAAGGCGATCACAACGTGCACGCTGTATCCTACACGAAAGGTCAATGGAGTTGCGATTGTGGCTTCTTCGCCCAGCGTGGTGTGTGCAGCCACACCATGGCTTTGGAGAGGGTCCTGGGGGTGATGCTACCGGTGGCTCAAGAGGTGGAATCGGCCACGTTGTAGCACGGAGCCAACCTGGCTTGACGGGAGGCGGGGTTCAATGCCCCGCCTCCTTTGTTGTGTTGAGCGGCT
>CAZNMJ010000168.1:0-7495 GCA_964573815.1 uncultured Anaerolineales bacterium
AGCTTGACGAGGTGATGACCAACTCCAGCATTCGCATCTTCAACGTCACGGCTGAGGAAGGCCTCATATTCACCGTAGCCAGTGATGGCGGGCAGATCTGGCTCTCGGACGTAGTGGAGATACAAGTACGGTGATCCAGATTCGCGACCTCGGCTTCAGATTCGAGGGCAGCCCAACCTATGCCCTACGGGAGATCGACCTGGATATCGAACCTGGTGAGTTCCTCGTCATTACTGGCCCCAGTGGGTGCGGGAAATCGACTCTGGCTCTGGCGCTGGGCGGTTACCTGTTCCGGCAGTACGCGGGGGATGCCACGGGAACCGTACTGGTCGATGGTCTCGATGTTCGCAGGACCGAGGTTTTCGACATCGCCGAACTCGTGGGATTGGTGCAGCAGAATCCCGAGGCTCAGCTCTGCACCCTGACGGTAGCCGACGAGGTAGCCTTCGGACTGGAGAACCGTCGTCTGCCTCGGGCCACGATCGAGGATCGGCTTGAATGGGCCCTAGAAATCGTAGGCGCCCTGCACCTTCGGGAGCGTCCTTTGGCTACTCTTTCCGGTGGCGAGAAACAGAAGGTTGCTATAGCGGCGATGATGGCCGCCAAGCCCCAGGTGCTGATCTTCGATGAGCCAACTTCCAACCTGGACCCGACTGCCACGGCCGAGATCTTCAAGGTCATCCAGCACATACGAGAAAAGGCCGGAATCACCGTCATCGTCATCGAGCATAAGCTCGGATATCTCAGACCCTTTCAGCCTCGCGTTGTGAGGATGGAGGACGGCCGTGTCGCTGACGATGGTAAGGAACTGGCGCCTCCTCCACACGGCATGGATAGCCCGCCCCCCAGATCGCGCCTGCCCAGCCGACGGACACGCCAGAATATTGCGCGAACCGTGGATCTGTCAGTGGAGCTCGGTGGTCATCCCATCCTCGATGGCTTCTCGTTGGACTTTCAGGAGGGCGAGTTTGTTGCCGTGATGGGTGACAACGGCTCCGGCAAAACAAGCCTACTGCGCTGCCTGATGGGTCTGCTCAAGCCACAAGAGGGCAAGGTAGAGGTCCTCGGCCAGGATACCACGAAAGTGCCAGTCTCATCGCTGGCACAGTTGGTGGGCTTCATATTCCAGAATCCCGACCATCAGCTGTTCGCCGAAAGCGTTTGGGACGAGACCATCTTCGCCCCGCGGAACTTCGGTCTGCTGGACGAGGAGACCAGACGACGCGCAGACCGGCTATTGGCGCAATGCGGATTGGCGGGATATCGCGAGAATCATCCATACAAGCTCAGTTATGGCGAGAAGCGACGGCTCAATCTGGCGTCGATACTGTCCTATGACCCTCGCCTGGTTCTCCTGGACGAGATACTGATAGGCCAAGATATCCACAACGCTACCTTGCTCATGGACCTACTCAAGGAGCAGGCCGCTCGCGGCAGCACCATAGTGAACGTCACTCACGATCCAGAGACTACGCAGCGCTACAGCGACCGCATCGTGTTCTTGGATCGCGGTCGACTATCGGTGGACGCCCCTACAGAGGAAGCCTTCGCAGAACTGGCTGGCCTGGGGCTGACGGACTACCTTCCTGGCAGGGGAACAGGTCTCGAATATTCAAAGCAATGAGCGCGAAACCTAGAATCCTCTACCAAGCTCGAGGGTCATGGCTCCATCGCCTGCATCCCCTGGTCAAGTTGTGCTGGCTCGTAGTGCTCAGCATTTCTCTCTTCGTCATCTCCAGTCCTGCCTGGGTACTCGTGGTTCTCATACTCACCACCCTGTCGTTTCCCCTGGCGGGATTGAGCTTGCGCCAGGATGTGCGAGCAGTCCGCTTCCTGGCGACCATGGGCTTCCTTCTGTTCGCATTGCAGGCGGTCTTCAACCACAGCGGAGCAATAGTGCTCGAATTGCCGTTGGGCCCGCTGAACCTCTCGCTCACTCGCGGAGGGCTTACGGCCGGCGTATACGTTGGAGGCAGATTCCTCTGTCTGGTTCTGATGAGCTACCTGTTTGTGCTCACTACCGAGCCCAGTGCTCTGGCCTACGCACTCATGCAGATCGGCCTACCCTATAGGTACGGATTTGTGCTCATCACCGCCCTGCGCCTGGCGCCCATATTTGAGATGGAGGGCAACACAGTGTATCAGGCCCAACTGACGAGAGGGGTTCGATACGACATCCGTAGCCCGCGAAGGTTCCTGACTCTGGCGCGACAGCTGCTCCTTCCACTGCTGGTCTCCGCATTGAGCAAGGTTGATGCACTGGCGGTGTCCATGGAGGGGCGGTGCTTCGGCAAGTACGCCACGCGCACCTATCGTCACGTGCCCAAGTTCTCAGCTACGGATGCGGCGGCGCTGGGCTCACTGGTGATAGGTTCTGCGGTGCTCGTCGCCTGGTATACAATCTCAAGGTTCTGAAGGAGAAGTGGGAGCATGAGAAGGAAGATCACGGTCAACGCACCGATGATAATCATCCTCATCGTCGGTATTGGCATCGGCATAGCAGGAAGCGCAGCTGCACTCCTTATCTCTCCGCGTCTGGCGGGCATATCATCGGACTTCAGGTGTGTAGAATGCCACCAGTTGCACGGAGCAATAACCCTGGACAACGTACCATTCAACTCTTTGGTCTTGCTGACTGGCGATGTACCCGAACCTGGCTTCTTGAGTGTGAACGATATCTTGCCCTACAGGTACGCAGGACAAGTCAGCATCTCCTTGCCCGATCTGCTGACCCAACACGGCATCAACGACTTCAAGGAGGTCAGTCTGATCTCCACCGACGGCGGAATAGTGACCATCGAGAGAGAGTTTGTCACCGAGAACTCCCTCCTTCTGCCCTATCTGGAAGGCGTGCGCTTCCAGGATGATGATCTGCACATCTCCACCTGGCTCAAGGGCGTGAGCAAGATAGTCGTGGTCGGCCACGAGTTGCCCATCAGGATCGACGGGCGAGCCACGTCCATGGGTCGCCTCCTGAGGGACAACACGCTGACAGTCGTCGCGGAACAGAGTAATCCTATGTACCGCAGCGAGGTGGATGGACAGGTACGGGAAGCGGAGTACTCTCACCTGCACACCGGAGCCCCAATCTCGGAGGTCGTGGCCCACCGCGAGTTCAGCACGCTTAGCGTTTCCGATGCACAGGGTCAGATTCACACCATCGAACCACGTTCGGCAGAGAGAGCCATCTTGACGATGTACTACGGAAAGCCAACCCTGCTCCTCCCTGACCTTCACAAAGGTCAATGGATCTCAGATGTCGTGGAGGTGACCTCCAATCAGTGACCTCTGCCCTCAGCAAGCGGGGCCAGAAAAGGAAGGGGTGGCGCTCCTCACGGGTTGCCACCCCTCTTGTTGCTGCTTTGGATCTCGTGGTTGCCTACTCGACGGTGATGCTCACCAACTGAGACACCCAGTTACTTGCCGGGAGTCCCGGCACCACCAAACGAATGGGGCTCTCGGGATCGGAATTCGCGAGCCACTCGCCGTCCATCTTCAGAGCGACCATCGCATCGCGCCCCAGATCGGCCATACGTATAGAGACGGTGTAGCCATCCGCGGCCGTGGCTGTTATGCCCTCAGCGTCGCTGTGCACTGCGACGAGATCGAACAGGGTGGTGACTGGCACCCCCTCGAAGTCGTGGGTGCTCTCCCCACGCTTGGTCTCCATGACTACGCCCTCAACCAACTCCAACTCCTGACCAGACAGTTGTACATAGTCGAAGGTCCTTTCATTGTCCATCGCGCCTTCGAATGACAGTTGCCAATCGGCCTGCGGCGGCAAAGCACCGGCACCTTCCACTACAATGGTATCCAGAGCAAAGACCCAATGGTTAGAGGGCTTGTTGGGTACCACCAGCCGAATGGGTCCGTGATCGGGGTCGGAAGTCGTGATCCAGTCTCCATCCATCTTCAAAGCCACGATGCCGTCTTCCAAGTCAGCCATGGAGATCATGATCGCGTACCCGTCGGCGGCCATGGCGGTTATTCCGCTGGCGTCTTGAGACGCTCCTGCCTCGTCAAGAACGGTGCTTAGCGACACACCCTCCCAGTCGTTGACGGTGTCCTCACCACGGGATTTCTGCATCAGCACCTGGCTCAATGACACCTGGTTCATTCCGGCCAGATCACCGTAGCTCAAGCTCAGCGGATTGTTCACTTCCCCTTCCACGGAGAGTGTCCAGTCCACATCGGGCGCCTGGCTACCGCCCTGCCCGCAGCCAGCCACAAGAGGAATCATCAGCGCCGCAAGCAGCGCAACCAGAAGCTTTGCACGCTTCACTTTGTCTACCTCCTACTCACTCTGGCAAGTACATTCCTATATCAAACAGAACGGGCCCTATCAACGTCTTTGATTCTTGATATCACCTCCTTCCTTCTAACGTTCTGCGCGTGGAAGGAGGGTGATGTCCAGACGTGGCATAGAGCCCCTTGGCACATTCTCCTTTCCAAGCACGGGAGGCATAGCCTTTTCAAGCCATACCCTAGCGCCCGACGTCCATGGACAGTTGCCTTTAGGAGCGCCGGGTCGGAGAACGCTCTTATTCGCTATGTAAAGGTCAGAAGAAACCCAATTGACAGGGAGAAATCCGTATGCCAAGCGTCTCTGCTGCGTTGCCAAGGTCGAGACGCTTCAGCTTGAACTCGCTTGCTATGTCCCACGCGGTGGCACAGGGCAAACGGCCGCCCTCCAGCGCACCACAGATACGAGCCTCCAGATCATCACTCACGTCCATGCCGGGCTCGACGATGCGCCCTTTACCCTCACTTTTGGGCCCGTGGCCGAACAGGCCCACCTGGCACTGCGAGGCCTGAATATCAAGAGCAGTGGCAGCGTCGCCCGCCTCGATGGGCTCCACACCCAGCTCCCGGGCTATCTTGTGCATCGTGGCACACGATACCCTTCCGTCCTCCTCCGCAGATTCCCTCAGCGCGTCAGCGATGTCTCGATCCTTCATGCCTCTACCTCACAACAAGAGCGCCCCTGGAAAGGAGCGCTCCTTAGTCGAGAAAGCACTACCAGCGATTCTCCTTTCCAATCACGGGAGGCACAGCCTTTTCAAGCCCTACCCTGCCGCCCAACGTCCGTGGGCACATCGCCTTTAGGAACGTTGGGTCGAAGAATCCACCGGCCATTGTACACTACTTCGAGGAAATGCGCAAGTCTGGCTCAGCTCCCCTCTCTGCCAACCTGCTGACAATCTGCAGCGGCAGCTTTTCCCTGTTGGCAAGAGTCACCTCAACGACGTCAAGCTCCTCTCCCCGCAATCTGCCTTTGAGCTCATCTAGCAACTCGGGCCGAACCACCACTAGTGCCAAGCAGAAACGTCCCTCTACCAGCACATCCAGCGCGTGCATAAAGCCCTGGCCCTTCTCCAACTCCAGCGGACCCAACTCATCGACGACAAGCAGGTCAGAAGGCGTGGCCTCAGCTAAGACTTTCGCGCCCCACTCCAGGGTGGAAGTCACGAACCTATATCTCCCCCACCGCGCCCCATGCGGGACATCGTCGGCGGTGGCCAAAGGCCGCTCTTCCCCGCTGGCCACATCCACCAGGCTGATGCCTACTTTCTCCTGTCCCTCGAAACATGCCGGCGACAGAAGCCCTGCGCAGGTGTAACCTCGTCGCTGAGCCTCCTCCACCACCATTTGACATAGGTACGTCTTGCCAACACCACGCTCGCCGGTGATCAGGACAATGTGATCCATCGGTGATGCCTGCAGGCCACTACGTCATCTTGACCACGATGTCGGTGATCACATTGGCTGCCTCATCACCTCTGTCGGCAGAATTGCTGAGGTGACGATACAGTTCACGGAGTTTGAGCATCTCGATGATGTCTTCGCACGTGGCTCGACCTTCGAAAAGGTCGGCAAGCGCCTCACGGTAGACAGTCTCCACCCTGTTCTCCAGAGCCTTCGCCCGCATCGCATGCTCATAAGCCACGCCTGCATGATCCTCCAAACGCAACGTGGCCAGGTGGATCTCGTTGGCCGCGTCCTTCAGAAGCGAGGCCATCCTGTGCAGATGGTCGTTGGGCGCCACATCCAAGATCACCATCTCTTCCACCGTCGAGTCGCCATAGTCCAGGATATCATCAATCGCTCGCGACAGGGCGAAGATGTCCTCACGATCTATAGGGGTCACAAAGGTGCGGTTCAACTCATCCACCAGGATACGGCGGAGTTCGTCAGCCTCCTTCTCCGCCCTGGAGACTTTCCTGGCCGCCTCACGGTCGTTGCTCCTCATATACTCTTCCAGGGCTTCCATACCCTCCAGTGTCTTGGCAGCCTGCTCAATGATCAACTGGAGGAAGTTGTCCTGTCTGGGCCTGAGCCAGTCCCTGAACCCCATGGCCTATGCACCTCCCAATAGATGACTGATGGGGACATAGAGCAGAGCTGCACCCAGGGCAGAAACCGGAATGGTGAGAATCCAAGCTATGAGGATCTCGCCAGCGACACCCCATCGCACCATCGACACCCGCTGGGCGGAACCTGTACCTAGGATGGACGAACTCACAACTTGCGTGGTGCTCACAGGCCCTCCCAGCAAAGCAGAGCCCAGGATGACGCTGGCGGACGACCCTTGGGACACGAAACCATCGACCGGCCTGAGACGATAGAGCCGTGCACCCAACGTCCGAATGATACGCCACCCACCAGATGCGATCCCCAGGGAGATGGCAAGGGCGGAGATGGCCACGACCCACCAGGGCACGACGAAGTCCGGAAGGAAGCCACCCGCAACAAGGCCCATGGTGACAATCCCTATCGTCTTCTGACCATCGTTGGTACCTTGACTCAAGGCCAGGCCCGTGGCCGTCAATACCTGAACACGCTTGAAGAACCAGTTTATGCGGGGCGACGCCGCGCGTGCCAGGAACCGAATGAGCTTCATACCGAGGTAGCCGAAGGTCAAGCCGAGCACAGGCGAGACCGCCAAGGCAACGACTATTCTCAGCAAGCCTTCTTTCTGAATTACGTCCACCCCGGCCGCCACGATACCAGCGCCCACGATACCAGCCACCAGAGCGTGAGTTGAACTCGAAGGCAGTCCAAAGAACCACGTGGCCAGGCTCCACCCGATAGCGCTCAGGACAGCAGCCACCACGACGTCGATGGTTATGGTCTGAGGGTCAATCACATCATGGCCTATCGTGGTGGCCACGGCCACGCCAAAGAGGAAAGGCGCGCAGAAGTGGGCGATCGCACTCAACGTAATCGCCCGCCGTGGACTCATGGCTCTGGACGATATCATCGTGGCCACTATGTTCGCGCTGTTCTGAAAGCCGATAAGGAAAGCGAAGCTCAAGGCCACAAGGACCAGCGCCAGAGTCGAAATTTGCCAGGAAAGCATGCCGTACCACTCCACAGATCGAGGGGGTGTAGCACTCACGAATAGCATGGCCGGACACGAGTCCGGCCATCTCATCTACTGCCCTCTCTACTATATACATTATAACCTGAGGCGGATGTCAAGTCAAATGGGTGC
>CAZNMJ010000169.1:0-7404 GCA_964573815.1 uncultured Anaerolineales bacterium
AACCAGCTGTGGGACCTAAGGTCCCCAGCGAGGCCCTTTCCGGCGCGCCCGAAGGCGTGGCTTCTAGACAGGCATCATGGTGATACACCCCTCCACCGGGCACACGTGCGTGCAAAGGGAGCAGCCGTCGCACTTGTCCCCCAACACCCGCGGGTAGACGTCCCGGCTCTCCATCTCGATAGCCTGCCAGCCTCCGTCCATGCATGCGGTGTGACAGAGCCCGCACCTGGTGCAAAGGGCCTCCTCGATGGTGGCCACAACCTTGTGAGCAAAGTTCAACTCCTCGTGCGCAGTGATCTTCGGTAGGATCTGTCCCCTCATCTCAGACACCGCCGCGAAGCCCTTCTCGTCCATGTACCCGCCAAGTCCCCTTTTCATCTTTTCCACTATCCCATAGCCTCTGAGCATGACAGCCGTACATACCTGGACAGTGGAGGCGCCGACCAGAAGATACTCCGCCGCATCCTGCCAGCTGGAAATCCCACCGATGCCTGAAAGCGGCAGGCCAGCCCCTTTTGCCAGCTGAGCGATGCAGCGCAGGCCAATGGGCTTGATCCCCGCCCCTGAGTAGCCTCCCAGGGCCGAACTTCCCCCCACCGAGGGCAGGGGTTCTAGGCGGTCGAGATCCACGCCGATGAGGGCGCTAACGGTGTCTATGGCCGCGATAGCATCGGCTCCATCCTCCTCGCAGGCCCGGCCTATCTGTGCGATGTCCGTGACGTTCGGGGTGAGCTTCACCATCACCGGCACCCTGGTCACCTCCTTCACCCAGCGGGTGATCTGCCCAGCGATGCCGGGGTCTTGCCCCTGGATGGACCCCATCCCCTTGCCCGGCATGCCGTGCGGACAGCCGAAGTCGAGTTGCAGACCATCTACACGCGCTTTCTGAACTCGGTCTACCAAGGAATGCCACTCCTCCCTTACGACACCGGCCGTCAGGCTGGCGAAGAGGATGTGATCGGGATAGCGGCGCTTGATCTCCGCGAAATCCTCGACCCAATCGTCCAGGTTTCGCTGGCTGATCAGTTCTATGTTCTCCAGGCCGATGATCTTGTTGCCTGCGGCCAAACGCGCCAGACGAGGCTGGACATCAACCGCTGGTTCCAGGGCGATGCTCTTGGTCACCGCTCCAGCCCAACCGGCCTCAAAGGCTCGTTGGATCATCCCTCCCGTCGCTGTGGAAGGTGCTGAGGCCAACATGAAGGGGTTCATCAACTTGAGACCTGCAAACTCAACACTCAGATCGGCCATCCTTCACCTCCTTCACAGCCAAGCCGGGCTGATAGCGCGGCAGGCGCTTGACCTGCGATCGGGGAACGATCTCTGTCGTCACGCCCCCATTCAGCTTGCCGTTATGGCGATCCCACCGAGCACGCGGCGGAGTTCTTCGGTGCGACACACGGATATCAGGGCGCCGCCATGGGAAGTAGACTAGGCTGCTGCCCTCTTGTGGTACACCAAGTCAAGTGCCAGAGGACACCGGACGTCGCAGACGGCAGTGCGGCGTCAACCCTGAGACCCCGGTTTGTCAATGAGGGATCCCAGTCTGAGGATGTGGTCGGCGCTGCCTTGACCCAGTTTCTTGAACACTCTTGCCAACTGGGGCAGGTGGCTGATCTTCTCGGCTGCATCGACGTACAGTCTTCGGTTGCGCTCCTCCGCTGCGCTGCCTAGTCGCAACACGGCTTCAGAGTCCATATCTGAAGTCAATTCTGTCTCGATCAAGTAGTCGCTTCCCCTCAAGCCCTCGATGGGTTCAAGAAGCATCTCGTTCACGTATTCTCGGCGGCTCCTTTCCAGGAGCTTCTTTCGCTTTCGCTTGGCCTCCTCGAGGGACAGAAAGTCCTCCCTGACAGCCGAATCCTGCACCAGGGAAGCCGCCTCCTCGTAGAATTCCGCACTTCTGCCTTCCAGCTTGATGGCGAACGCCAGAACGGCGCCCACCGTCCCCAATTCCATCTGTTCGTCTCCTTGTGTCCAGGCGCCCCTCTCGCCGTTATCGGGTGGACGAGACGCAGGTACCTAGCTGCTGGATCCTGAATTGGTTGTGTCTTAGAACCACCTGGAGATCACGACCTTCTTCTCTGTGAAGAAGTCGATTGCATCCCCTCCCTGACCGTGAAGGTCTCCGAAGAAAGAATCCCTGCTTCCGCTGAAGGGAAAGAAGGCCATGGGAGCGACGATTCCTATGTTGACGCCAATGTTGCCACAGCGGACTCTGTACTTGAACTCACGAGCCCACTTGCCGCTCGAAGTGTAGATGGAGGAAGCATTGCCGTACGGGTTGGCGTGAATGACATCTATGGCCTCATCGAGGTCTCCTACCTTGATTATCGCGGCTACCGGACCGAAGATCTCGTCGTTGGCGATTGTCATCTGAGGCTGCACTTCGTCGAAGATGGTAGGGCCGATGAAGTATCCGTTCGAATACCCTTCGACACTTATGTCCCTGCCGTCGAGGAGGAGCTTGGCGCCCTCCTCCAGTCCCTTCTCGATGTATCCCAACACGCGCTCCATGTGCCTCTTCGAGACAACAGGTCCCATCTGAACCCCTTCGTCCAGCCCGTACCCCACCTTGAGTCTGGATGTGGCGTCCACGAACTTGTCTCTCAATGGCTCATAGACGTCTCCGACGGGCAGAAGAACTGCTCCGGACAAGCAACGCGCTCCAGCGCAACCGAAGAAGGACGTTAGCAGTGAGGCCACCGTTCTATCCAAGTCCGCATCCGGCATCACCACCAGGAAGTTCTTGGCTCCCGCTTGCGCTTGAACCCTCATGCCATTCTCGGCGCCCTTCTGGTAGATATACTTGGCCACAGGAGTTGAGCCCACAAAGGAGGCCCCTACCACGTCGGGACTCTCCAACAGGGTGTCGACTACACCTTTGGCGCCGTTGACGAGGTTGACCACCCCCTCAGGGAAGTCGGCCTCATCAATCAGTTGGAAGAGCATCCTTTGAGAGAGCGGCACTTGCTCCGATGGCTTCACTATGTAGGTGTTGCCGCAGGCCACGGCATAGGGCATAAACCACAGAGGAACCATAAGAGGAAAGTTGAAAGGTGGGATCATGCAGAAGACGCCGAGGGGCTGTCGGACGCACTCTTCATCTATGCCTAGTGCAATGTCCTCGAGGTTGTAGCCCATCATCAAGGAGGGGATACCGGCGGCCACCTCCACGTTCTCGATGCCCCGCCTCACCTCACCACGGGCTTCGTCAATGCACTTGCCCTCCTCCTCGACGATAACCCTGGAGAGTTCCTCAAACTGCTCCTCCATCAGGTCTTTCAATGTGAACATGTATCTGGCTCTGGTGACCGGCGGCGTCTCCCGCCACTCCCTGTAGGCATCTTGGGCAGCCCGTATGGCTGTTTCCACCTCTTCAGGAGTTGACAGGGGAACTTGTGCCATCACCTCGGTCGTCGCCGGGTTGACAACATCCAGGAGTTGGGTCGATTTCGAATCGACCCATTCCCCGTTGATGTAGTTCTTGAGCACTTCCATTTTGAGCCTCCTTGTTGCCCTCACTTCAGCGAACTCGCTGCTTTGTCCGTCATGTCCAGCACCTCGTCAATGATTCTCAATCCTTCCCTCAGCTCCTCCTCCGTCACGCACAAGGGAGGTACGACGAATATCCAATTCCACTTGACAAAGGTGCTCAATCCTCGCTCCCGCAACGCGGGCAAGACCTCGGCCATCACGCCCAACTCCTCAGGCTTGGCATTCCAGGGAGCCAAGGGTTCCCTCGTCCCTTTGTCCCTCACCAATTCGATGATCGAGAAGAACCCAATGTAGCGCACGTCGCCGACAGACGCATGTTTCTCTTTGAGATCCTCGAGGCGCCGCCCCAGTATCTCTCCCATCCGTCTGGCGTTCTCTATGAGTCGGTCTTCCTTGTAGGCTTGAATCGTCGCCACACCCGCGGCGCAGGCCAAGGTATGGGCGCTATACGTCAGCCCCAGGGGCAAGTACCGGTCCTCGAAGTGATCAGCGATGGCGTCGGAGACAATCACGGCGCCCAAGGGAACGTGACCCGACGTGAGACCCTTGGCCACCACCATGACGTCTGGGACCACCTGCCAGTTGTCCAGCGCGAACCACTCGCCCGTGCGCCCAAACCCACTCATTACTTCGTCTGCTATCAGCAATATGCCATACTTGTCACACATCTCCCGCAAGCGTGGCCAATAGTCGTCCGGAGGCACGAAGATGCCGCTAGTACCGGTCACGCCTTCAAGGAGCAAAGCTGCCACCCTGTCTGGTCCCTCGAACTTGACCACCTCCTCGATATGAGTGACACACTCCCGATGGCAAGTCTCAGGCTCTTGGCCGAAGACGCAGCGGTAGCAGTAGGGATCAAAGACCCGAACGATACCTGGTATGCCAGGCTCAACCGGGTGGCGACGAGGATCTCCAGTGGCGCTTATCGCTCCGTAGGTAGCACCGTGATAGGAGCGGTATCGCGTGACCACCTTTTGCCGCCCGGTGTAGAGCCGCGCCAACTTGATGGCGTTATCGACGGCGTCTGCACCCCCCAGGGTGAAGAAGGTCTTGGTCAGACCATGGGGCGTCACCTCGGCCAACAGTCTTCCCAACTCGCCACGAGGTTCAGTGGCCAGTCCCGGATAGGCGTAGCACAGTTTGTCTGCTTGCTCCTTGATGGCGGCCACAACCTGGGGATGCTGATGACCCGTATTGACGTTCATCAGTTGAGACGCGAAGTCCAGGTACCTTTTGCCCTCAGCGTCCCAGAAGTAGCAGCCCTCGGCTCTCACCACCGCCAGCGGCTTGACGGCGGACTGAACCGACCAGGAGAAGAAAGTGTAGCGACGGTTCAGATCGATCAACTCTTGGGCTCTGCTTTCGGCGGTCATCCTAGAACCTCCTCTCCGAGTCGCCTGCTGTGGCAACTTGGCCTGATTGGCGGTCATTTGCGGGGGCGATCATGACTTGCGTCGGAACTGGAGCGGTCAGGTTGACGCAGGCGAGCGCCGCCTAGATCTCTATGCGGCTCCGCCTAAGAAACTGGCCAGCGCCCACCTCACCGACAAACTCGCCATCCTTGACGATGATCCGACCCCTTTGCATGGTGAGGACGGGGTACCCCTTCACGGTGATGTGGTCGTAGGGGCTGTGGTCTACATTCATGTGCAGGTTTTCCACGCTGAGGCGAACCTCTTTCTGAGGGTCGAAGATCACCAGGTCCGCATCCGCTCCTATGCAGATAGTGCCCTTCTGAGGAGCCAGGCCGAATAGGCGGGCAGGATTGGTTGAGACCAACTCTACGAATCTGTTGACCGAGAACCGACCTTCGTTCACACCAAAGTGGTACATCAATGGCACCCTGGTCTCCACGCCTGGCATGCCATTGGGGATCTTGGAGAAATCGTCCTTGCCCATGTCTTTCTGGCCCACGAAGTTGAAGGGACAGTGATCCGTCCCTACCACCTGCAAGTCGCCAGAGGCTAGCCCTTGCCAGAGCGGCTCCTGGTTCCCCCTGTCTCGCAAAGGCGGAGACATCACATACTTGGCTCCCTCGAAACCGGGCAGTTCGTAGTGCTGAGTGTTGAAGAGAAGATACTGAGGGCAAGTCTCGGCCAAGACAGGCTGTCGCTTGTCACGAGCCTCCTTCACTTTCTCCAATGCCTCGGCCGCGCTCAAATGGACGACATAGATGGGAGTGCCGGCCAGTCCCGCCAGCATTATCGCGCGGCCAACCGCCTCGGCCTCCGCCTCAGGAGGATGGCTCCGGGCGTGCCAGATGGGCTCCAGCTTGCCCTCGGCGATGTGTTTGTTGATGAGGTAGTTCAAGACATCGCCGTTCTCGGCATGTACCATGATAAGCGCTCCGAGCTCGTTGGCCTTGATGAGGGATTTGAAGAGGGTTTCATCATCCACCATGAAGGTGCCCTTGTAGGCCATGAAGAGCTTGAAGCTGGTTATTCCTTCCTCGACGAGTTCGGCCATCTCCTTGTCCATCACTTCATCTGTCATGTCTCCGATGGCCACGTGGAAGCCATAGTCGATGGCCGCTTTACCGCTGGCTCTCTCCGCCCAGGTCTGTAGAGCTTGGTGTAGACTCTCTCCCTCCCCCTGAATTGCGAAGTCTACAAAGGTCGTGGTGCCACCACACGCCGCGGCGATACTGCCTGTCTCGAAATCATCGGCCGACACCGTCCCCATGAAAGGTAGTTCGAAGTGGGTATGGATGTCGATGCCTCCCGGGAAGACGTAGTTACCCTGCGCGTCGATGGTTTCCACGCCCTCCAGCCCTCGGGCGAGCGCCGTGATCTTGCCATTCTCGATACCTATATCCGCTCGATAAGTCTCTGTAGCCGTAATAATGGTCCCGTTCGTTACCACCGTGTCCATTCTCGCCCTCCTGCCAATAGTGGCTCACTCAGAGCGGCAACAACGTAATACATCCCTTCACCGGGCAGACGTGTGTGCACAGAGAGCAGCCGTCGCACTTATCCGCCAGCACACGGGGGAAGACCTCTCGGCTCTCCATCTCGATCGCTTGCCAACCGCCGTCCAGACAGGCCGTGTAGCATAGTCCACACTTGGTGCAAAGGGCTTCGTCGATGGACGCCACCACTTTGTGGGCGAAGTCCAACTCCTCGTGGGCCGTGATCTTGGGCAGGACATACCCCCGCATCTCTCCCACAGAGCCGAAACCCTTCTCATCCATATAGTCCGAGAGCCCCTTCTTCATCCTGTCGACGATTCTGTAGCCCCGCAGCATGACGGCTGTACATACCTGTACCGTGGAAGCGCCTGCCAGAACGTACTCCGCCGCATCTTGCCATCCGCCGATGCCCCCGATGCCCGAGAGGGGCAACTTGGTCCCCTGTGCCAGCTGTGCGATGCAGCGCAGACCTATGGGCTTGACCGCCGCCCCGGAGTAGCCGCCGAAGGACGTGGTTCCTCCCACTGACGGCAACGGTTCGAGGCGGTCCAGATCCACGCCGATGAGCACCGAGACCGTGTTGATGGCGGAGATGGCGTCGGCTCCCGCATCTTCGCAGGCTCGGCCTATCTGCACGATGTCCGTGACATTCGGCGTGAGCTTCACCATCACCGGCACAGTGGCCACCTCTTTTGCCCACCGTGTGATTTCGGCCGCGATGGTGGGATCCTGGCCCTGGGCAGAACCCATTCCCTTCTCGGGCATGCCGTGAGGGCAACCGAAGTTGAGCTCCAAGCCATCCACTCCCGCTTCTTGAATCTGCCGGATCAGCGAGTGCCACTCCTCTCTGACCACGGCTCCCATCAAGCTTGCGAACAGGATGTGATCGGCGTACCGACGCTTGATCTCCTCCAGGTCGTTCAGCCAGCTACTCAGCTGTCGCTGGCTGATCAGTTCTATGTTCTCCAGGCCGACAACCTTATTGCCCATCGCCAACC
>CAZNMJ010000170.1:0-7298 GCA_964573815.1 uncultured Anaerolineales bacterium
TGGGCGAGGCCAAGGCCAAGGTCGGCGCGGTGGGGCGCGTGAGAGCCATGGTGTGGGGGGAGTGAACCGGTAGGAGGAAAGCCGTCCAAGATCCGACCCTTACCAGGGTCATGAGTGGCTCGTATCGCTGGGTGCCACAGAAGTGCGAGACGCCTACCACTACTCGCAGCCTTCGATACGCGCTGGGCGCTGCTGAGTGTGCTTGCCACTTATGCGGCGCTACGCTGTGCGGGATGGCGCGAAGTACCTCTTCGCCACCGCAAAGGTCTCCTCCGCCTCCTCCACTGACGCGATCCCCACAGCGACCCCGCTGACCTTGCCCGAGAGATAGGATAGCCCTTCTTGCGGCCGCAACCTGCCGGCAGCTAGCGGCTTCATAGCCATGATCGCCTTGGAAGTGCTTTCGAGAGCCTGCAAGGTGGAGTCCACTGAGGGGTCCATGAATCTGCCAAGCTTGTTGAAGGGAGAGAGGATCAACGCTACCTCTTCCATCTCCTCGACACGGGGGATGGTCATCCCTGGTCTGTGGGTGGCGATGCCAGTGACCAGTCCTTGCTCTCTGAGGTTCGCCAGGTGCTGGCGCGCGAAGGGCATGTCCCTGTCGGCCAGGCTGCCGTGAACTACCACCCCCTGAGCACCGACGTCGAGCACCATCTCAATCTCCCTCTCGATGCTGCCCAGGCCCACCGTTCCCATGAGAAACAGGTCGGTGCGCGTCCTCTTGGCCGCCTCCTGGACAGCTTCCAACACCTGGTGGTAGGCTATGACCTGTACGGCGTTCACACCCAACTCGACGGCGCGCACTACTAGGCCGATGATGTTCTCTGGCTGGAGGAAGAACTGGTTGTAGTAGAGCTCGGCTTTTTTGCCGAACTGACCTGCTCCGATGAAGGGAGACGTTCCCAGCATCACTGCTGGCACTTCGTGGTCACCCACGGAGAAGGTACGGAACTGATAGTTCGCTAACCACATCTGTCGCATTTGCCCGTGAGCAGGATGGCGCACAGCTCGAAGATTGTAGCGCGTTGGCGAGCCCTTGGGCAAGCAGGCGCTGCGTTGCAGAGGCGCCAATCGCTGGCGGATGAGCAAGGGTGCAGGAGGACCGGCGAAGCACAGTCGTCTAGAACATATGTTCCAGTGCACACCAAGCCGCTTGGATCTCCGGGAAGACTATAAGCGGATGGGCGAAAGGCGGCTGTGGGAATGGGCATTGAAAGGAGTGCAGGGGTGCTGCCCGAAGGGCAAGAGCGGGTTTAGGACCGATTGAGCTTGTACAAGAGCCTCAGTCCTTCTAAGGTGAGGTTCTGGTTCACGTCATCTATGACGGGGGTGTGTCGGGCTATGATCTGGGCCAGCCCGCCGGTGGCCACGATATGGGCGTCACCGCCCACTTCCTCCTTCAAGCGGGCCACCATTCCTTCGACTAGGCTGACATACCCGTACATGATGCCAGACTGCATGCTGGCGATGGTGTTTCTGCCGATGGCCTGTGGGGGCACGGCCAACTCGATGTGGGGCAACTTCGCCGCTCGTTCAGCGAGGGCTTCGGCGGCAACGTTCACTCCAGGGGCGATCGCCCCGCCCAAGTAATCGCCGTCACGGGAGATGGCGTCAAAAGTGGTGGCGGTGCCGAAGTCGATGACGATGAGAGGCGTTCCGTAGAGTTGCTTGGCTGCCACGGCGTTGACGATACGGTCGGCTCCCACCTCTTGAGGGTTGTCGTAGAGAATCCTCATTCCCGTTTTCGTGCCTGGCTCGATGACCAGAGGGGTGAAGTTCATGTATCGCTGGCACATCTCCTGAAAGACGGGCAGGAGTGGAGGCACAACACAGGAGACAATACCATCGTGGATGTCGGAGAACGAAAGGCCTGCGTGACCGAACAAGGAGTCCAGTAGAACGGCGTTCTCATCAGCCATCCTGTGCAAGGCGGTGGCCATCCGCCAATAGGCGATCAGTTCGTCGCCGTTGTACACACCCAAGACGGTGTTGGTGTTGCCTATGTCGACAGCCAGGATGTTGGAAGCAGTTTGTTCGACCATCTCCGACGAGCGCTCACTGATAGGCGGGGTATCTAGCCTTGAGGTTCTCAAACCTCTGCCCGAGGTCTTTCCAGTCCTCGGCGGTGCTATCAAGGGAGGCCAGTCCACTGAGGATTTCCGTTATGGAGGCCATTTGCTCTATCCTGCGCTCCATGGAGTTGAGCAGTTGGTTCAGTGTATCATCAACGCAGAAGATAATTCCCTTTTCAGTATTCGCCTTCAGTGCGTATGTATCCGCAGCAAAGGCCTTCAAGGGCTCGTAGGCGTATTGGGACAGGGCACTCAGCGTATCTCCAAAGGTGTTGGACATCTGTTCTCTCGTCGTTTCGTAGAGTTTGGCGGTTTCAAGGGCTATCACGGCGTGATCGGCCAGGAGATCCATGCGGCTCTGATCGGTGCGGGTGAACGCTCGATCGCTTATCCGGTTCGAGACCGCCAGCACACCCTTGGTGACTCCACGGAGCTTCAAAGGCACATAAAGAAGGGAATTGACCATGTAGCCTGTTTTGACCGTGAAATCCAGGCGAGGATCAGTGCTGGCGATGCGGAGCGGTTCTCCGGTCCTGGCTACCTGTCCGATGAGGCTATCGCGCGCTGGCAGGAGGAGCATGGATGCACGTTTGTCTCCGACACCTTTGGCGGCTCGGAGGTATAGGTCACCTGTCACCTCGTCAATGAGGAACAGCATCCCTTCATCGGCCTTGGTCAAAAATGCGGAAGCCTCGACGACTCGGGAGAGGAGCGTTTCCAAGTCAAGCGAGTTGGTCATAGCCTGCGTTATCTCGTACAGCAGGGTCAGTTCCCGAACCCGCTGGTCCAGCTGCTTGTTGGTCCGCATCAACTCCTCAGTCAGTAGTTCCTTCTCGCGCCGCAGTCTAGTCTCGCGCAGGGCGTGGTCGATCGCTTGGAGGACCTCGTTGGGCTTGAGAGGCTTCAGCACATAGTTCTTGACACCCAGACGGAAGGCCTCCACCGCGATTTCCTCAGAACCCGAGAAAATCATCAGCAGTACGGGTATGGTGGGAAGCGTGTCGTGCAACCCACGGAGAACCTCCATTCCGGTCATATGGGGCAGATTCAAGTCGAGGATAATTAGATGCGGTGGATCGTCCACGGCTCGGCTCAGACCCTCCTGGCCGCTGGTGGCCACCACAGGCTCGTAGCCACGCGGGCTGAGGATGGTGTCAGTGAGGAAGTCGATGATGTCCTGGCTGTCCTCGATGATGAGAATTCTCTCTCTAGTCTCCACTTCTGCAACTCCCTTTGGCTTAGCCTAGAAGTTCTGCAAGGGCGAGCACAGACATGCGGTGAGACTACCTTGTCTTGACAAGGATCCTGGTGGCATGAATTATAGCGTGCTTGCCTCTGTTGTGTCAAGGCCTTCGACAGAGGCGCTAGATGTCTCTGTGAGCGGGAATGCCGTGTAGGGACTCGGCGTTCTTGATGGCGCGCACTATGGCCTCGGCCACCGCCTGGGAGCCTGCAGCGCCGATAGCGGAGAGGTCGCCCGCCTTGTCGCCTGCGGAGAAGGCGAAGAGTGCGTCGCCATCGTACATCGTGGTGGGGCGGATGGCGTGACTGTAGCCATCCAAGGCGAGTTGAGCAAGCTTGTTGGTCTCCTCCTTGGTCAGACGGGCGTTGGTGGCGACCACACCGATGGTGGTGTTGGCGAAGGGCGATGTGGTCTGTGCAGGCCACTGCTTTATCGCCTCTGAGGAGTTGAGGAAGCCCCCTGCCTCGGGGTGGCGTGCCCCGGCCAGTATCTGGCCGGTTTGGGGATCCACAACATCGCCCAAGCAGTTGACCACCACCAGAGCTCCCACCACAAGGCCCTGGCCCATCTCCTGGCTGGCAGTTCCAAGCCCCCCCTTCATGGCCTGGGGAAGACCCAGCAGTTTCCCCACGGTGGCGCCGGTCCCTGCGCCGACATTGCCCTCGGGCGGTGGAGTAGCGACAGCGGCAAGACACGCCTGGTAGCCGGCGTCAGAATCTGGCCTAACGGAGGGGTCGCCGAGGTCAAGATCGAAGAGCACGGCGGCCGGTACGATGGGCACTTTGACAACGCGGGTGTCGAAGCCGATGTTCCTCTCTTCCAAATAGCGCATCACTCCGGTGGCGGCGTCCAGTCCAAAAGCCGAACCGCCAGCTAGCAGCACAGCATGTGCACGCTGGACAAGACGCAGGGGGCGAAGTAGGTCCGTCTCCCTGGTTCCAGGGGCCGCCCCGCGGACTTCCACGCCGCCCACGGCTCCTTCCTCGAAAAGGAGCACGGTGCAGCCCGTGGCAGCTTGGAGGTCGGTATAGTGTCCTAGCTTGACACCTGGTACGTCCGTTATCGCATTATGCATGACATAGAGCCTTCACTCAAGATGACGGCGCTATACAGCCCGCCAGTGATGAAAACCTGCCAAGCCCTCTTCATAGGGAATAGTCTCTCCTCCTGGTTTGCTGCCGTCAACTCCATTCCGAGGTTGTAGCACGCTCACCGCGTTCGACACCTCGCGCGTATGCGTGGCGGCGACATCGCTGCACAGCCGCGAGAGGGAAGCTGATTTGCTGGTCGGCCTCGGGAGTCTGGGCAGTGCGAGATGATGTACTCATCTGTGACCAGCAAGCGGACGACCAATCCGTTCTGCGGCCGCCGACGATAGCAGCTCTAGGAGTCGTACTTGGCTCTGAACCTTTCGAGCGTCTGCTCGAGACTCACCCAGTCCTGGGGGCTACTGTCAGGGGAGGACAGCGCATTTAGGATCTGAGTGAACGAGGCCATTTGCGCTATTCTACGTTCCATGGAAGTGAGCAGTTGGCCCAGCGTGTCGTCGGTGGAAGCGATGGTTCCTGTCTCGATGCCGGCTTTGAGCGCGTATGTGTTTGTGGCAAAGGCCTTCAGGGGCTCATAGACATATTGGGACATCGAAGCAAGGGTCTCTCGCTGCGCGTCGGTGATCTGCCCTTCTGCCGTCTTCTGGAGTCTTGGACTGTCCAGCGCCGAGGCTATCGGGGCAGCAAGCGCCGTGAATATCTCCAGATCATCCTGAGTGAAGCGAGTGTCGGCACCTCTGCCTAGCCTGTTGATGAGCTCGATGACGCCGATGACTCGCTGCTTCGTCTTGAGGGGCACGCAGAGGATCGATCGAGCCTCGAAGCCGATGGTTTGGGCTATCTTGGGATAGTAGCGAGGATCCTCCCTCACGTCGTCCACCAGTAGTGGCTCCCCGTGCTGGGCCACCCAGCCAGCGATGCCCTGTCCCAGCTGTAGCCGGAACGGGGCCAACTTTTCCCTGCGTCCGTGTAGGGTTATCTTGAACTCCAACTCTTTGGTGGCGGCGTCTATCAGAAGCAAGGAGCCAGCTTCCACAGGCAGGATGCCGTTGATGCCTTCCATCAGTTTCTTGACTATCTCATCCACACTCTCGGCAGGGGTTGTGGCAGTGGGGATTTGAGTCAGGGTAGTGAGTAGCTCTGCCTGTTTTCTCAGGCCTTGGTACGAAGACGCATTCTGTATGGCAACGGCTATCTGGTCCCCCAGCATCTGCAGTATGGTCTCATCGCCGAAATCGAAGGCCCCCTCTTGATCGCTGAGGATATCCAGAACACCAATCAGTTCGTTTCCCGACCTGAGAGGCACGGCCAGTTCCGCCATCGTGGCTGGCAACAGTTCATGGGGGCGAAATCGTGGCTCCTGCTGCACACTGTTCACACACAGGGTCTCGCCGTGATTGGCTGCCCAGCCGACAATGGTTTGATCATCAATGGGCACCTGGTACAAGCTGTCCTTGATGCTCTGTCCTGTCTCGCCGGTCCCCTCGCGCATGACGAGTTGGCCTGGCTCATGCCGCAGCAGGATTTGTACGTAGTAAAAGCCGAAGCTCTGCTTGAGGAGCTCCACTACCTCGGACAGGAGAGCGTCAATGTCCAGGATGGAGCTGATCCTTTGACTGAGGTGACTGGTCATCACCATCTGGAGCGCGCGCCGCTGCTCCGCTTCATAGAGCCGAGCGTTCTCCAACGCGATGACGGCGTGGTCGGCGAGGATGCTGAGGCGATGTTGATCAGCGGCAGAGAATGCCTTGTCGCTGACCCGGTTGGATACCCCAAGCACACCCCTGATCTCGTCTCGCAGCTTCAGGGGAACGTAGAGGAGCGAGTTGACGAGGTAGCCGGTCTTGACCTTTAGCTCCAGACGATCCTCGGCGCTTGCTACACGTAACGGTTCGCCGGTGCGCACTACCTTGCCAATGAGGCTGTCCTCGGCCCTCAGCCGCAATCCCCGGGCGTATTTCTCACCCACTCCCTTGGCAGCTCTGAGGTATAGCTCGTCCGTTTCCGTATCTAGGAGGAAGAGCATGCCCTCATCTGCTTTGCTCAGAAAAACGGATGCCTCAACCATTCGAGAGAGCAGGGTCTCCAGGTCCATGAGCTTCGCCATGGCCTGCGTGATCTCGTACAGCAAGGTCAGTTCGTGGACTCGCTGCTCCAGCTGCTTGTTGGTGCGCATCAGCTCTTCAGTGAGCCGTTCCTTTTCCTGGCGCAGGCGGCCCTCAGCCAGAGCATCCTCGACGGCATCGATGACCTCCTGGGACTTGAATGGCTTGACTATGTAGTTCTTCACGCCGAGGCGGAAGGCCTCCACAGCGATCTCCTCCGACCCATAGAACGTCATCAAGATCACCGGTGTGTCAGCCCCCCTCTTGTGGAGGACTTTGAGGATCTCCATACCGGTCATGCGCGGCAGGTTCAGGTCCAGGAGGATCAGATCGGGTCGGTCTTCCAGTGCTCGGCGCAGACCGTCCTCGCCATCGCGGGACACTAAGGTGTCGTAGCCGTTGGGGTGGAGGATGCTCTCGGTCAGGAAGGTGACGACGTCTTCGCTGTCTTCGATTATCAGAATCCTTTCCTTGATCTGCATTCCGTCACTCCCTCTGCCCAACCCCAGAAAATGCACAAGATGGGTGGGCAAAACCGACTGACCAGCTGTTATCCAAGTGAACGTCTTGGCGCCAGCAATTATACGTGCTTGCGCCTGGCCTGTCAAGGCTTCTGGACGGTGGGAGGCAACGGTATGGGGATGAATCGCGATGAGACCATGCCCTTAACATTGCTCAGAGGATGGGTCGGACCACTGCGATAGTGCAGATATCTAAAGGAGGGGTGTGCGATATCATTGGGGCAGAACAAGAGAGGCCCCAACCGTCGTGATGAAGAGTTTGGGGCCCACGCCGTCAAGTGCTAATGAAAGGAGTCAGGTTCGTGGCT
>CAZNMJ010000171.1:0-2881 GCA_964573815.1 uncultured Anaerolineales bacterium
GTCCCCTTCGCCGACAACGACCCCTTTGAGCCCCAGCGCATACGCCACATGACCATCAGGGTCCTTCTCAACCACCACTTTGAACTGTTTCATCGCGTGTTCTCCTTCTCTCTTCCCCCAATGCCGCGTGGGCTGATGGGATTGGAGCCAGCGCTCCCCCCTTGCCGGTGGACGTACACGCAGGTGTCCAGAGGATCCTCTAATCGCACATGGTAGCCACCGCGACCACCAACGAGCAGGAGTTCATCTCTTGTCGTACAGCCCTCGCCAGTTATTGACGCGCACCTGAAGGATCTCTCGAAACATGCGCACCGAGTCGCCGATGGGGTTGACCCGGCTGTGGCTCATGTAGTACCAATTGATGGGCACTTCCACGATGCGATAGCCCCGCTTCTGGGCGATGAACAGCACTTCTACGTCGAAGCCAAAGCCCTCCATCGTCTGGTAGGGAAACACCTCATGCACCGCGTCCCTGGTCAAGCACTTGAAACCCGCCTGGGTGTCCTGAAAGCCCCTGACCGCCAGCAGGCGCACCAGGGCGTTGTAGACGCGACCCATCAGGTGCCGATAGTACGGTTCATCGTATCTCCTGGCGCCCTCTATCTCCCGGGAACCGATAGCCACGTCGTAAGGCTCTACGGCCGGGGGCAGGAACTTGCTCACCTCGTCGATAGGCATGGACAGATCGGCATCGCAGAGAAAGACGTACTCGCCCTTGGCCGTCAGGGCCCCCGTCTTCACCGAGTACCCTTTGCCTCTGTGCTCATTCCTGATCAAGGTGACGAAGGGCGCTTGAGAGGCGACTTCCTCCACCACCCTCACCGTGCCGTCAGTGCTGCCGTCGTCCACCACGATCACTTCGCCCTCATACTCCTGGGCCTGGACGAAATTGACGATGCGGCGCAGGGTCTGGGGCAGTCTGCGCTCCTCGTTGTAGGCCGGCACGACAATGGACAGCAAAGGACGCTCCATATCCGACATCGCTCCTAGTCTACCAGTATCGACTCCAGGTACTCATCGGAGGCGGTGCGGCTCTCCTGGATGACCCGCCGCTTGCCCAACATGCGGGGCAGGTTCCACAGCCCGGCCAATTGACCTCGCAAACGCGCCCGGGACGCCTCCCCCCGCCAGGCCTTGAGGGCCTCCCAGCTGATCCGCAGCTGGGCCGCGACGATCTTGGGCCAGTGCTTTTTGAGCAGAGAGGTGGGGTAATTCTTCACCAGGACGTAGATGAAGTTGCGACCGGTGTAGTAGCTGGCGATCTTCCCCCCTCCCGTGGCGCTCAAACGATGGTAGATGATGGCCGCGGGCACGTACAGGCACTGGTATCCCGCGAGCTGTGCCCTCCACCCCAGGTCCACGTCCTCGCAGTACGCGAAGAAATCCTCGTCGAAGGGTCCATCCTGCCCCTTCGATGCCAAATCCTCAAGCATGGAGCGGCGAAGGGCACACGCCCCTCCACAGGGACTGAAAACCTTGTCCTCTTGGTCGTATTGGCCTGTGTCCTGCTCCCATACGCCACGGTTGATGGGGACCCCATCCACCCCGTAGAGATCCCCGGCCGAGTTGAAAACCTCTCGCTCGTCGAAGAGGAGGATCTTGGAGGTTGCCGACCCGGCCTCGGGGTGCCTCTCAAGGCCGGCCCAGAGCTTCGCCAGCCAGTGGGGATTGGCCTCGGTGTCGTTGTTCAGAACCACCAAGATCTCGCCCTCAGCCTCCCGGAAGCCGGTGTTCACGCCCCCCGCGTAGCCCCGGTTCTCCTTCAGGGGGATGGTCTTCACCTCAGGGTAGTCCCTCTCAAGAAGGGCCAGGGAATCATCGTGGGAGTTGTTGTCCACCACGATGACCTCCACGAGGGGATAGGTCTGCCGCCGCAGGGAGTCCAGGCAGGTCGGCAGATGCTCAGCGCCGTTCCAGTTGGGGATGACGACCGAAATGAGGGGAGGATCCTCCATGTCATCCTATCTCGGCCACAGGCTCATCGGCGGTGAGCAGATGATGGAGTACCACGCCGCCGCAGTAGCGCTCCACAAGCTCGGCCAGCTCCTCCACCAGCCTCCCGGCTTCCTCCCTGCTGACGGGAGGCAGGCAGTCGATGTTGATCAGCACGTTCCGGGTGTCGGGCGTGATCTTGGTCGCGTCACCCTGCCGCCAGTTCCAGCGCCGGCAGAGCACCTGCTGCTCGTCATCGACGTATATCGCCTCACCTGGCTCGGGGTGAGAGACCTCCTTCCCTCCCAGGGGGCGGAACTTCTCCTCGCCCGTGGCCAGGCGCAGGGTGAGATCACCCTCCGCGGCGTCCAGATTGTCGCCTCCACAGGGAACCAGGTGCTTCAGGGAGAAGCCGTTCATCAGGGCCACGATGGTATTGATGTAAGGCGTGGGGGAGCCCCCTCTGGCCCGGCGAGCCAGGGCCTCCACCGAGGAGTAGTTCTTGCCGGGCCTGGCATTGAGTATCTTGTAAGCCTCCCGCCAGTTGGCGATGCGGGGATGGGTGGTCAGGTCCTCCTGTGCGAAGAGGGCCTCGCACCGCATCTCCGCTTCGCGCAGCATATCCTCCACCTCGGCCTGCCCTCCGTGGTTGTTGATCCCCCTGGCCACGACGATGGCGCGGATGTAGTCGGGGAAGCGCTCGAGTATCTCCTTGTCAACGATGTCACGCATGATGTCACTCCGTGGTAAACTGCCGGGACCATTGTATCAGGTTTGCACGCGAAAAGGAAACGACGGGCCTCGAAGTCCAGAGTCGAGCGCCGATTGAGTAGCGAAGCGTATCGAAATCAAGCGCGTGACCATACACTGACAGGACGCTTGGCTTCCATACGCCCCTGCGCTCTCAGCCGAGCGCCGATTGAGTAGCGAAGCGTATCGAAATCAAGCG
>CAZNMJ010000171.1:3113-7284 GCA_964573815.1 uncultured Anaerolineales bacterium
GCGAAGCGTATCGAAATCAAGCGAGCGACTACGCACTGGCAGGACGCTTGGCTTCCATACGCCCCTGCGCTCTCAGCGGAGCGCCGATTGAGTAGCGAAGCGTATCGAAATCAAGCGAGCGACTACGCACTGGCAGGACGCTTGGCTTCGATACGGGCCCTCGCTTCGCTCAGTCCCTACTCACCCAGCGCTCTCCGCGTATTGTCGACATCATCAAGGGCTGACACAATTGGCTGTGTCCAATCTGAGTCCGCGAGGGTCTGACTTGAAAGGCCTTGAAAGGGGAAACGGAGGATGGTCATGTCCGCCCTCGATCAGTGGGACCTGGCATCGTTCTTGAGGGACTTTACTGTGGCCTTCGGTGCAAACCTATGTGCAGGCACTCTGCTTGCGCTGCTTGCGGCCCTACTGACGTGGTGGGTTGGCGCGAAGTTGAACATCTTCCAGCAGGCCGAGGAACGGAGGGCGCGACGCCTCGGGGAGACTCGCGGGGCGATAGAGTGGCTCAGGCTCCTGCGGGAGGAGGCCCAGGCAGAGGAGGCGGCCAACAAGCTTGAACAGATGCTGGAGTCAGACGTCGCCAGACTCACCGTCAGGTTGAAGAGGCTCGGGGCGACGTGCCGCAGGATGCTGACCGTTCGTAGGGTCAAGGAGATGAGATGCAGCTGAATTGGCTACCATTCTGGCGGTGGTACCTGGGGTGGGCGTTGACTTTGCTGGGAACCCTGCTGGCAGACTATCTCCACTACTGGCCGGAGAAGAGAGAGCTTGTCGTAAGCAACGGCCAAAACGGGAATGCTCCCTTGCTCAGCCGTTGGATTGACTCTCGTCACTCTCCTGCCAGTCGACCCTCACCTGCGTGCCCTGGCCGGGGCGGCTACTGATCTCAAAGTGGGCGCCTATGCTCCGCGCCCGCTCCTCCATGATGCCCACTCCCAACTGGTCGGGCAAGGCGTGAATCACATCGAAGCCGCGACCATCGTCTCGAATAGTAAGTGTCACCCGTTCTGGTTCGCAGCGGAGGTGGATAGACGCCTCGGTGGCCGCAGCGTGCTTAACGACGTTGTTGAGGGCTTCCTGAGAGATGCGATAGAGGGCGATCTGCATCTCCGGTGGCAGGGAGCTGTCCCCCTCTACCGTCAAGGTCACGGGTACACGGGTGCGGATGGTCACAGCGTCTGTCAGATGGCGAAGTAGTTCGCCTAGCGGTTTCTCCGTCAAAGCGGCCGGGCGCAACTCGAGCAGCAGGGCCCGCATCTCGGCCGATGCGGCTCGCGTCAGCTGACGCAACTCCTCCAGCCCCTCTCGCGCCTGCTCTGGGTCACGTTCCCACACGCGGGGCAAGGCCTCAGCGATCAACCCGGCCGAGAAAAGGGTCTGGGTGACGGCGTCGTGGAGCTCGCGGGCCAGGCGCTCTCGTTCGGCGAGGGCGGCAGCCTCTCCCACCTGATCCCTTAGCCTGGCATTCTCAATGGCCAGGGCCGCCTGATCGCCAAAGGCGCCAGCCAGTTCGATCTCCTCCTCAGGGAACTCGCGCCGCTCTGAATAGTAGAGCGCGATTCCGCCATAGACTTCACCTCCCACGATGATGGGCACGGCCAGCATGCCCTGATAGCGGCTGGCCGACGTGCTGGGAGGCGCCTCCGACCCCCCCTTGGGTGCTGGCTCGCCAGCGGCCGATAGCTGGGCGGTAAGGTCGGGAATGGCCACGGGGACGCGGGATTCCATGGCCCGCCTCAACGCCTCACGACCAATGGGGATCCCCCAACCCGCGGCATAGGTGAGCGGGAGGCCTTGAGCGGCCTCGACGGCCCACGTGCCATCGTCCTCCCGTCTGTAGATAGCTGCCGCCTGGTTGCCCAGCAACCGCCCCGCCTGCATGGCGATGAAGTCCAGGACCTCGTCCAGGGATTGGCGCGAGTTCAAGACGGCTATGACATCGGCCAGGCTCTCGGCTATCAGACGACGGCGTTCTGCCTCCTCACGCCGTTCCTGCTCCTCTTGCCTGGCTTCTATGGCGGCGTCCTTGGCCTTCAGCAATTCCTCCTCCGCCCGCTTGCGCTCTGTAATGTCGAGAAATGCGACCACAGCCCCCACTAACTCCCGATCTTCGAAGATTGGAGTGCTCGCGTATTCAGCAGGGAAGCTCGAGCCATCTTTCCTCCAGAATAGATCTTCCCCCTGATGGATAGCACCGTCTGCGTAAGCCTGGTAGATGGGACACTCCTCTTCGGAATAGGGGGTGCCGTCGGGCTTGGTATGGTGCCAGATGCTGTGACTGTGCTTGCCGACCAGGTCTTCCGGGTCCCATCCCAGCATCGTCGCAGCAGCCGGGTTGACGAAGGTCTGGCGGCCTTCCGTGTCCAACCCGATAATGCCGTCGCCTGCCGAGTTCAGAACCGACTCCAGGTCTCGGCTGAGTACCCGGAGCTGCTCCTCCGCCCGCTTGCGCTCGGTGATGTCTGATAGCACGCCCCGCACTCCGACGATGCGACCACCCAGCAAGATGGGGCGACTGGACGTGCGTATCCACTTCAGGTCACCCCCCTTGGTCGGAACCCGATACTCAGTGACCTGACCAATGTCCCCGCTCAGAGTTCTGGCGATGCCCTCCCTGGCAACCTCCAGGTCTTCCTCAAGTGCGAACCCACTGAAATGCCGTCCGACGACTTCCGAAGGAGTGTATCCCAGCCACGACTCAACAGCGGGGCTGACATAGGTGACTATCGCCTCCGCGTCAAGGGCGTAGATGACATCATCTATGTTCTCTACCAGATCGCGATACCTTTCCTCGCTCTCGCGCAGCGCCTCCTGCTCCTGCTTCAAGCTTCTGAACAGAAGATCGTAGGGCTTCACCAGCCCTGTCTCTACAACAGCCTTATAGATAAGGTAGAAGGAGACGATCTTGAGAAGGTGGCCGATCATGTTGGCGGTGGCGTAAGCGTGTGCGTACTGCGTGAAGGCCAACTCGGAAGCTACGGCCACCACGATGGATGCCATCAGCAGGCGTAGCACTCTGGGGTCGAACTCGCTGCGCCTGAGGTATAGTGCGACGACAGAGGCCAGGAGCATGAGGCAGATGACGTACTCGCTTATGATCTTGAAGGGAGTCAATCCCACCCCTTCCACAAAGCAAACGGGGAAAACGCCCCAATACAGAATGAGGCCTAGCAAGAGGCCAACGATCACAGCGTAGGCCACGAGCACGAGATTGGACCTCAACTTCCTGGCCAGGAACAGAGGCGCAATGAGCAGGGAGATGCTCTGGAGGTAGCGGGCGGCGATCCAGAGTTGGGCCGCCAGGTTGGTATCGGCTCCCTGAAGCACATTCATGCCGGGATAGGCCAGGGTGTGGATCAGGTCTATAAAGCCGACGCATACGTAGGCGATGCCCAGGAGCAGGAAGTAGCCCTTGTCTATGAAGCGCCGGGCGTTCCAGACAAGCATAAAGACGCCGCAGGCCACGACGATGCTGAACACCTCGGCGAGGCTGTGAAAAAGGAGGTAACTGTACAGACTCGTCAGGTACAGGCCGATGAGGGTCAGCACACCCAAGGAGACGGTGATGATTGTACTCGGAACGATAGAGTCCTTTGCGGTCGTATTCACTACTGTGCCCTCGCTGATCAGCGGAAGGAAGTGATGGTTGCCAGCGGTCCCAGAGCCCGGATGATCGCTACGTGCATAGCCTTGCCCCGCTAGTCAATACTGGTAATTCTAGCAGGTTTCGCCCGAGAATGGTAATGGCAGCCCTCGCCCCGGGTGGCCGCAGAAGTGCAAGATCGCGGGGGGAGGGTAGACGCGCGGCCGGGGGGCACCCCGCCGCATGTGAGCGCTCTACCAGGAAAGACACCCTGAGTATGCCGAAGCGCAGCGCACGCCGTACTTGTCCTGAGCCGAGTCGAAGGATCGAAGGGTGTGTTGTATCAAAGCCGCGAGGCTGAGGAAGTCTACTTGCCAGTCGCAGGACGAGGCGAGGCCATGCCGCGGGAGTTGTGCATCAAGGGTGTGACCAAAGCCTGATGTGTTGTCGGGGGCGGAGCGTCAAGCGGACTGTAGCACTGACGGGGGCGCTGCCAATGTGGGCAAAAACAGAGGGCTGGTCTGGGAATGTGACGGGGCCCCGGATTGGAAAAGACTACCAAAGAACAGGGCCCTACTCTTCCAGTAG
>CAZNMJ010000172.1:0-7264 GCA_964573815.1 uncultured Anaerolineales bacterium
GGCGAGAAGGGTCGCCTCGGTCAAGGCCCTCTGGACGACGGGGTCGCAACTGCTGCTGGTGGTTCACCCGAAGGTGAGCCACTTCTGATGCGGACCGGTCTCGGACTTGGGTAGAGCGGCCGGCAGAATGGCGGGGCGGAAGATGTGCCGAGTTATTGTGTTGCTGCCGAGTTGGTGCGGGGCCGGTCGGATGTGACTAGGACTGGGTATGAAGGATAGCTATTCATCTTGAGAGCCGTTGAGCCGCAGCGTAGACTGTTCTGGTAATAGCGGAGGAGCAGTGTGCTGCGTCAACACATGTGAGTTGAATGGGAGGCATGGCGCTTGAAGGAATCCGATAGACGAGAACCGATGGCGGCTGATCAGTTGGGGCTGCGAGACTTGCCCAGAGGATGGAGAGGTGCCCCACTGGATCAGCTGGTTGCCAGCGCTAACAAGGTCATTGAGCAAAGCGAGGCAACAGGTGGTTCGGGTGATCCGCGCTTGCGGGCTGCCTTGAAGGTACTGGAGTACAGGGATCGTTTGAAGGAGCGAAAGAAGTAGCAGGTAGGCGGGATCACGCGGTCTACGCCCTGGCCCAGGTGCGGAGAGGGACGCGATCCCGAGCTCGCGGCCGCGTCTCGCTCATGCACAGAGCTCCGTGGCGGGAGGCCTGAGGTTGGTGGGCTTGTCATCCCGGAAAGTGCCTGGAGGCAAAACAGTAGGCCCGCGGTGCCTCTAGCGTGTGGCCTAGCACACGCCAAAGCAGAACTTGACAACTAGTCGAGCTGCGCATATAATCATGGCGTACAAGGTCTAGTTATGCGCCGTAACTCGGACTACCGGTACTCGTGTTGAGCGGGGCCGCAGTCGGGAGTCGCCCATCGGCCAGCCCGTCGGATGCTTGCGACATCGGGCTTGACCTGGGTGACGGGCCCTGGGTCCAGAGGCTGTTCGGTATGAAGCAGCACAGTCTGCCAGTGCAGGAGGGTTTGACGGAGGTAGCTGAGAAGCTCTCTTTGAGCATACAGTTAGGGTGAGGGGAAACTACAGATACTAGCTGTATAGTTTGAGAACGAGCTTGCGTTGAGGCTCGATTGGGTTTCTGACTCGGCTGCCCCGCTTCGTGAAGCGGCGTGGAAGTTGTGCCGAGTCTTTTTGTTGCTGTCTAGCAAGCGTTCAGTATGGTGAAATGGAATAGGGAATGGAGGTGTAACTCGTGTCGGTGAGTTTGAGAGCAGGAGAGTCGCAGGAGCAACTCCTGAAGCGATGGCGAAAAGAGGTGACCAAGAGTGGCGTCCTCAAAGCCGCTCGGAAGAAGAGGTGGTTCATATCCAAGAGCGAGAAGCGTCGTTTGGCCAAGGCCAGGGCTATCCGCAAGGCGAGACGCAAGAGGAATCGCGCCAACGGTCGCCGTCGAGGAAGGCGATAGTCTCAGCGAACACGGCGACTTCTGCGTTAGCCAGCCCAGCCTGGGCATAGAAGGAAGGTGGCAGCAGGTACCATGCCCAAGATGAAGACTCACAAGACGACTGCTAAGAGGTTCAAAATCACGGGTAAGGGCAAGCTGAGAAGGAGGAAAGCACACGCGACGCATCTGCGGCGCAGAAAGAGCAAGCGCGCCAAGCGCCAACTGCGGCAGGATGCGCCTGTCAGCAAGGCGGACAGGAAGCGTGTGCGGCGGATCCTTAGCCTGGGAAAGCGGTAAAGAACAGCGGGGATTGCCCACAGTCTCTGCTGCGTGCTGGGCCGGGCTGGCGATTTGGGAGCGTGATTCGTGGAAGGGGGCGCGGAGTGGTGGAGGTGACACCCCACACGGTGATAATGGTGGGTGAGTCGCAGTACTGCATGGTGCTTCTCAAAGAGATGGATGGATCGCGCTTGTTGCCCATCTGGATGCGCGTGCATCGAGCGCAACCGATCATTCTGTGGCTGCGCGGTAAGAGGCTGCGGCGTCCCCAAACTCATGAACTCTTCATCCGGATGGCTGAGAAGCTGGGTGGCGAACTGGTTCAGGCTGCTTTGTACCAGCTCAAAGAAGGTGTACTTCAGGGCAGACTCGTACTTTATCGGGACGGTCAAGAGGTATCCTTGAACTGCGCGGCTAGCGATGCCATCGTGCTGGCCACGAAGAAAGGTGTTCCCATCACTGTAGCCGACGAGATTATGGAGGTGGCTGGGTTCATACCTGAACCGTCACTCAGTGAGGGAGCTCCCAGCCAGTCAGATGGGAAAGTGGAAAGATTGAGCGCCTTCCGGGATTTCATCGAGCAATTGGATCTGAGAGGCATCGGAGGCCCGACTTAGGGGAGGCATTGTGGCTGTGCTGCCGGCAGTAGCTATGGAGATCGGCGGCTTCTCGGGAATGCATCAGTTGAGCGAATGAGGATACATTTTGCAAAGGAGGGAGACCATGGGTGAGTTGAGAATCGGTGATCAGGTCCTGCATCCTCTGTATGGCGTAGGCACTTTGGTCTCCATCGTAGAGCGGTGCAGGGATGGAGAAGCCGAGGATTTCTACGTCGTGGAGATGGTCACTCACAAAGGGCGTCTAGAGACACCGGTGGACAGGGCTGAGGAGTTGGGATTGCGGAGGGTCGTTTCAAAACAGGGACGGGGCAAGTTGTCGCGGATTCTGGGCGGGCGGCCAAGGAAACTAGCGCCGGAGTATCAGCGCAGACGGGCCAACATTTCCCAGAGACTGCGTGAAGCGGACTTCACGGAGGTTGGTCGGGTGGTGCGCGACCTGTCGTGGCGTGAGGTCACGGGGCAAGCAACCACGGGCGACCGGCGTCTGCTCAGGCGAGCCAAGGGGCTCTTCGCCAGGGAGTTGGCAGCATGCGACGGCATAGAGGAGGAAGCGGCCACAGCACGCATCGAATCGGTAATTGAGCAAAGAGCCTCAAAGTGGCAGCAGCAGGCTCCATAGGCTGCCAAGCCCGGAGTATAGGTGCTCACGGAGCAAGCCACCATTCAGCGCGCGGCGATGCTGTTCATTGGTGTAGGGAGATGACGGCCAATAGTCCGATGTGGTCCGATGCCCACTGCCAATGACCTGAGATTTGGTACGATTGGTCCAGCACGCGCTGGCAGCTGACAACCCGGGCGCCAGATTGCGGCCCCGTCAGCAGAAACACATAGTCGATGCGTTCCTCCAGGGGTTCATCTGCGCGCGAGGCCAGGTCATCGATGCAGCACGTGAAACCTGGGTCATCAGGGTGTACTGCGCGATAGCTATCGACGGCCCGAGCGGCGATAGCCTTGATCTGAGCCGATTCCTCCGTAGCGTTGAAATCGCCGGTGATGATGCCTATGCCCTGTTCAGGCGTGGTCACGAAGTCCAGTAGATACTCCGCCTGAGCGCGGTTGACTACTGGGTCACCGTTCGTGAGGTGGGTCACGAAGACGGGCACTTCTCCCCACGGTGTGATGGCCGTTGCAGCCAGGACGACGCGGTGCTCGAAGAACCCTGCCCGAGGCTGTAGTTCCAGGAAGGCCACGTCGACGAGGGGATAACGGCTGAGAATGGCCTCACCCTCTTCGAAGAGGATGGCCCACCGGTTCCCGTTGGCGCGCAGATACACGTGGTTCAGACGCGTCCGTTGCGCGAGGTGCTGAGCGGCGCTGCCAAGGCGGGGAGTCCAGGGTACTTCTTGCAGGCAGATGATGTCTGGATCTTGGCGTCGAATCTCCTGGGCAATTAGGTCCAAGCGGTCCTGCAGGTGGTCGAAACGAGGGAAGCCGTGCAGCATGTTGAGCGACATAACTCTCAGGGGGCCTTCCCGCCGCCTCTCCGCGGTCGCGCATCCCTGAGGGCATCCCCCGACACCTGTACCTGCGCGGCTGACGTTGAGCAGCCACACAACCAGCATCATTGACACGACAAGAAACGCGCCTGCGCAGCGGCGCGCTCGGCGACCCACATCACACCTCGGCAATCAGCGCCCTCACTGCACCTGGTTGCAGAACTCGATGGCCGTGCGGGCTAGGATACGCGCGCAGTCCACCACGCTGTCTATCTCAACATACTCGACCAAGGCGTGCTTGCCCTCGCCCTTGGGGCCCAAGATCACGGTGGGAATGCCTGCCTCCTGCATGAGGGCGGCATCTGTCCAGATGAGCCCCGTGGCGCGCTCTGGTGGCGCACCCAGTTCGTCGGTGCAGGCTGCTTCGACAGACTCAAGGAGGGGCCCTTCCTCCGCTTGCCAGGGTCGTCGCACCATGGTCATTCGCCACTCGGCTTTGAACTGAGGATCCTCGGCCGCGAGGCGATGAAGAAGGTTCTCGAGTTCGGACTCCACCTCCTGGGGAGTCTCCGTGGGGATCATGCGCCGCTCAAGGCGCAGGAAGCAGCGGTCGGGATAGCTGCTCCACTCGCGCCCGCCTTCGATGAGGGAGGCGTGGAGGGAGGGATGCATGGTGTCACCGCCCAGCGGAGGATGGAACGATTTGTGGCGGTGAATCCGCTTCCCTAGTTTCTCTAGTTCCACCAGCGCTCTTCCCATCTTGGATATGGCGTCCACCCCCTCGTCGGGTAGGCTGCCATGGGCGGTCACTCCCCTGGTCTCCACTTCAGCCCAGGCAAAACCTCCGTGGGCGACCCACACCGCGAGATTCGATGGCTCCAGGATGATGCAGCCATCTGCTCGCACTTCTTGTAGCAGGGCCTGGGTACCGAGGCTGGCGTACTCCTCATCTATCGCGCCTACCAGGATCAGGTCTCCAGCCAAAGGAACCGGGGCCTCGTGAATCGCCAATAGCGCCGCAAGGCCCGCCGCCAGTCCGCCCTTGGTGTCCCACGCGCCTCGTCCGAAGAGCCTTCCATGTGCAATGTGGCCTGAGAAGGGATCTTCCATGCCCTCCACCGTGACGGTGTCTAAATGGGCGTTGAAGATGAGGGTCTTGCCGACACCACTGCCCGGCAGCCGCCCGATGACGTTGGGCCTGTCTGGAGCTACCTCCTCTATCTTGGCCTCGACACCGGCTTCCTCCAGTACGGTCGCGACGAGATGGGCAATCTCCCCTTCTCCCTTGGCCCCGGGCGCCAAGGACGGGTTCACCGACTCGATTTGAACTAGCTGCTGCAAGAGATCAGTAGTGCGCTGCGTGTCGATGTGTACTTCCACGCCATTTCCTCCCGCCCACGGGCTATCCTTATCGCTGGTTGGCCACCTTTAGCAGATCACTCACTCTGTGGATCTCGATCAGGTTGCTCTCGTGCGGGATCTCGGTCCTGACCCCCGCAGTGAATAGCACATAGTCATCAGGTTCCAGAAGTTGTCCCTCCACCAGAATCTCACAGGCATTGAGGATGATGTCGTCGGCCTCGTGGTACCTTGCATATACGGGTGTGACTCCGTAGACCAGTTCCAGCTGTCTCTTGACCATCCTGTCGCTAGCGACCGCGATGATGGGCTGCTGGGGCCTGAACCTGGCGATCATCCTGGCAGTGTATCCGGACCGGGTGAGGGTCACAATCTTGTCCAGGGGCATGGAGCGTGCTATCACATCTATGGACCGGCTCACCGTCTCGGAGATGTTGTAGAACCCGTTGACCTCGACTTGCCCCTTCAGCACGCGTTCAGCTTCCAGGGCGATCTTGGTCATCATCTCCACAGACTTCACAGGATACCTGCCAATGGCCGTCTCTTCCGAGAGCATGACGGCGTCGCTGCCGTCCAGTATGGCGTTGGCCACATCGCTGGTCTCAGCTCTGGTGGGAGTGGGTCTCTTGACCATAGATTCCAGCATCTGGGTGGCTATGACTACGACCTTCCCGCGCCGATTGCATCGCCGGATCAGGTCCTTCTGCACCAGCGGTACCTTCTGGTATTCGATCTCCACGCCCAGGTCGCCTCTGGCGACCATGAGGGCGTCCGCCTCTTCGAGAATCTCAGCGATGTTCCTGACACCCTCTTCGTTTTCGATCTTGGCGATGATCGCCTGCTTGTTTTCGCCCATTCTCTTCCTCAGGTTGGCAACGTCGTCTGCGTTTCTCGTGAAGGATAGAGCCAGATACTCCACCTCCTTCTCCCTAGAATACTCTATTGCCGTGAGGTCCTTCTGGGACAGGCGCGGAGTCTTGAGTCTCTTGCCAGGGATGTTGACACCTTTGTCCCGCTGAATCACTCCCTCATCGAGGACACGCAAGTGCAGCTTGCCGTCCTCTTTCTTGTCCACCTTTGTGTTTATTGTCCCATCATCAATCGCGATTCTGTCCCCCACGCTGACCTCGTCATAGAAGTCGTAGGAGAAGTTGAGTCGCTCGTCGCCGAAACCCGCCACGAGCACGTCGTCATCGTCCACTTCCAGCGGATGCTTGGTCCTGATCCTCACTTCAGGCCCTTTGAGATCCATGATGATCGGCATCTCGCCGATGGCCCTGGTCATCTGGATGATGTGATCGTACTGCTCGAAGTCCCCATGGGCAGTGTTGATGCGAACGGCGTCCATTCCCGCGGCATACATTCTCTTCATCGTGTCTGGGTTCATGCTGCCCGGGCCAACGGTGCAGACTATCTTGGTCTTCTTCTCTCGTCTGTTGCTCATGTGGTCTCCTGTGCAGCCGCTCTCCGTTGCTTGTCTTCCAGGCAGTACATAGCAGCCCAGAGGCAAATTCTCTGCGCGCGGGGTACCCTGTCTCAGACCTGGGCCGCTGTCGGTGGCAGGCTCGATACTATTGTATCACGAGCCTCCCAACCCGTCGAGGTGAGTTGCGGGGTGGCTTGGGGTACCCCATCTGGCAGGGAAATGTGTCAATCGCTGATCAGGATCTCGGGGGGTCTTCTCTGGTTGTTTGGATGCTGTCTTCAGCCAGACCGATTGCGCCCTAATGCAGAGATCCGACGGGGCTCACCGGGGTGAGGGTGGAGGTCGGCGTGGGGGTCCACGTGGGTGTGGGAGCAGGAGTGGCGACCGGAGATGGCGGAACAGGGGTCTCGGGCATGGGGATGAACCTGAAAGTGCGTAGAATGGTATCAAAGGCCGCTTCGGGCGGGCTGTCAGCCGGTGGGCGCGAAAGGTTTCCAGGCTGGAACGGCACATTCCACCAGAACACGAGGCTGTACTCGGCCCCGCTATGCACAGCCGACACCTCTCCACCGCCATATCGGCTATCAGGGAACGGTACAGTCAATTCCATAGCTGGCTCGCTGCCCAGCGCGGTACAACATCGAGTCGCGATCTGGTCACGGGCCGATGGCGCCAAGTTGCCAAATCGGTATTCGACTGTGTCCGTAATGCTCTCGCCCATGGCGGGGAAATATCTGAAGACATCAACGCCATA
>CAZNMJ010000173.1:0-7256 GCA_964573815.1 uncultured Anaerolineales bacterium
CCAACTATGAGCAGATTCAACTAGAGGTGGGATTTGTATCTCTCCGGACTTCTGCCCTTGATCCACGACCTGCGGGGCTATGATGAACTCGTGGGGGCGATCCGTTCGGCAGTAGCTCAACAGTCTGGCACTCTGACCCTCTCGGTTCTAGAGTCAGCCAGGCCATACCTCCTGGCTGGCTTGAGAGAGGGCCTTGGCGTGGCCATGCTGGTCATCACCACCAGGCGTGATCGTGCCCGCAAGATCTTCGAGCAGCTGACTATCTGGTCGGCGTCCCGTGAAGGCATCCTCCTCTTTCCCGAGCCGGATGTGCTGAGCTATGAGAGAATTCCATGGGACAGAGGGATAACCCAAGATCGCTTGGCGACCCTGGCCAGGCTCGTCAATGATGAGCAAGGAGCCGATGGCCCTCCCGTGTTCGTGGTCGCCTCTGTTCGTGCCCTCCTTCAGAAGACCGTCCCTCGAGAGCAATTCGAGGGACACGTGGAACACCTAGCCGTCGGACAGGCGATCACGATCGGCGAGCTTCTCACCACCTTGTATGGGCTGGGCTACGAACGTACGACGGTCGTGGAGGACACAGGGACTTTCAGTGCCAGGGGTGGCATAGTAGACGTCTACACAGCCCACGGCGACCAACCGGTCAGGATTGAGTTCTTCGGCGACGAGATAGAGTCGTTGCGGCTCTTCGAAGCCTCAACTCAGCGCTCCGTGGAGAGCATACAGTCCGCGGTCATCACCCCAGCGAGAGAGGCCTTCCCTCTGAGTGTCGAAAAGGATGACGGTAGCCAAGCTCTGGATCTCACCTCCTGCCATCCCGAAGTGGCAGAGGAGTTCCGAGAAGACCTGCAAGCCTTGAGCAACGGGGAAGTATTCGACACGCTGGAGTTCTACATACCCTATCTCTACGAGGAACCGGGAATGCTCGTAGACTACATGCCCCGCCAGACCCTGGTAGTCCTGGAGGATCCGGTGGGCCTGGAGGCCATGGTGGCCAACCTGGACGTGCAGAATGTAGGCCTCCGCCACGAGTTGACACAGAAGGGCGAACTCCCTCAGGGTGTGCAGTCACCTCATTTCGCCTGGAGTACGGTGCAGCACAGATTCGACGACCATGCTCGTTTGGAATTCGGGTACGACACAGCCACAGACCTCGCCGTGAATGAGAGCTTCGTGGCGGGGGCTGCCTACGCTGGGCGGCTGCAAGACGTGATTGCCGACTCCGTCGAGATGATGGAGAACGGCTGGCCAGTGGTGATCGTCTCTCGTCAGACACCCCGTCTCACAGAGCTTTACGAAGACTGGGGGGTAATCGTCCAACCAGTGGAGGAGATCGTCGCCCCTCCGCAAAGGGGAAGCCTGACTCTGTTGCAGGGCAGCCTTGTTTCCGGCTGGCGGATGCGCCAGACGGATGGCGGGAGCATAGCGCTGCTGACCGACGGTGAGATATTCGGCTGGTTGAAGCCTGAACCTCGTCGTCCCTATCGCCCGAAAGCGTTGCCTCCCGAATCTTACTTCTCCGACATCGCCCCCGGGGACTATGTAGTGCACATAGAACATGGCATCGGCACCTTTCGAGGGCTCGTGCGCCTCGACGTGGATCAGGCCCAGAGGGAATACTTGCAGATTGACTATGCGGCCGGAGACAGACTGTACGTACCCACGTACCAGGGCGACCGCATCAGCCGCTACGTAGGAGCGAAGGCTGAGCCACCACGGATTGATCGTCTGGGCACCGCCCACTGGTCCCGCGTCAAGTCCAGCGCCAAGAGGGCGGCAGAGGAGATGGCCCAGGAACTGCTGGACCTGTACTCTGTGCGCGAGGTTGTAGAGGGACACGCCTTCTCGCCTGACACTCCGTGGCAGCACGAACTGGATGCCTCTTTCTCCTACGTCGAGACCGATGACCAGCTGCGCGCCATCAACGAGGTCAAACGAGACATGGAGAAACCAAGGCCTATGGATCGCCTCGTCTGCGGTGATGTCGGCTATGGAAAGACCGAAGTGGCCTTGCGAGCAGCCTTCAAGGCGGTGATGGACAACAAGCAGGCGGCCCTGTTGGTGCCGACCACCGTCCTGGCGCAGCAGCATTACCGCACCTTCAAAGAGCGCCTCGCTCCCTTCCCGGTTGAAGTAGAAATGCTCTCGCGCTTCCGGACCCAGAGCGAACAACGCAGTATCCTTGAGCGCCTGCGCAATGGTACGGTGGACATTGTTATCGGCACACATCGGCTCCTGCAAAAGGATGTGGAGTTCAACGATCTGGGGCTGTTGATCATAGATGAAGAGCAACGGTTCGGGGTGGCTCACAAGGAGCGGTTGAAGCAGATGCGAAGCGAGGTCGATGTGCTCACCTTGACCGCCACCCCCATACCCCGTACTCTCTATCTCTCCTTGGCGGGAGCACGCGACATGAACACCATAGACACCCCGCCAGAATACCGCCTGCCGGTGGTCACTCGTGTTACCCCCTACGATGAGGCGTTGATCCGCAGGGCTATTCTTCGTGAACTAGATCGCGGCGGACAGGTCTATTTTGTGCATAACCGTGTGCGAGGCATTCGTCAGATCGCCAACCGTCTGAGCAAGCTAGTCCCGGAGGCCGACATAGTAGTGGCCCACGGACAGATGGAGGAGGCCAAGCTGGCTCAAGTGATGACAGACTTCGCAGCGGGCAGCCACGACATCCTGGTGTGCACCTCCATCATCGAAAGCGGAATAGACATACCCAACGCCAACACATTGATCATCAATCGGGCAGACCGTTTTGGACTGGCACAGCTATATCAACTGCGGGGACGAGTGGGGCGTAGCACGGTGCGGGCGTACGCATACCTTCTCTATGACGAGCACGCCCCTCTGAGTGAAGATGCGCGCAAACGGTTGTTGACCATCAAGGAAGCCAGCGAGCTGGGAGCTGGTTTTCGCATCGCCATGCGAGACCTGGAGATAAGAGGCGGGGGCGATGTCCTTGGCACGCGGCAGCACGGGCACATCAGCGCCGTCGGCTTCGATCTCTACTGCCGTCTCCTGGCCAGAGCGATTCAGGATCTGAAGGAAAAGGAGCGAGAGGGGGCCGCTGAGGAGCGTCGGGCACCTCTTCGGCTCACTCCGCCAGAGCCCACCGGCCCAACCGTCGATCTGCCTCTGGATGCCCACCTGCCAGAGGACTATGTCGAGGAGGAGGCCCTGCGCCTGGGGATATACCGGCGCATGGCTGGCCTCAGCACCCTGGTAGAGATCGAGCGGATGAGGCAGGAGTTGGAAGACCGGTTCGGGGCCTTGCCCGAAGAGGCAGAGAACCTCATCTCTCTGCTGCGTCTCAAGATCCTCGCCAGTCAGGCTGGAGTGGAGCTCCTGTCTGCGGAACGAAGCGGGATAGCCATCGGACTGGGCAGCCTGGCAGAGATCAAGCGACGCCGTGCACAGGGTCTCTTGCCAGCCAGGCTGAGAGTTGTAGACGATCGCCTGTTGCTCCCCATCTCCATGCGGGAGGCGGACTGGCAGCAGGAGCTGGAGAACATTCTTGGCGAGATGGCAAGCTGACTGCGCCACAAAGCCATCCAGAGGCTTACGGACTTGACGGGCGGCGAGAAAGGAGCAGATTGAGAAACAGCAGTGGCGGCGCTCTTCGCCAAGGACCCCATGGTGCCTGGGCCTCTAGTCGCCCACCGGCCTACACTCGAGGCTGCCGCATCTTCTGGAGCAACTGACTTCCCTTGACGGTGAGGCCCCAGGCTTGACTCTCCCCTCCCACGCCGCACACTCCAGCCACGGGGCAGTCATCGCAGCCTGAGTGACAAACCTCTCCTATGGGCTTCAGATACCCCATCAGCGTCAAGTGTTCGATCATCTGGTGCAGCACCTCCTTTTCGACACCCACGGTGCGGGCCAGATCTGCAACGCTCCAAGTGCCACCTTGGGCTATTGTTTCCAGTACTTGCACCAGCATTCTGGTATCCTCGGCCCCGACTCTATGCCCATAGCGTAGCCACCTGGTAGACCACGATCGCTGCCCCGAAAGACACGGCCAAGAGCAACACCAAATTGAACAGCGTCCACTTCCAGGAGTTGGTTTCGTGAAACACGGTGGCCACCGTGGCCACGCAGGGGATGAAAAGCATCTGCACCACCAGGAAACTCAGCGCTGCAGCCGGCGTCATGATCCCAGGAAGGATCTCCGCCAGTCCCGCTTCTTCTCCGCCTCCGTAGAGTACGCCCAGCGACGCGATGGAGTTCTCCTTAGCGATGAAACTGGTCAAGAGAGCCACCATCATCTCCCAGTTCAGCCCCATGAGCGCACCGATGGGGGCCAGTAGTTGACCTGCCCGGGCCAAGAAGCTGGTCTGGATGTCCCCCGTGGGCAAGGCAGAGAGCGCCCAAAGCACCACTGACACAACCAGGATCACTGTCCCTGCCCGTTTGAAGAAGGCCAGGGAGCGCTGCCAGACTAGAATGCCAATGGTGCGCCAATTGGGTACGTGATATAGAGGAAGCTCCATGATGAAGGCGGATCGCTCGCCGCCAAAGGCGACCCGGTTGATTACCACGCCAGATACAGCAAGGACCACCAGGCTCAACCCCACCAGGCTCCAGGCCACAACAGGGGCTGCCGCACCGAAGAACAGCGGTGTGATGAAGGCCAGAACCATCATCCTTGCCGTACAGGGTACAAGGGGCACCAACATGATGGTCAGCAGGCGTCCTCGACGCGACTCGATGACGCGAGTGCCCATCACCGCCGGCACATTGCAGCCGAAACCCAGGAACAGTGGTAGGAAGCTCTTGCCGTGCAACCCCATCAGGTGCATAAAACGATCCATGACATAGCCTGCACGGGCCATGTATCCTATATCCTCCAGCAGGCCCATGATGGCAAAGAAGATGATCAATATGGGGATGAAGGTGACCACCGTCCCCGCACCGCCGATCACACCATCGACCAGCAGGCCTCGGACCCAGGCTGGAGCGCTCGCCAGGGCAGTGGTTAGAAACCGCGCGCTGGTCTCGATAACGTAGGTCTCGAGCACCCCTTGCAGAGGACCGCCCACGGAGTAAGTCAGCAAGAACACCAGTCCCAGGATGCCCCCCAGGACCATCAGTCCCCAGACAGGATGGGCGGCCCAGCGGTCCAGCTTCTCAGTGAGGGTTACCTGCCCTATGCCAGGCCGCACCAGTGCTGCGCGAGTCATGCGCCCTATCCACTCGTAGCGACCGCTCGCCACGGCGACCACGGCATCTTCGTGTTCCTTCAAGATCTCGTGGACCCGGTCCCAGACGTCCTCAGGCAGGCACCGCTGCATCATGCTCAAGATCTCATTGTCTCCCTCCAGCAACTTGAGGGATACCCAGTCTGGAGGATAGGGTTGCGGCACATACTGGGCCACCAGCTCGTCGATCTCTTCCAGGACAGCGCGGTGACCCTCCCTGATCTGCGGCTTCTTGGGCCGATAATCAGCCCCATCGCGGGCTACTTCGTCGATGGCCTCCAGCAGTTCGCGGATACCCTCGTTCTTGGTCGCTGTCATGGGCACGACCGGCACTCCCAGCGCCGCCTCCAGTACCCTGGGCTCGATCTTCAGCCCCTGGTGATGCGCGACATCCATCATGTTGAGGGCCACGATGACCGGCGATGGCAAAGGCAGCAACTCGGCCACCAGGTAGAGATTTCGCTCCATAGAGGACGCGTTGATCACAGCCACCACGACGTCGGGCTTTTCCCTGATGATGTGGTCACGAGCTATAACTTCCTCAGCGGAGTTGGCCGTGAGGCTGTAGGTCCCCGGCAGGTCCACGATGGTGACTTGGGCGCCGTTGTGGGAATAGATGCCCTCTTTTCGCTCTACTGTCTTCCCCGGCCAGTTCCCCACATGCTGGCTGAGGCCTGTCAACAGGTTGAAGACCGTTGACTTGCCCACGTTGGGCTGGCCGGCCAGCGCCACCTTAATCGTTCTCTTCTCAGTCATGCGTCCAACTCGCGCCCCTTCGACCACTCACTCCTCTTTGTCCATTCTCCTGACCCGAATCTTTGTGGCCTCGCCTCGCCCCAGGGCGATGCGTGTATCTAGCACGCTTACTATCACAGGGCCACTACCATAATTCTGGAGCATGGTCACCTCAGCGCCGGGTGTGAAACCCAGAGCCGACAAACGACTAACGAGGGTGTGTCCAGCGTCGAAATCGTGGATGACGGCTCTTTCGCCAGCTTTGATAGCGGCCAAGCGCACAAGGCCGAAGGCGGCCTCGGCGCCAAAACACGCGGCGTCCAGCTGCCTCACCGTGTCGACGATCCAGTCGGCGGGTCTGGTCGTATCCGCGGGCTGTTGAGCGCAGACAATCTCGACATCTGGGTACCGCCCGCGCAGGCTGGCTATTACTTGAGCCATGTTGGAGTTCAGCATTCCGGTGGGCACGACCACCACTCGGCTGGCTCCCCTCTTGATCACCGCCTCCAACGCCTCCGCAATCGATGGCTCACCGCCATATTCATAACCCACCGCGACCAGATCGTAGCCGCCTCTTTGCTTCACCAATCTCGCCAGTTCCTCGTGATCCCGAACCGCCGTCCGCCTACCCCAACGCCAGTGGAGCCTTCTCGCTCTTCCTCTGCCCCTTCGGTCAGCTCGCGCGTCCCCGCTGACCGCAAGCACTACACCCGTCTCGTTCATCCTTGCCCGCTCTCCCTACGAACCAACACTGTCTATTCATGGTTATTGCAAACAATTAGCATTACCAACTCATTATACTCCAATCCATCTCGTTTGTCAAGTACTGGACCCTAGACGGGGCAAGGATTCACCTTCCCGGGTGGGCTCCGCGCCGTGGTCACTATCCGGTCAGGTAGACAAGCGGGCTTACCCCGAAGTTGACGCAGAGTCTGGAGACGATCGCCAGCTGTACTCCTACCGGATCGAGCATCTTCCCGGCGTCCCATCGTGCTGGGGATGAAGTGCACACGGGTGAGCTTTGCCCAGGGTTCTTCGGCTTGCCAAAGCGCCCGCGTTCACGCCGTGGAGGAAGCTGAGCGGAGGGAGACGTTGACCCTGTCTCAAGAGAGCAAGCCAGCAGGCGGCGGCATCCATGGTTCCTTCACGGCAAGATGGCTCCCTCTCTTGACACGAGATCGATTCCTCTTTGACAAGCGGCCACTCGTGGAATATAATACTGATCAGAGCCCCTGTGGCGGAATGGGAATACGCAGCAGGTTGAGGGCCTGTGCCCGCGAGGGCGTGCTGGTTCGAGTCCAGTCAGGGGCA
>CAZNMJ010000174.1:0-7232 GCA_964573815.1 uncultured Anaerolineales bacterium
GCATCTCCAAGAGAAGGTCATTCTTGAACTGCTGCAGCGCTTGCTCGAATCGAGACACCCCCGCCGCCTCGGCACTAGTCTGAGCCAGGCCTTCCTCCAGCCTGTCCATCTTCTCCGCACTGGCGGAGAACTGATCGTTGTGTTGGTCCACCCTTTTCTGTAACTCATCCAGAAGGGCCTTGTCCCGGCGGCGCTCCTCCTCCAGCCAGTTCAGCAAGTCGGTAGCTTCCCTGGTATCCATTTCGTTCTCTGCCTCTCTAGACGTTATGCTCTTCGACCTTGCCTGTCACCAGGAAGACCACGCGCTCACCGATGTTGATGGCCCGGTCCGCGATGCGTTCCAGATTGTGAGCGGTCCAGAGGAGATAGGTCGCGCGAGTAATGGTTCGTGGGTCGTCCATCATGAAGATCAGCAACTCCCTGAACACCTGGTCATAGAGCCGATCAATCTCGTCGTCCTCGGCACCGAGGCTTCTGGCCAGCTCAACGTCCCGCTTGACGAAAGCCTCCAACTCCGTCTCAAGCAGCCAGCGCGCTTTCTGGGCCATGCGAGGAATGTCTATCAGCGGCTTGAGCGGTTCACGGGGGCCCATCATGACGCCAATCTGTCCAATGCCCTTGGCGTGATCTGCCATTCTCTCCAACTCCGTTGCTATGTTGGCAATGGCAAAGATCACTCGAAGGTCGCTGGCCAGAGGTTGCTGTGTGGCAATCAGTACCAGACACCGCTCCTCAATGTCGTGCTGGACATCGTTGATAGCGTCATCGTCCTTAATCACCTGTCGAGACAGGTCGATGTCCCGGTCGGCCAGAGCTTGGATGCTCCGGTCAATCGCTCTGTCAACGAGCATGCCCATTTCCAACAGCTCCTGCTCCAGCTCCTTGAGTTGTTCATCAAAGGCTTCGCGAGGCATGATAGGCGCCTCCTTTCGTGAAGTAGCTTGGCCGTATTATAACATCAGTAGGCAGCCCCAGCAATGGTCAGGTGCCCATCCTCACTGATCGGCGAGTCCTTGGTGACTGGAACTCTGCCCGTGGTGGATGCTGAGCGCATCTGCCTGGGTTGCCCAAGGGAAGACCTCGGGAGCCTGCTGGCGGAGAAGCTACGACCTCACGTCGAAGAAGTGTTGCTAGCCCGCATGCTTTGTGCTAGAATAGGGCCGTTTGTGACCAGGTAAGGCCATGACGCCTCACCTGAATAACCACATTGCTAGGAGGTAACCATGACATTGAATCTGGTCTGGGTGGTGCCTGTGTGCGGGGTGGCCGCAATCCTCTTCGCCATCTACTTGGCGTGGGATGTTCTGCGACGAGACACAGGGACTCAGAAGATGCAGGACGTGGGCGCCACGATCTACGAAGGGGCAGTAGCTTTCATCAAGCGCCAGTATACCACGATCGCCATCCTTGCCGTGCTGACCGCCCTCCTCATCGGAGGTCTTATTGCCCTCTTCGAGCGGTATCCCGAGGTAGAAATCGATGTCGTAGAACTGGGCATACGCACGGGGATCGCCTTCCTCGTGGGAGCGGCCTGTTCTGCGATCTCCGGGGTGATCGGCATGTATGTCGCGGTCAAGTCCAATACCCGCTGTGCCAGTGCTGCCGGGAGGAGCGTAGGTGAAGCTCTGATCGTAGCCCTTCGTGGAGGAGCGGTCTCGGGCTTCCTCGTGGTTTCACTGAGCCTGCTGGGCGTCGCGGCCATCTTCTACCTATACGGTGGGAGCACTACCCCCCACGCTGCGCCGTTCATCATCGTCGGCTTTGCGTTCGGCGCCAGCTTTGTAGCCCTTTTTGCTCAGCTGGGGGGAGGTATCTACACCAAAGCTGCCGATGTAGGTGCGGACCTCGTGGGTAAGGTTGAAGCAGGAATCCCCGAGGATGACCCGCGTAACGCAGCCGTGGTGGCTGACCTCGTGGGCGACAACGTGGGCGACTGTGCCGGTCGAGGCGCCGATCTCTTTGAATCCACAGTGGCGGAGAACATCGGAGCGATGATCCTGGGTGTAGCGCTGGCCCAAGCCACGGGGTACAACTCCTGGATCTTCTTCCCCCTGGTGGTCCGTGCAGTGGGTTTGATCGCCTCCATGTTTGGGCTAGTGGCTGTGCGGTGGAGGGAAGGTGAAGACCCAATCAACCCTCTCATCCGTGGCTATGCAGTGAGCTTCGTGCTCTCTGTGATAGGCCTGGCCGCCTGCACCTACCTCATGTTGGGACAGGCCTGGTGGTGGTTCTTCGTCGCCGGCTTCATCGGTCTCCTGACCAGCGTGGCCTTCGTGGTCATTACCGAGTATTACACGGGCAACCGCTGGCGTCCGGTCAGATTCATGGCCGAACAGTCCAGGACGGGTGCAGCCACCAATATCATCGCTGGCATAGCTATCGGCTTCGAGAACACAGCTGCCCCGGTGGTCGTGATCTCAATCGCCTTGATCGGATCCTTCTGGGCTGGGGCCCAGGGCAGTGCAATGCTGGGCGTCAGCCCTACCACCGGCGGCATCTACGGCACTGCAGTGGCCACTATGGGCATGCTCATGACCTGCGCATATATTCTCTCCATGGACACTTTCGGGCCCATTGCCGATAACGCCGGCGGCATCGTGGAGATGTCGGGAGCCCCCGAGCAGATCCGCCGAGGCACCGACGCGCTGGATTCGGCTGGAAACACCACCAAGGCCCTTACCAAGGGATACGCTATCGGCTCCGCAGCCTTGGCTGCTTTCCTGCTCTTCTCAGCCTACCTGGACAAGGTGGAGTTGGTGAGGACACGCATGCTCGAAGGCCTGGGGTACGCCCCAGAGGTGATCGAGCAGATTATCGGCGCACAAGTGGTGGACTTGGCTAGGGTCGAGGTTTTCGTCGGGGCCACCATCGGAGCGATGCTCATCTACCTGTTCAGTTCTTTCGCCATTCGTGCGGTAGGACGCGCCGCAGGCGAGATGATCGAGGAGGTGCGCCGGCAGTTCCGTGAAGATCCTGGGATCATGGCCGGCACCTCCCGGCCGGACTACGCCCGGGCTGTGGACATCAGCACCCGCGCAGCATTGAAGGAGATGATCGCACCGGGAGTCCTGGCAGTAGCTACGCCCATCGCCGTCGGCATCATGCTGCGCGCTGAAGCAGAGGCCGCCTTCTTGATGGTAGGCACCATAGCGGGCGTTCTCCTGGCCACGGTGATGAACAACGGCGGTGCCGCCTGGGACAACGCCAAGAAATCCATAGAAGCAGGACTGCTCAAGGACGCTGACGGAAATGCCATCGCCAAGGGCAGTGAGATTCATGCAGCGGCGGTGGTTGGGGACACAGTTGGAGATCCGCTGAAAGACACCGCCGGGCCTTCCATCCACGTTGTCATAAAGCTGTTGTCCACGATCACCTTGGTGCTTGCGCCACTATTCATCAGCGTGTAGCATCGTCTCTGTCGCACCAATTCGGCTAGGATAGCCCCAATTCGGCGTGGTCTTGCTGACCTGGGGCTATCTTCATGTCCATCCGCCCCAAGGGACGATATTGACATGATGCTCAAAAGCATTATAATTGAAACGTATAGGCTCACAGGAGAAAGAAGTTGGATCAATCTGCTAAGATGAAGGCAGGCGGATTTCGAGCCGTAGCCCTCGTACTCCTGGCTTCTGCAACGATGACTCTGTGCACGGTGCTCGGGGTTGCATCCGGGTATGTCTTCTACGAACTGATCGAGATTCCATACTTCTACGACATCTATCGCACTCTGGTTCAACCTCTGGAAGCAAGTGGCCTCCTGCCTACGGTGGGGCCGCGATTCGAGAACGTGCCGGCAGAGCAAGCGACTGCACTGGCCTTACATGGGAACCCACGCATCAATATCCTGCTCGTCGGTCTCGATAACCGTTGGCAGGTGTCACACACGTCATTCCGGACCGACACCATCATGATCGCCTCGCTCCACACTGAGACCAACGACGGGTTGCTATTCTCCATCCCCCGCGACCTGTATGTAGACGTTCCTGGACACGGCAAACGACGAATCAATGTCGCCCACGTGCTGGGGGAGACGCAGGGTTATCCCCGCGGAGGACCAGGTCTGCTGATGGACACCATACAGCAGAACTTCGGCATACCCATACACGGCTATGTGATGATCGACTTCCAGGGCTTCAAGGAGATGGTCGATCTCCTCGGCGGGGTCGACATCTATGTCGAGAAGGAGATATGGGACAACAAGTACCCTGACGACCGTGGGGGTCAGATGACCATCCACATCCCGGCGGGACAGCAGCACATGGACAGCGAAACGCTCCTGCGGTATTGCCGTACTAGATACGGAAGTGACGACTTCGACCGCATGCGCAGGCAGCAGAAAGCACTGGCAGCGTTGGGCGATAAGTTCTTGAGCCTTGAAATGCTGCCTAGACTGCCAGAACTGCTGCAAACCATGAGCCATACCTTCCATACGGACTTGTCGCCGGCAGTGATCGTCCGCCTGGCTGGAATGGCCGCCCAGGTGCATCCCGATGAGGCCCGCTTCATCGTCATCGACCGCTCCCTTCTTGACCCTTCACAGCGGCAACCGGGCGACGAGCCCAGCCTCCTCTACCCGGATTGGGACAAAATCCATGCCCTCGTTGACGAAGTGTTCTACGACTAGGTCGCTGTCGACCCCGCTCTCGCCCTTCCAGACAACGCGCTCACCCGTTCGAATGCAAGAGAGGTAACCATGACCACGGCATACGTATACGATCCTCGGTATCTAGAGCATAACCGACCGGGACACGTCGAACGTCGAGACCGGCTGGAAAAAACGATGGAAGTGCTCCGAGAGGATGGATTGCTGGACAAGCTGGTCCACCTGAAGGCGACGCCGGTGTCCATGGAACATCTGCTGAAGGTCCATGCGCAGCACTATGTGAACCTTGTCCAGGAGGTCTCCCACAGTGGAGGAGGCAATCTGGACCCTGACACTTATGTCAACGACCGTTCATACGAGGTCGCATTGCTGGCAGCCGGAGGGATGCTGAATCTCGTCCACGCAGTCTTGGACGGAGAGGTAGAGAACGGATTTGCACTGGTACGCCCCCCTGGCCACCATGCCCTGCCGGGCCGAGGGATGGGATTCTGCCTCTTCAACAACGTTGCGGTGGCTGCTAAGTATGCCCTCAGCCAGCACGGACTCTCGCGCATTCTCATCGTGGACTTCGACCTCCATCACGGTAACAGCACCCAAGACGTGTTCTATGGCACCAGCGAGGTACTGTACTTCTCCACCCATCAGTACCCGTACTATCCCGGCACCGGTCACTGGAGCGACATAGGACGGGGCGAAGGCGAGGGTTATACCGTGAACGTGCCTCTGCCCCCGGGAGTAGGCGACGAAGGCTACGGGCGCATCTTCGACGAGGTACTGTATCCGGTAGCTGAGCGCTATCGTCCGGAACTCATCCTGGTGTCCGCCGGATATGATGCGCACTGGGCAGATCCCTTGGGTATGTTGCAGCTCTCTGCCGCTGGCTACACCTCTCTGACGCGCGTAGTGAAGGAGATGGCGGAGGAGTTCTGTGATGGTCGCCTTGCCTTCACATTGGAGGGCGGATACGACCTGGAAGCCGTAGCTCATTCCATCGCGGCCACGCTGCAGGCTTTGCTGGGCGACGATGTTACCGATCCCCTGGGCCCATCGCCCCGACCCAGTGTGTCCGTTGATGACATAATCGTTCAGATCAAGGGCGTACACCGCTTAGTCTAGGCCTGCATCTGACACCAGCACCCCATTGACCGTGCGAACTCGACACGTCGAGCCGAGGTATTGACTCTAGCCCTAAGCTGAGATTTGACTCCGTGGCCCGTGGTGTCTGAGTTCACGTCTGACCCAGAAGCCATATTGACATTTCAGGGAAATGGGTGCATAATATTAAACGAGTGGGACCCCCGTTATGAATTGTTGACGGAGGAAGAACCATGGCCGACATAACCCTGCGGGAATACTGTGACGAGGCAAAGGAGCTTATCAGGGCTGAGTCCTACGACCGGGCCATCGCCATCTGCCGTCACATCTTGAAGCACTACCCCAGGCACATCAGATCCTATCGCCTAATGGGCGAGGCGTCCCTGGAGCAGGGGGACTATGTCGAGGCAGCCAATCTCTTCAAGAGGGTTCTGAGCGCCGATATGGAGGATGTTGTCGTCTACGCGGGCTTAGGCATCGTCTATGACGAGGAAGGAGCCGTGGACGAAGCCATCTGGCAGCTCGAACGAGCTTTCGAGCTGACCCCCGGCAACGCCGAGATTCGCAAAGAGCTGCAGAGACTCTACACCGAGCGCGACGGCGCAGCGCCTCCCAAGTTGAAGCTCACCCCAGCAGCTTTGGGTAGGCTGTATCTAAGAGAGGGTCTATATCAGCGCGCCATAGATGAGTTCAGAGGCGTGTTAGAGGGAGACCCTGATAGAGTGGACATCCAGGTGACGATGGCCATGGCGCTGTGGTGGAACGATCAGCGTCGAGAAGCCGCCGAGGTCTGCGAAGAGATCCTGGAGACGTTTCCAAACTGTTTGAAAGCCAACCTCATTCTCGGCGAAATCCTGCTGAATAGTGATCGCCAAGATGAGGGTCGAGCTCTGTTGCGCACAGCTCAAGCCATGGATCCTGAGAACATCGTCGCCCAAGAGCTGTTCCGCGACCAATCACCTCTGCCCTTGGAGACCATCAGCGTGCCGAGGCTTGACGAGAGAGAACTGCAGCAAGAGGTTGAAGAGATCAGTCCAGAGCTCCCCGCCGCGGCCAAGAAGGCCGAGCCGGAAGAGGCTCCTCCACTGATTCCCGAGGAGGAACTGGAGGAGGCGATGCCGGATTGGCTCCGCAAGTTGCAGGAGGGAGAGAGGGAACCAGCCACCGAGGAAGAAGTATCCCCGCTCATAGTGGATGAGATGCCCAGCTGGCTGCGTGAACTGGCAACAGAGAGAGCTGTAGAAGCGGAAGTTGCAACGCCGGCTGAGGAAGAGCGCTCTCCGACGGAGGAAGAGGAACTGCCCGCGTGGGTCCGTGAGATCGGGGGAGTCCCAGAGCCCGCTGAGCCTGAGGAGGCGCTACTGCCTCTGGAAGCGGAAGACGAGGCGCTTGCGGAAGGGGTGCCCAGTCTGGAGGAGACAGAAGCGGAGCCCGAAGCCATCAGCGCCGCAGAAGCAGAGCTCCCTCAAGTCGGAGAAGAAGAGGCTGCCGCGGTCGGCGAGGAAATATCTGCTGAAACGCCAGAGACAGGGCC
>CAZNMJ010000175.1:0-7127 GCA_964573815.1 uncultured Anaerolineales bacterium
TCTACCTCTTCCACTGTGGGTGGCTGCTGCCGGCATCGGCCGTCAATTGCCGCAGAGCGCCGCTGCTCAAGCTGAGCAGATAGAGGTTCCCGTCACGTACCAGCACCAACTCATCGCCCTGGGGAGACCAGGCGATCTGAGGAGTTTCCAGGCCCGCTTCCTCGTGCAGAGGGAAAAGCTTCGTCTTGTTGCTGCCATCCCGGTCTGCCATGTACAGAGTATACCTGCTGGCCTGCGAATCCAGAGGGTTCTGAGCCACACCATATACGATGCGACTGTTCTGCTCGCCAGAGGGCGCGAACTGGGCAGGCGACCACATCGGAGAAGCCCACATACCGGCCTCGTCGGCCAGACGGACCTTGAGCTGTCCGTCCATGCTCAGCAACCAGATGTCGAAGATGGGGCTCTCCGCAGCCTCCTCGCCCTCTGCACCTGAGGTAGCATGGCCCGTGCAAGCCAGGAAGCGGCCATCCGGAGACCAGGACAGAGAAGGCACCCACACCCAGTCCCCGAAGGTACGATAGGCGGGGAAATCCAGCAGAGTCTGCCTTTCACCTGTGGAAAGGTCGAGGACTCCAACCTCGTCCGCATCAGCATAGGCAAAGATACGGCCATCAGGAGACCAGGCGAGCTCACTGCCCCACCAACCGTAGATGCCCCCGGAGGAAGCGGGCACTACCTCGGCCTTGTCCTCACCATCCGCGGATGCGATCCAGAGGTCGTTGTTCGCCCTCCATCCAGGTCGGCCACTGATGCGCTCGACTGTGGAATACGCGATGCGTGTGCCGTCAGGAGACCACTGAGCATAGCGCACGTCGTCGATATCCAACGGGCGAGGCTCATCATCCACCAGCACGGTGCCCACCACCCACAGGCTGTTAAGTGGTTCAGACTCCGGATCCTCTGACTCTGCCTTGCGGCTGAATAGCAACTGCGTCCCGTCGGGCGACAAGGCAAAGACACGCTGATCGAGGTCCCCCGTGAAGGTGAGAGGGCGCTTGCCCCCGCTGCCCCCCCTCATCATCCAGGCATTGCCGTTGGAGATGTAGGCGATGGTGCCACTGACAGGAACCGATGGTAAAGTTCCACTGACCCCGATGACCACAATCTCGTCCACCGGGTCCTGAATCACCCTCCTGGCGGAAGGTAGGCGATTCACCTCAACATCGTTCTCAAAGGTTACCAGGTAGGTGACCTCCTCCTCGCCGTTTACCCCCAATTGCATGAGACGCGTCTCTCCCTCATCGAGCGCCTCATCCCTGAGTACCTGGCGCGAGAAGGGTAGAACCTTCCTCTCGACCTCTGTCTCCTCACGCACACGCGTGACGATGATGATCATCCCGTCCGTGACAGGCTCCCACAAGGGCGGCTCGGTCCTGTCCAACGTTCCCAGCGCGATTCCCTCGTGCTCAAGAGCTTCGCGCACTGTGTCCTGTTCGGTCTCCACCATGCGCCTGGCCCCATCGACCTCCACGGCGATGCGCTTGGCCCTCGCACAGCCGGACAGGAAGACCAGAATAATCGTGAACACGACCGTCCGCCAGAGAATGCGGCGCCACTGCACCTGCCTTGGACGCAGAAACATATGACCCCTCCGTGTTGAGCACCCGACTATCGTACCACAAAGCGCACTCAGCCGCAACGGATGGCACATGGTTGGTTAAGTGATGCAGATATGCTAGAATGAAAGAGGCGGGAGTCATAGCAGCATACGTGGAGTGCGCTCGCGGCCGTCTCGGCGGGCTAAGCCCTGCGAGGCCAGCGTAAGAAAGGAAGCACCCCATGAGCAAACGAAAATGGATTTGGATTGCGGTCGGACTAGGCATCCTGCTCTGCTTGGTCACACCGTTGTCCTGCATATGGACGAGCGCACTGCTCCTATCGCCAGGGAGTACAACACCCCCAGTGTGGGGGGACGTTGTCGCGATAGTCAGGGTGGAGGGGACCCTCGTCTCCGGGAAGGAGGAAGACTGGCTCCTCTCGGATTCCGGCAACGTCTACTCCGAATCCATCATCGAGCAACTCCAGCGCGCAGAAGGTAGCCCCTCAGTCAAGGCCATCGTCCTGCGGGTGAACAGCCCTGGGGGCGGGGTTGTGGCGTCCGACGAGATATACCATGCTTTGCTCGAGATAGAAACGCCCGTCGTTGTCTCCATGAGCGAAGTGGCCGCCTCAGGGGGCTATTACATCTCCTGTGGAGCCGACGAGATCGTGGCGAATCCCACCACTCTCACCGGTAGCATCGGCGTGATCGGCACTTCGCCCAACCTGGAGGGACTGCTGGACAAGGTAGGCATAGAAGTAACTGTGATGAAGAGTGGGGATATGAAAGACGCGCTAAGCCCCTATCGGGAACCGACAGAGGAGGAGCTCGAGTACTATCAAAGGATCATTGACCAGGCCCATGCGCAGTTCGTGGGCATCGTGGCTGAGGGGAGAGATCTTCCCCTCGAGGAAGTCAGGGAGATCGCCGACGGGCGGGTCTACACCGGACTGCAGGCCCTGGAGTTGGGGTTGGTGGACGAACTCGGCAATTTCCCCGAAGCCATCGACCTGGCAGCTGAGTTAGCAGGCATCGAGGGAGAACCCCAGGTCATCGACTACGGTGGCCCACCCAGCCTGATGGACATCTTGCTGGGCGCTGTGCGCCGCCTGTCGCCGCCAATCAGTGTCGACGAGTTCCTGGGCATAGAACGGCACTTCACCATAAAGTATCTCTACGTGAGACCCTGAGTTCGCTGCGCCCTGAAATTAACTGGCGGCGGGGATGTGTGCCCCGCCGCCTGCTTAGGAAGCCAATGAATCGTGCGTCGGCCACTCCACGGAGTATTATGGACAGGCCGCGTCGTTGAGGACGCTGACGGTGCCGTCCTGGTAGTTGCTGACGTAGATCTTGTTGCCCCACAGGGCGATGCCCTGGCCACCCTCCACTGCTCCCTGTCCCCCAATGGGTACACTGCCCTCGATCTGCATGGTGGGCCCATCCAGCACGTACAGCAGATCTGCCTCTGCGGCGATGACATAGATTCTGCCCTTCGAAGAGTTGACTGCGATTCCATAGGGCCTGTGGGGCATGTTGACAATACCCTCCACAGAACCGCCATAGATCTTGGTCACGTCGCTGCCATACCGGTTGCTGACAAAGATGCGCCCGCTATTGCTATTGGTCGCTGCCGCGAAGTAGCTTTCCCTATTAGGAGAGACAGCTGTTGGATTGCAGGTTGGTCCCAGGCGAAGAACAGGACCCAACCCGTTTGTGGGGACAAATACATACTGCCCGAGCGACCCCAGCAAGGCGGGCTCGCGTAGTCCAACTCCGGGTCCGTTGATGCAGCTGTCGACCACAGAGTCCGTCGTGGAGTCGATGATGCTGACACTGTCGTTCCCGAAATTGGCCGCATAGACGTATTGACCCGCCGTCGCCACGCCGAAAGGCTCTGATCCGACAGCTATCACTTTCGGGCTCGCGGGCGCGCTCGGGTCTATGGCAGACACCGCATTGTCACTTTTGTTGGCCACGTAGACCCGTCCGGATCCGGTATGGAAAGCAACACCGTTGGCGTACTTGGGTCCAGACGCGCCGGTATTCAGAGTCTGTGGCAACACGGCATCGGTATCAGTATTGATCACCACCACCACCGGCGCATCGTGCAGCCCCACGTATGCTCGATGCCCGTGGACCGCCACGCCTTTGGGATGCCCACCCACGTTGATCGTCTTGACCACCGTCGGTACACAGGGCCCCGGCACGGGAGTGTTCGTGGGAGGAGGCGTGTGAGTTGGCGGTTGGGGCGGCGTGGTCGCCGTAGGTGGAGGCGGACCAGGCTGTGTTGGCGTCGGTTGAGGCGGTGGTGCCGTGGGCTGAGGCGCCGATGGAGTCGGCTGCGGGCCCGACGGACTGGGCTGTGGCCCGGTCGGACTGGGCTGCGGGCCAGGTCCCCTCTCCACCACGACGAGGGTGATCGGCGCCGATTCTCCGACATTCCCCGCCGAATTGTAGGCCCTGACCACAACCCGATGAGAACCCCTCACCTCCGCCCTCCAGTTGAGGGCTACGGTGAAGGAGGTCTGGCCCTGCGCCACGGGACTGACCTCCGAAGCGTAGAGCGCGTCGCCAACCCAGAGTTCCGCCCGGGTGACACCTGTCGAGTCGGTGGCTGTGGCACGGATGGGTATGGTCTCCCCCAGGCGAACCTCGGTGTTGTTGGGCGGCCGTTCGATGACTACGTTGGGAACTTGACCGCCCCCAAACAGTCCGCCCAGGTCGCAGGCCACAATCGTGCCCGCGACCAGCACGGGAACCAACAACAAGGCCAATCTATCACGTCCGCGAAGTGCGACTTTCATATCTTCCCCCTTTTCGCCGGCCGTAAGTCTTGCTGGCAATGACTGCGGTCGGTCCCAGCCAACCGGCCGACCATGAGATGCTCAGCTTCGCCTTCTCTGCCCGCGACCTTCTTGATGACGCCGACGACAAGCCACGGTGACTACGTCGTCTGGCTGTCTCGCACCAGCAGGCCAAGTCGTCGATCCAGCCAACGATCGGCCGGAGTATAGCATACAGAATTGCGTCTCACCAAGGATGCGTCAAAGCAACTACTCGATCGTCACTAACAGATGTGCTATTCGGAGCCGCCCAGTTCCTGCTGTAGCTCGTACAGCTTGTTGAGGGCTTCCAATGGCGTCATGGTGGTAAGGTCGAGTTTCTTGACCTGTTCCAGCACCGGGTGCGGTCCCATGGTGAAGAGGGGCCACTGCTCGCTCCCCTCCTTCCCAGGCACCCCTCTTGGCGAGCGAGATGCCCCCTGCTCTAGTTCCTCCAGGATGTCCTCGGCCCGTCGAATGACTGCCTTGGGCAGCCCTGCTAACTCAGCAACGTGAATGCCATAGCTCCGATCGGCTCCCCCGGGCACGATCTTGCGCAGGAAGACCACCTTGTCGCCGTGTTCGGCCACGGCCACGTTGTAGTTCCGCACCCTGGGCAATACGTCGGCCAGCCCTGTAAGCTCGTGATAATGTGTGGCAAAGAGCGTCTTGGCTCGCAATCGAGGGTGATTGTGAACGTGCTCCACGACCGCCCAGGCGATAGAAATGCCGTCATAGGTGCTGGTACCCCGCCCGATTTCGTCGAGGACGAGGAGGCTCCTATCAGTGGCATGATGGAGGATGTTTGCCGTCTCCACCATCTCCACCATGAAGGTACTCTGCCCGGCACTGATCTCGTCCTGGGCGCCGATACGCGTGAAGATACGATCCACCACGCCGATCGTAGCCTCGTCCGCGGGCACGAAAGAGCCCATCTGTGCCATCAACACTATGAGGGCCACCTGGCGTAGATAGGTGGACTTGCCGGACATATTGGGCCCGGTCAGCACGATGATCTGTCCTTCCTGCGGCTCCAGGTGCAGGTCGTTGGGGACGAAAGGCTCCTCCCGCTGCGTCAACTCCACGACCGGGTGGCGCCCGGCGACGATCTCTATCGTGTCCTCATCGATGAGGACAGGACGCACGTAGTTGTTTAGCGCTGCAACCTCGGCCAGCGCCGCGTAGACATCGAGCCGGGCCAAGGCCCGCGCCGTGGCCATGATCCGCGTTGAGTTCTCAGCGATCTGCTGGCAGACCTGCTTGAAGATGGTCGACTCCAGGTCTGCACCGCGCTCTTGGGCGTTGAGGATCAGCGTCTCATACTCCTTCAAATCGGGGGTGATGAACCGCTCGCTGTTGACCAACGTTTGCTTGCGGATGTACTCCTCGGGAACGCGTTCCAGGTTGGGCTTGGTGACCTCCAGGTAATAGCCGAAGACCTTGTTGTATCCCACCTTGAGCGACTTGATACCCGTGCGCTCTCGCTCCTGCTTCTCCAACCCAGCGACCCATTCCCTGGCTTCCCTGGCCGATGTGGTGACGGAATCCAGTTCCGCCGAGAAGCCCGGCGCGATGACGCCGCCGCTCGCCACAGTGGCCGGAGCGTCCCCGGCAATGGCCTGGTCTATCAACTCGACGACCTCTTCACAGGAGTCCAGTTGTGCGACCGAGTCAGCCAACGCGGACTGGCCAGCAGCGGAGCCCTCCAGGAGTTCCGCGATGCTGGGCACCACCTGCAAACCCTCTTTCAGGGCGATCAACTCCCGAGGCCCCACGATCCCTTGCACCACCCGATTGCTCAACCTCTCCAGATCTCGCAGCCCCTTGAGAGAGCCTCTCAGCTGTGCCCGCGTCGGCCCTTCCTGGTACAGCGCCTCCACCGCATCCAACCGGCGGTTGAGGCGCTCCACATCGAGGAGCGGCTCGCTGAGCCACTTCCGTATCAATCGCGCCCCCATGGGCGTCACGGTGGCGTCCAGCACTCCCAGGAGGGAACCCTCCGTCCTTTGTCCACGGATAGTCTGGGTAAGCTCCAGATTGCGCCGGGTGGCAGAGTCCAGCATCATGAAACTCTTGGTGGAGTAAGTGGAGAGGCTGTCCAGCTGCTCTAAGGCCGCCTTCTGGGTCTCGGAGAGGTACTGCACGATGGCGCCAGCGGCCGACACCGCCAGGGGCAGCCCCTCACATCCATACCCATCCAGCGTGGCAACATTAAAGTGGTCAAGGAGTGCCCGCCTGGCATTCCCCACCTCGAACCTCCACTCCTCGTAGGGTGTGAAATGCGTTACGGATTGTTCATAGGAATCGTCAATCCGTAACTGATTCTCTGGCATGAGGCATTCCGCGGGCTGGAGCCGCGAGATTTCCTGCCAGGCTGACTGAAGGACGTCCCCATCGTCGAGTTGGGTAGTGGCGAACTCGCCGGTCGTGATGTCAACATAGGCTAGACCTGCTGCGCCGTCCTCCACGACCAGCGCCGCCAGGTAGTTGTTGAGTTTCTCCTCTAGCAGTTCTGGCTCCACCACGGTACCTGGAGTGATGACCCTCCTGACCTCACGGGCCATCAAGCCCTTCACCGGCTCCGCGCCTACCTGCTCGGCGATGGCCACCTTGTGACCGGCGTTGATCAGTTTGGCGACGTAGCTGTCCACCGCGTGATAGGGAACCCCCGCCAACGGGACGCGCTGGCCCTTGGTCACCGGACGCGAGGTGAGGACGATATCGCACACCTGGGCAACAACCTTGGCGTCTTCGTCGAAGCT
>CAZNMJ010000176.1:0-7100 GCA_964573815.1 uncultured Anaerolineales bacterium
CCGAATCGCTTGGCGAGGGCCGTGAAGTCCTCGTAGTAGCCGTCAGGCACCGGCTGAAGGCGCCCGCCTTGAGCATACCCCTCGGGGTCAGCATCCTGGACAATATGCCACCAGTATCTCCACGGTCCCATCTTCAGCGGTTCGCCCTGGCTTCCATCCTGCGCAGCACACTTGATCAGCAGGTGCCAGTAGATCTCCTCACCGATATCCTCCCTGACCCATTCCAGGCGCTGCTCTCCGTTCTCGTCAATGAGCTCGAAGCTTAGATCGATGGCCCGGCCGGTCTTGTGCCAGCTGTAGTAGCTGTACAGGGTGCGCTGGAAGTCGATGCGTCGCGTGGCATCGCTGATCAGAGCCAGGTAGTCATATCCCGTCCTCTGATGCACTGCAGTCCTCAGGGAGTTGTAGGAATCGTCCACGCGATCGTTGACACGCGTATTGCCTCCGGCTACACCCGGCAGCTCTACCAATTCGTAGAGTCCGTTGTTCTCCTCGGGAGGGGTCATAAGCATGGGGGACACGGCAGTCGGCTTCGGCACTGGCTGCCAGTTATCGATGGGAACGACCTGGGCGGTCATCGCAGGATGGGTCTCATCACCATTGCTGAGCGTCAGCGCAGTGGCCTCCTCCTGCGCCACGTTGATGGTCCTCAGATCATAGTGCCCGCCTCGATATTCGTCGTAAACCTCGAAGGGCTCACCTTTGTTGTAGGAGGCGCTGATGATCTCCTGGCCGTCCGGGGACCATGCAGGCGCCCAGTCGTTGACGCCGTCGTAGGTGAGCCTCCTTTGGTTCTCTCCGTCGACTTCAGTCAGGTAGATCTCAGTGGCGTAATCATCCCTTGAGGAGACAAAGGCTACCTTCTGTCCGTGGGGTGACCAGGCCGGGTACTCATCATCGCCTGGGGCGTTGGTGAGGTTGCGCTGGTTGGAGCCGTCGGCGTCCATGACGTAGATCTCTTTGTCCCCATCCCGCCAGGAAGTGAAGGCGATCTGTCCACCATCGGGCGACCAGGCAGGGGAATAGTCGCCCGACGGATCGTGCGTAAGTCGGGCTAGTTGCCCACTATCGAGGGTCAGCGCGTATATCTCCCAATTGCCATCCCGATAGCTCTCGAACGCAATTCGAGTGCCGTCGGGTGACCAGACGGGGGCACCGTCGAAGGCCAGGTTGTGGGTAAGGCGGGTTACCTCGCCGGTGTGCAACTCAAGGATGTATAGCTCCCAGTTGCCGTCGCGACGGGACTCGAAGGAGATCTGCCCTCCATCAGGGGACCAGGCCGGTTTTCGATCTTCAGCCGGATGCTGGGTGAGGTTGTATTCTTGCCATGAAGTGAGGTCCAACAGGTACAACTCCCAGTTGCCGTCTCTGTCGGTCTGGTAGACCATGTAGTTGGCGCCGCCGAGGGGGGTCGGCGTCGGAGGAGGTGAGGTGGCGGTGGGAATTGGCGTCGGAGACGGAGCCTCTGCAATCCCACATGCGCCGCCAACCAGCAGTAGCAGAAGCGCAAGCGCCATGACTGCAGGGCCGCGACGGTCAAGACCTGTTGCACCCCTGGCCCGCGATGGCATCACTCCCGGCCGATATTGAAGAAGTTGTGTGTAGCGAAGGAGACGTCTTCGAAAACCGGTTGGCTGAGGGCCCACACGAGCCAATCGGTGGGTGCATACTGGAAGTGCACGAGGATGTAGTCGCCGCCTTCGGAAAAGACCACACCAGCGTCGGCATGAGTGTCGTAAGCGAAGCCGTGTTTGTGAGCCAGTGGGACATCCTCTGGAATGCCCGCTCCGATCATCGTACGCACCGGGTTCTCCTTCAAGTCATCCAGTATCAGCTGGCAGTTCTCCGATGAGATATGCCTTGCATACTCTTCCAGCAGTCTTCCCTCCCCTTGACAACAATCGTAGATCATCTCCAGAAGCACTCCCATGTCATGGGCAGAGGTCTGGATGAGGGGGTCCGGGTTGGCGGAAACAGACCTTGGCAGGAGCTTGAGCGTCGCCAGACCTGGGCCCGTACGGGCGCCCTCCGTCTCCAGGCGGTACGGCTCAAGTATGAAAGTGGCGAGGACGCCCAGTTCATCCATCCTGGCATTTACCCGTCTGCATCCCTCGAACTGACTGCCGTCGCCGATGAGCCCCAGCAGGAGATTGGCCCAGTAGTTGCTGCCCGTGGGATCGGTAACCACCTTAAGCATCATGTCTTGGGTCTCCTCGTCAAGCTCAGTGCCTTCAGAGTGGAGAAATGTCTCCAGCATGATGCCTATCTTGACCACACTCATCCCGGAATAGACGATATCGGGGTTGATCTCTATCCTGTCTCCGGTGGCTGGATCGGAGACGTAGATGCTCACCATGCCCGCGAACTCGTCTATGCGATGCTGTAGCATGGCCTTCAACATCTGGATGTCGGGAGGCGCGGGCTCTAACGTCTCCACGACGAGCTCCACATCTCTGTCGTCGATGGAGGTCAGGCTGCTTCCCACACGAGAGATGGACTGCTCGATATCCAGCCTTCTTCCTGCTTTGCCAGGCTCGAAGGACAGGGTATCGGTAATCGGCTGTATTTCGCGCAGAGGCTGGTCCTTGTCCTGCGCAGTCTCCTGGACGAAGGTCTCCAACAACTCCGGCTGGTAGGAGTAATGGAGGGGGATATCCTCGTCTACCGGGGGCAGGCCCTCCTTCAGGAACTTGATGTACCCCTCCCAGAACTGAGCATTCTCTCCCCTGCCCAGTTGGTGCGCCTGATCGACCATCTCCTCCACATGCACCTCGAAGTTGACATCGCTGGGCAAAAGGACAATGGTCTCCTCTTGGTACTTCAAGGCTATGGGCTGACTCAGTGGGGTGACGATCATCTCGTCCAACGTGTGGCGCGCCTCCTCCCGCGTCTGGCCTTGGAGGGAGATGCCAGCCGCTGACACTCCAGGGTATATGGCCTCGCGGTAGCTGTCGTACTGGTACAGCTTGTAGGCCAAGAAGCCTACCAACACCAGGATTGATAGCAGGAAAACGGTCAAAGCCAGTTGAAACTTCCGCACTTCAGCCTCGCCAACCAGTCATCTTGCGTGCTCAGGACCCTTGCGGCAAGTCAAATCCAGCAGATTATAGTGCCCCGCTGGAACGGTTGTCAAACATCTGCCCCGAAGACCTGGCTGAGCCACTGCTTCACCTCGACGGGGCGAAGGTATTGCCCCAGGTAGCCGTCCCCAATGCGTATCTCCAGGTGCAAGTGCATCTCCCGGCCCTCTCCGTAGTAGGAGGCCGGGGTCCCGGAATTGCCAACATATCCAAGGAACTGGCCCCGTTCCACCCAATGGCCAAGTTCCAGATCATCGGCCACGGCACTCAAATGGCAGTAGCGGCTCACCACGCCATCGCCGTGATCTATCCACACTTGGCGACCTCGCAAGGCATCCAGGATGTCTTCGGGGGTGTGATAGACCTCGCGGGTCTGGGCCAGCATCTCTTCCATTTCCTGAGTGGAAGGCGCCACGTACCCGTGATCCACTCTGATCACTTGGCCCGCAGCCACGCTCAACACGGGTGTGTCGGGCGTGACCGCTTCACCGGCGGCCGAGTAGAAATCGATCCCTTCATGCACCCCATAGCGGTAGGATCGGGGTGCTCCGGGAAGACGGAAGTCGAGATCTGAGAGCATAGTGCCTGAGATGGGCAAGGAGAGGGGCGGGAGCAGATCCAAGACGAGAGGGTCGTGCGGAGCCAGGGATGAGAGAGCGGCAGCGGGTGTAGGGCTGGGTTCTGGCGTCGGCGCTGGGCCCGGTTCCGAGGGATAGACGTATATGGCATCCCTGGCGGCCAGATACATCTTGTTTCTATCCCGATATACACTTCGGATCTCCGTCGCTCCGTTACGGAAGAGGTACTGCCGCACAAGACCGCCACTCTCTCCATCCAGGACACGCACCCGCTGGTACCCCTGGTCGATAACGTAGAGGTGTCCCTCTCGGCCTTGGTCGAGGAACAGCAATGATGGGTTAACCAGGTCCGGCGGAGGCACGAAGCTCGTCTGAGATCGGAAGGGCGGGCCGCTCAGTTTGTGCAAGCGCAATGGGCCGCCATACCCCTCCTGCGCCAGCACGTAGATGTCCTGCCCCACGGCAAAATCGATGCTCTCTCGTAGGTGGATCTCTACGGGTATGACCTTAGCCTCTCCATCCCAATGTCGCCACATCTGCCCCACGTTGGAGTCCAAGAGGAACACCTGATCGTCCTGGGCGCAGACGGAGGTCAGGTGCTGGCGGGAGCTTGCCTCCGACAGGTGGGCCAGCCTCTCCACCTGCCAGCTTTCATTCCCGAGGTCGTAGCGGAACAGGTTGCCCGCGCGATCCAGCAACAGGGTTGAGAGCTCATCCCCTGAGAGAGCAATGTCGGCCAGTTCCTGCACCACAACCCCTCCAACCTTGTTGTCGGGAGGCACGACCATCGTAGAGGAAGGTGGATCGCTCAGGCTTATGACTTTCAATTGGCCTGCATCCAACACATAGGCCTCGCTTCCTCGCACGGCCATACGCAGCGGATGGATGAGTGACCCCGGCTCAAGGCGATACGCCGTGGTGTTGTGCTCGTCGAGAATGACAGTTCCCTCCAGTTGCACTGTCGGTGTAGGTGGAAGCGGTGCGGGAGTCTGAGTGGGTGAGGTGGTATGCGTGGCAACGGCCGTCAGAGCAGTCGGCGTGGGCGCGTTGCTTGGCGAGGGGCTCTCCACGGGGGCGATAGGAAGCTCTTTGCCGGTACCGAGTCTGCCTATCAGCAGGGATCCCACGAAAAGGAACAGGGCCACGGAGAAGCCCCGTACGTGTCTATGCACCGAGGTACTCCTCCAAGAGAGAGGAGATATCTACCTGGGTGTGCCGATAGAGGATGGCGAAGAAATCATCAGCGGTACTCAGCTGCTGTTCCTGAGTCTCGTAGTAATCTCGCAGGAAAGCGAAGAACTCTTCATCGCCCATTCGTTCTCTGACATCCCTGATGAAGAGAGCGCCGCGGCGGTAGACAGCATTCATATAGGTCCGTCCATCCATGAAGGCGTAGATGGGACGGTCAACCTCACCCCGGGGACGATAGTCTTCTACCTCGTACTCCCACCACCATTCCACCAGGTCTGGATGTGTCTGCTCGTAGTAGAGCATCGAGCTATAAGTGGCGAGGGCTTCGTCCAGCCACGGTTCTTTCACCTGGTCATTGCCCACAACACCATACCACCACTGATGAGATGTCTCATGAGCGAGCAGCGACACCATTCCGCTGCGGTAGCCACCGGGGTGCTCTCCGTAAAAGTCTTCACCCAGAAAGGTGAGGGCTGAGAACTCCAGACCGCCAGGAAAGTCCACCTCGGCGATGCGATAGGTGGAGTACGGATAGGTTCCGAAGAGGCTCTCAAAGGCGGTCAGAGCTTCAGCGGCGACTGTCAGTGCGTCGGCACCGCTACGCTCATGGACGGGAAAGAAATACGAGGTAACGGTGACGTGGCCGGCCTGCATAGTGGAGGACAGATACTGGTCGCTGGCGGTGAAGGCAAAGGAGCGAGCCTGCGAGATGGCATAGCGCCACCGGTTGCCAACTCGCGCCTCATCGCCGCTCCCCGCAACTACGACTTCGGACGGTGCCACAATGTCCACCTCGTAGTTGGCTACCTCGGTCACGTACGGGTCGCCTATCAGGTGGTAGGCGAAGGCGCTCCACCCCAGTCCCTCTCGGTATGGAACCAGGGCTGGATACCAGTTCCCAACGGCGAGCATGCGGTCCGAATAGCCAAGACTACCATTGCTCCATATAAGGTAGGGGCTCATGCGCGGCAGATCTATCGAGAACTCCATAGAGAGGCTTACCTCATCGCCCGGTTCCAGCGGGGTGCTGAGCTCGACGCGCAGGGTCGTCCCATTGAGGGCATACTCCAGTTCTGGAGGCTCTTCCTCTCCCTGCTGCTCCAGAGTGACTTCTTTAAGGAGAAAGATGTCCTCTGTATGATTGGGAAAGACGTTGAATACCAACTCCTCTAGGGTGTCACCAGTAGGGTTGACGAAATCCAGCCGCTCACTTGCCTCCAGGCTGTGTCCTTCATAGTCGAGGCTGACCTCAAGCACATATCGAGGTATGGAGCGAGCTCGTAGAACCTCAGTAGGGCTCGGTGTGGGCGGGGTCGGAGCGGGAGTGTTCTGCCTAGACACGGTATACAAGCCCATGGTTCCGGTGATGACGGCGATAACCACAATTATGAACAAGTTCATCACGGACCAAGGGGTCAGAGGGCGGATCCTGGGGATGCCGGGCCGCTGGCCTACCTTTCTAGGCTCCGCATCGTAGTACTCCAACATCTCCTCGGGATCGAGGCCGAGATGTTGCGCATAGGTGCGGAGGAAGCCCCTTGTCTGGCTTTCGCTGGCAAACTCAGCGAAGTGCTCCTTCTCCAACGCAGCCAGATACTGTTGCCTGATCCTGGTGGCGCCCTCTGCCTGAGCCAGAGACCAGTTCTTCTGCTTTCGTGCTTCGCGTAGCGTGTCTCCAAGTCTGCCCATCTGTGAACCCCTGCTCGGAGCCAGTTTTGGCGGCTCAAGCATTGGATTATAGCATGCGGAGATGATGTAGACAAACCCGCCGATGCCACCGGCCAAGGGAGAGGTGCACAAAGCACGTTTCGGAAACGGCCTGAGCTGGTTTTCCAGTTCGTCACGCGGAACTCCGGTGCGGCGCCAGCACGCTTGTGGGAACGACTCACGAGCTTTGGCCGAGCGCCCCGAATATGCTATAATGAGTGTGTGGGAACCGGTGTGAAGGGCAGGTGCGATTCGCCCAGGCTTTAGCCACCATCGAGGTTGACGATGAGTTGTCGTCAAAGGACGACGTTGTTGATCCTTCTATGCGCGGTTGCTGTCGTTTTCTGGACGCTCTTTCGGCTACTACCGGCTTCGGTCAATCCTCCGGCGACGGGTACCAGCACTCCCTTCGTTCTGCATACGCCTACCGCCACTGACACACCCATGCCAGCAGTCAGGCCATCAGCGACCGGAACGGCCATCGTGTCGCCGACGCCAAGACCTACCGATACCGAGACCTCTACGCCACAAGCCACAAATACGC
>CAZNMJ010000177.1:0-7067 GCA_964573815.1 uncultured Anaerolineales bacterium
ATAGCCAGCCTGTAGTACTGCCGAAACTCGTCCAACTGCACCAGACCGGCGATCACCACGGCCATGAGAGCGATGCCCCCCATGCTGAACACAGCGCCCTTTTTCCAGTCCCCCAGCCTCAACCCGTAGTTGCGGGGATCCTCCCGGAAGACAAGCACAACGACTCCCAGCGGGATCAGGAAGTAGAGAATGAACGACGAAACAGTATCATCGCCCAGCAACGTATGGTAGTGACTGATGATCAGCAGCAGCGTTGAGGAGATTAGGATGATCGCCGCCTTCAAGCTGGAGTTGGGTCGCCTCACTTTTCCCCACCCTTGCTCGGATCCGTCCGCACGCCTCAATACGTGAACCGGGCCAGGTTGCCCCCTGGTGAGAACACCAGACGCAGCTTGTCCATGTCCACACTCAGCTCGTAAACCCAGTTCACCACCAGCAGCGCTACTATGAGCAGACTCAAGGCCAAGCGCCACCTCGTTGATCGCCTCACTTCCGCATCACTGGCCTGTAGGTTGTCTTTCACTCGAGTCAATGCCATGGCCCCATGAGCCGCGAAGATGACGAGGAAAGGCACCAAGACGAGGTGGAAGCGTGGCTCGGCCATGATCAGCATGTGGATGCCAACGAAGTACACGCACAGAAGGTAGATCAGCACCTTGTCTCTGCTCACTCTGCTGAAGCTCATGCCCATCACCCCGAGCAGAAGCACCACCACCCATGGCAGGCAGATAAGCAAGAGGGCGAAGAGAAGAATGGATGGACGAAGCTCGCCCAAGAAGTCGTTGGAGTAGAAATACAACGGCGCCCTCTTGTCCAGGCGCAGGAAATGGGAGAGCTTGCTTGTCAGCAACCACGCAGCCCTTCCGGGATTCTGCCGTATGAACTTCAGCCCTTTCTCCATGCCCAGATTGTGTGTCCGCATTTCGGTCTCAAGACTGGGCTCTTCGAAGGCGCCGACCTCCTCGAGGAAGTCGATGGCGATGGCCGAGTCGAAGGTACCTGTGCCCTCCGGGTGATAACCCAGAAAGAAGTTGAAGCCCAGGCTGGATTCCACGAACACGAATTGGTTATAGAGCAGGGAGTTCCTGATGCTCCACGGCACGGTGAGTACCGCCACGCATCCTATGATCACGGCCCAGTTCTTCATCGCTTGCCTTCTGCTGGAGCTGTAGTACCACAGCCAGGGCAGGATCAGCAGCACGAATCCCGCCAAGACCGAACGGGTGAGAATGGACATGCCCAGCGCTACACCCGCCAGCACGTAATATCTGATGCGGGCGGTATCCATGGCCTTCAATAGGCAAAGCACGGTTAACGGCACCAGCAAGAAGAACAGATTCTCCGTCACCAGCGCCAGGGGATAAGCCAGGAACATCGGGTAAACGGCCATCACCAAGGAGGCGATTCTGGCCACCGGTGTGTCGAACAGTCTTCGCCCCAAAGCATAGACCACGACGGGCACGAAAGAAGCCATGACCGCCTGGACAAGCCGCGCCGCCAGGAATCGATGACCGAAGAACGAATAGATGATTGCCAGACACAAAGGGTACGCGGGCGCTCTCGCAGCGGTGGGTATGCCCCCATACCAGGTGTAGCCTTGCCCGAGCCTGATGCTTTCCGCCAGTGCGTCATACTGGAACATGTCGTCCAGGGCTATTCCCACGTCGCGAGTGAGCAGCACCGGGATCAGACGCAGCATGAGGGCCACCCCAAACAGAACGGCCAAGAACTTCAAATCACGCCCTTCGCGCTCCATGAGACGCTATTATAGCATACGGGGCGTGGGCCGCAAACACGACAGTGTGTCCGAGCAAGCCCTTTCCCAAGTGGCCCAGGGTTTGGAGCCTTGACAGCCAAACCTCTTTTGGGGTACGATCATAACCGTCAAGGAGCGCGCACAGATCTGGAGCCTGTACACCGTTCGCTGTGCAGACAACTCCAGAGAACTCAGGGGGTAAGAGCCAAAGTGCAGAAAGAGAAAGCGAAGAATCAAAAGGAGAAGCCCAAGAAGGCGACGAGGGAAGACAAGAAGGTTAGAGTGGCCATCATCGGTGTTGGTAACTGCGCCTCGGCTTTCGTGCAAGGCGTCTTCTACTACAAGGATGCCAAGGTAAAGGACGTAGTGCCGGGTATCATGCACGTCAACCTCGGGGGTTACCACATCCGAGACATCGAGTTCACGGCTGCCTTCGATATCGACGCTAACAAGGTTGGCAAGGACCTCTCGGAGGCGATCTTCATCCACCCCAACAATACCTGCCGCTTCGCGGATGTCCCCAACCTTGGGGTCCCGGTCCACAGGGGAATGACCCACGATGGCCTCGGCAAGTACCTGAAGCAAGTCATCAAGAAAGCTCCGGGCAAGACGTCGGACATAGTGGGCATTCTGCAGGACACGAAGACAGATGTGGTAGTCAACTACCTGCCGGTGGGCAGCGAGATGGCCACAAAGTGGTACGTAGAACAGGTGCTCACCGCTGGCTGTGGTTTCGTCAACTGCATCCCCGTCTTCATCGGCCGTGAGGACTACTGGCAAAGCCGCTTCAAAGAATTGAAAATGCCTATGATCGGCGATGACATCAAGTCGCAGGTGGGGGCCACCATTGTGCACCGTGTCTTGACGAGGCTGTTCCGTGACCGTGGAGTCAGACTAGAGCGCACGAGCCAGTTGAACGTGGGCGGCAATATGGACTTCTGGAACATGCTGGAGCGCGCTCGCCTCCAGTCGAAGAAGATCTCCAAGACCGGGGCTGTCACCTCGCAGTTGGACTACGACATAGGGGAAGACAACATCTACATCGGCCCCAGCGACTATATCTCCTGGCTAACAGACAGAAAGTGGGCCTACATACGCTTGGAGGGGCGCAGCTTCGGCGACGTTCCTCTGAACATCGAATTGAAGCTGGAAGTCTGGGACTCGCCCAACTCGGCCGGTGTGGTGATCGATGCGGTGAGGTGCTGCAAACTGGGCCTCGATCGAGGCATCGGTGGCACGCTGCAAGGGCCCTCTGCCTATTTCATGAAGACGCCACCTGTGCAGTACACCGACGATGAGGCCCGCCGCATGGTGGAGCAGTTCATCCAGGGCAAGTAGAGCTAGCCAGCAAGACACGACAAGTGAGCAGGAGGTGACAGGCAAAACTGCATGATCGTCTACTGGCTAATCCTGCCCCCCTTCTTCCTCGCACAGCACCTCCCAATAAAGCTCTGCTACTCAATAGCCAGCATCCTAGGGGACTTGGTGTACGTATTCTGGCCCAGCGGGAGGAGAAACGTCGTCGCCAACATGCGCCACGTCCTTGGCCCGGAGGCCAGCGACAAGACGGTCAGGCGCACGGCAAGGAGCTCTTTTCGCAACTACATGAAACTGCTGGTGGACTTCGCCCGCGTGAGCGTCACTGAACCCGCGGCCTTACAGGATAGGCTAAAGGGCACGGGCTGGGATAACCTAGACAAGGCCTTCGAACGCGGCAAAGGCGTTCTCCTCGTAGGCATCCATCTCGGCAATTGGGAAGTAGCAGGTGCGGCCCTGGCGAGTAGCGGCTACAAGATCAATGCAGTATCTGAAACCGTCGGCAATGAGCACATCAACCGCCTGGCGATTGACCTGCGAGCGAGATTGGGGATCGAGCTCATCCCCATGGAGTACGCGCTCAAACGTGTCTACAAAGCGCTACGCCGCAATGAGGCAGTAGGGCTGGTGACCGACAGACCCCTGCCTCCCGACGAAGGCGTGCCTGTGGAGTTCTTCGGCCGACAGATACCTTGGCCCGCTGGTCCAGCAACTCTGGCCCTCAGGACAGGAGCCAGCATAGTCACCGGCTATCTGGTTCGCAACGCCGATGACGACTACGTAGGTGAGATCTATCCCCCTTTGGAGTTCGAGGTCACCGGCGAGCTTGAGCGAGATGTCCAGTTCATCACCCAGCGAATAGTGAGCCTGCAAGAGGACGTGATCCGGCGCTACCCTGACCAATGGTACATGTTCCGCCGCATGTGGCCCCCAGAGTCTGATTTGTCATGAGCCAGTCTCTCCTCGCCTATTACTTCTACCGAGTGGCGGCCTCTCTCGGCCCCCGAATTCCTCGCGGTTTCGGCTACTGGCTTGCTGCCAAGACAGGGTGCGTTGCCTTCTACGCCAGCCGGACAGGAGCAACGGCTCTCAAGGAGAACCTCTCCCATGTCTTCGGCGCCAAGGCGAATGACGCCAGTGTCACGGCTACAGCGCTGGAGGTTTTCGCCAACCTGTCCAAGAACTACTTCGACCTTTTCCATAAACACGCGCTCGATGAGGAGGAAGCAAACGCGACCGTTAGAATCCGGGGAGTCCACCACCTTGGGGAAGCTCTCGAAAATGGACGAGGCCTAGTCCTAGTGTCGGCCCATTTCGGCCCCTTCGACGCCTTATGGCAGATCGCCTCTGCTCTGAACCTCAACATGACCATTCCGGCTGAACACCTGAAGCCAGAGAAGCTCTACAGGTATGTCTGCAAGCTTCGAGCCAGTGAGCGGATCAGGCTACTGCCAATTGACGGCCCCCTGCTAGGTGTGTACCGCGCCTTGCGAAGAGGCGAGACCGTGGCCATAGCTGCGGATCGCGACATCACACGCAGCGGAATCCTCGTGGACTTCTTCGACGCGCCTGCACGACTTCCGGACGGACACGTGCAGCTGGCACTGCGCACGGGAGCCAGGCTCACCACCTGCTTCGCCCTCCGGCAGCCTGACAATAGCTCCCTGATACAGATAGAGCCTCCGTTGGAGCTGGAGCAGACCGGCGACTTTGAGCGAGATGTGCAAGTCAACGTGCGGAAAGTCGTGGCTCGAATGGAAGAATGGATCAGCCGATATCCTGAGCAATGGCTGATGCTCTACCCCATCTGGCGAGATGCGACACATGGAAGTTGACTCCAGACTAAGCAAGGCAGACTTGCACATTCACAGCGGGGCCGGTGATGGTGTCGCCAGTGTGAAGGACATACTGGAGTATGTCCAGCACGAGACCGACCTGGACCTCATCGCCATCACTGATCACGACTTGATCGACGGAGCCCGGGAGGCGAGGGATTTGGTCGCCAAGGCCGAATACCGTTTCGAGTTCATCGTGGGCATGGAGATCACCACCCTGGAGGGCCACCTGCTGGCCTATGACCTGAAGAACCCCATTCGCATGCTCTTGCCCCTGGCACGAACGATCCAAATGGTCCACGAGCAGGGAGGGTTCTGCGTGGTTCCCCATCCGACCAGTTGGCTCACCCGCAGCATCGGATACCGCGGGTTGCGCAGAATTCTGGACGACGACCGCCCGGACGTCTCTCTCGAGGGGCTGGAGATCTTCAACCCAACTCTGGCGGGTCGAGTGATCTATGAGAAAGTCCAGTCCATGAATAGAGAACAGTGGCACCTCGCCGAACTTGGGGGCAGTGACGCCCACTCTGTGGAGTTCATCGGCTCAGGGCACACGCTGTTCCCAGGAAGGAGCGGGGCCGACTTTCGGCGCGCTTTGAAGGAGAGGAGCACTCAGGCTGGAGGACGCTTCCTGGATGCACAAGATCATCGACGGTTGATGTCCATCGCAGGGGAGCAGATGTTGAAGAGCCTGGTCATCATGCCCGGTCAGCACGTCAAGCGGGCCATCGATTCCTTGAAAAGGGGCGAGCAGTGATGAAGATCGCCCTGGTGTCGCCATACGACTTCCCCTATCCTGGGGGTGTGACTCAGCACATTTTCTACCTGGACAAGCACTTTAGGGAATTGGGCCACCAGGTCAAAATCATTGCGCCCTGCGCTGGCCAGCCACCAGAGTCACTGCCGGATAACGTGGTGGTGACCACCAGCAGGGTGATTCCCATACCTTATGCCGGTTCAAAAGCTCGCATTCCGTACTCACCTGCCGTCTACTGGCGGGTGAAGAGAGCACTGCAGGAGGATCACTTCGACATCGTACATGCTCATGAACCCATGACCCTGCCGGTGCCATTGATCGCACTCATACACTCGCAAGCGGTCAACGTGGGCACCTTCCACGCCTATCGCTACCCAAACCACATCTATAACTACGGAAGAAGAGTATTCCAGCCCTTCTTCGACAAACTCCACGGCAGAATCGCGGTGTCTGAAGCAGCCAGGGATGCGGTGGCTCATTACTTCGGTGGCGAGTATGCCATCATCCCCAACGGCATAGATGTTGACCGCTTTGGGGGTGACCACGTACGTCCTCTGGCGCAGTACTCCGATGGTCGGCTCAACATCCTCTTTGTGGGCCGCCTCGAGCCGAGAAAGGGGTTCCGCTACCTCCTGCGCGCTTTCCCGTATGTGAAGGATCATTTCCCCCGCGCGCGACTCATCGTGGCGGGGGCCTATCGAAAGAAGGAGATAGCTCCCCACTTGCAGTATGCACGGGAAAACCATCTCACCGGTGTCAAGTTTGTGGGACATGTCTCCGACGAGGAGCTGCCGCGCTACTACCGCAGTTGCCACGTCTACTGCGCCCCCTCCACAGGCTTCGAGAGCTTTGGGATCGTGCTGCTGGAAGCTATGGCCGCCGGCAAACCCACAGTAGCCTCCAATATCCCCGGCTATCGTGACCTCCTAGAGGATGGAAAGGAGGGCCTGCTCACTGAGCCCAAGAACGAAAGAGCATTGGCCGATGCCCTCGTTCGCGTCCTCAAAGATCCCGCCATGCAACGCACGATGGGAGCAAATGGGCGCGTCAAAGCCCGGCGGTACGCCTGGAGCGCAGTAGCCTCGCAGGTCCTGGACTATTACCAAGAGTTGCTGGAAGAGAAGAAGAGGCGCGGCTTGAGGTGAGCCAAGAATCGCGCAGCGGTGGGCTCGAGGGTGCCAGAGCAGCTATTCGCCGCAGAACGAAAGGCTTGCTAGAGTCCATAGCCAGTCCCCTCGCTTGGGCTGGGGTATCTCCGAACGTCCTGACCGTGTGTGGCCTACTGGCTATGATCGCCGTAGCATGCATATTGGCTTTGGGTCACGAGAGGCTTGCAGGGCTGCTTCTCATCCCGGTGGCCCTACTCGACGCCTTGGACGGTGCTCTGGCCCGGCTAACGGGC
>CAZNMJ010000178.1:0-7009 GCA_964573815.1 uncultured Anaerolineales bacterium
CTTGGACGATGGGGAGGCTCTACGGCCCACCCTGGAGCACGCCAGAGCGTACTATGATGTAGTCAGCCTGGTTCGCCTAGGGGTGCCGGTTTTCGGAGACCCAGAGCAGATTTCGGGACTCCTCTACGAGATTAGACCAACCTCCGAGGTCTCTCGATGACCAGGCGTCTCTACCCTCTCATCCTGCTACCCGCTTTCTCGCTGGGCCTGTTTCTCTGGGAACTGATGCGGCGGCACCAGTATGAAAGCCTTGGGTATGCCCTACTCGTCGTCGCCGTTCCCGTGCTGGTCCTCGTCCTACTGCCGGTATTCTGGGTGGCATACTCTCTCTTCCTCAGCAAGTTCGGTGCGATCAGTCTTGACAGAGCTCTGCGTCTTGATCTAGCGTGCTATCTGCCCCTCTTGCTGTTGCTGGCCTACTTTTCTCCTATCAGCCGCAGCGTACTTCATGTCGGCACGATCCTTTTCTTCGCATCTCTGGCGTGCGTCGCCTCGTTGAAAATCGCCATCCTGGTCTACTATCGCCGCGCGACTCTGCGAGAGATCGTGTTGCGCCCTCACGTCGTTCTCGCGGTCATCATCGGGGTGGCTGCCATACTTCGGTTGAGCCTCATCGCGGCGAACCGGTTCCACGGCGACGAAGCTCTCTACTGCCACTGGGGTTTGCTCATCGCTTCAGGCAAGGACATCTTCCTGAGGCACGGACTGGTCGTGGACAAGCCTCCCGTCTTTCTGTACACGCTGGCGCTCTTCTTCAAGGTTTTCGGGCATACCGAGACGGCGGCTCGCCTCCCCAGTGTAATTGCCAGCCTGGCAGGCATAGTAGTTGTGTACGAGATAGCGCTGGAACTTTTCGATCGGCGCGCGGCCATACTGAGTGCGACCCTCCTAACCTTCTCCCCATTCGATGCCCAGTTCGCTCCCACGGCCTTCACCGACCCATTGATGGTGACCTTGGCATTGGCCTCCTGTTTGCTGGCTCTCAGAGGCCGCCACCTGCCGGCCGGCATAGCCATGGGCTTGGCTGTGATGACCAAGCCCACAGCGGTCATCTTCGCGCCGTTGGCGATCTTGTTCGCTGCTCTTCCCTTGATCACGAAGGGGGAGGGGAGAAGACTGGGACGTGCAGCTCTTCATCTAGGCTTGGGCTTCGGCGCTGTTGTCCTTGCTGTGGTCGCCTGGGATCTGGTGATCCGGATAGGCTGCGTCAACTTCCTGAGTGCCAGCGCGGCGCGCTATGGTGGTTTGCGAGTTGCCGCTGTGGGAAGGCTTCTGCCGCGTGTTCAAGGCTGGCTGCAGCATCTGCAGTATCTTACAGGTTCGCGGGTACTGAACCTCACTTTGATCGTCGGGGGCGTATGTCTCCTGGCCTACGGACTGTGGCGAAGGCGGGAACGAGCAGGGTGGGTGTTTGAGTGGGTCCTGGTCGGCTTCTTTCTCTACTTTGTGGCTGTTCACACCCTGTTGACCTTCGGCGTTTGGGACCGGTACATGTTGGGGCTGGCTCCGATACTGGCGCTCATCCTCTCTCGAGTCATTCTCTTGCCCCACGATGTGCTCGCCAGGCGTGAGGGCTTTGACCGAGCGCGGGTGGCCTACCTAGCTGTGCTGGGCCTGTTTTTGTTGGTGACGATATCCCATCCGACGCAGGTCGCTTTGAGATATGGCTTCCCGATAGGAGGTGATCACGGGTCCTTCCAGGGGATTGACGATGTCGCCGACTACTTCAGAGGAAATGCTTCCGAGGGATCCATCGTGTTTCACAGGTGGTTGCTGTGGCACTACCTCTACTATATGTTCGATCTGCCCTTGGACTACTATTACTATCCCTCGTTTGAGTTCGTCCTCGATACCTCGCAGCAGCTTCCAACGTACGAGAAGTATATCGTCTTTCCCAGCTGGACAGATCCGAGCGGACTGGCGAACTTCCTGGAGGATAATGAATGGGAGATGCGTCAGTTGTACCGCACCTACCGGCCTAATGGTACTATGTCGTTCACTATCTATCGGATTCAGCCGCTGCGAGAATGAAGTTGCCAAGGGGAATGAAGGGGCTCAGGTACGTTGGCGACTGGGGCGCGATCTTCGGCCTCTTGGGGCTAACCATCTTGTTCTTCTGGAGGATCGCGCTGACCAATCGCATTCTCGTGGGTCTGGACGTCTTCACCTACTTCTATCCATACAAGGCCTACGCCGCCCAGGCGATACGCCACGGCTCTTTGCCCCTCTGGAACCCCTATCTGTTCATGGGAGTGCCGTTTCTGGCCAATATCCAGGCGGCAACGTTCTATCCTCTCAATCTGCCCCTCTACTGGCTGTCAGTGCCCAAGATGGTCAGCTACTCCATACTGCTGCACGTCTTCATGGGAGGTGTTTTCACCTACCTCCTGGCGCGCCGGGCGCTGGGGTTTGGACCATGGGGCGCCTTCGTGGCCGCCACGGTCTTCGCTCTGGGAGGCTTCCTGGGGGCCCAGGTGGAACACATCAATCAGTTGACCGTCTTGGTGTGGCTACCTCTCATGATGTGGCTTTTCTACCTGAGCTACGTGCGCCGCCGGCTTCGCTACGCTCTTCTCACTGCGTTGCTGATAGGGGTTCAGTTCCTCGGCGGCCACGCTCAGTCTTCGTACATCATCCTTGTCGCGCTGGGGTGCTATGCCCTGTACCTGCCACTGGCGGAGAGAAACGGCGCAATGCGGACGTCTCTGCTGTCGCCAGTCGCGGTCAGGCGGGTTGCGCGAGGGTTGGGGCTCTTCGCCGTGGTCGTCCTGGTGGGAGCTGGCCTGGTCGCCTTTCAGCTTCTGCCCACCTACGAACTCTCTAGGCTTTCGATTCGGGGCGCTGGACTATCTTATCGGCAAGCTGTATCCTTCTCTCTCCAACCTGGGATGCTCGCCCGTTCCCTACTCCCAAGCTTCGGTGACACTCCTTTCAGCGAGTATGTGGCCTACGTAGGGATCTTCCCGCTGCTGCTGGCTGTGCTTGGCATTTGGCGAAGAGGTGGCAAGCAGCAAGCACCATTCTTCATCGCACTCTCGGCCCTTGGCCTTGTCTTGGCCTTAGGGGTCTACAATCCGCTTTACTACGTCCTGTACCGCTTGCTGCCAGGGCTCAGCCTCTTTCGTGTCCCAGCCCGTTGGCTATATCTTTACGCCTTCGGGATGGCTGTGCTTGCCGGACTAGGCGTCGAGGAACTTGCCTCCATCTCGCGCCCCGCGCCGATAGCTCTGAAACGAGCTGGGCTTGGTGCTCTGTGTGCCGTCCCAGTGGCAGTTTCGTTGGCCTTCTTCGGGTTGGCAGCGCCGTCGACTATCCTACTGTGGTTGGCGACGACGGCCGCTGGAGGAAGCCTCTTCTGGCTGGGGCTTCGGCGTCAGCGGGGAGCACGCTACTTCGCGCTCCTCTCTACGCTGGTCATCGTGGAGCTACTCGTTGCAAGCCATTATCTGCCCTACAACGAAGCAACTGCTCCTGAGGCATTCTCCTCCATGCGTACTTCTGTTGGTTATCTGCTGACTGATAACAGCGTAAATCGCGTCCTCAGCTTCTCCGACGGGTCCTTCGACCCCGGCGACCTGCACGAGATGCAGGGCATTCTTACTGGCCAGCTGTCCGAGCAAGGTGTCTACGACTACATAGTGGCCACCAAGCAGAAGGAGATCATCACTCCTAACCTTCCCATGCTGTACAAACTTCAAAGCATAGACGGATACGATGGTGGGCTGCTGCCTCTGGCCCGCTACGTTGAGTGGCAGCGCCTGTTCTTGCCAGAGGAGCAAGTGTCTATCGACGGTCGCCTGCAGGGACGCATAGCGGAGATACCTCCAGGTCGGCTGTTGAACCTCTTCAACGTGAAGTATATCCTTACCGACAAGGTGTATGACGTCTGGGTCGACGGTGCCTACTACGACTTGGGCCATCGGGCAGTGCTAGGTCCTGAGAGCCCTAGTATGCTGGTCCTGGACGCCATTCCTGGTTTTCCAACCACTGCCATTGGTGTCGTATCGTACGTCGAGGGCGGCAGCGACCTGGGACAAGGCAGCCCCGTGGCCGAGATCACAGTCACAGACGGCGAGGGACGGAACCAAGTCTTCGTGTTGCGAGCTGGAGAAGACACTGCTGAGGGCGAATACGATGCAACGAAGGCGCGTCATCAGGAAGGCAGGGTGGTCGGACATTGGCGCGGCAATCCGGCAGGGAATGACTATCATACCCTACTGCAATGGGAGGAAGCGATCTCCCCGCGCGAGATCACAGTCCGATTCCTTGCCGACCACGGACAGCTTCGGCTGCGAGGCATAACGCTCCTAGACCAGCGGACCGGGACTCATCGGGCACTGGTCGTTTCCACGGAGGGGCGTTATCGTCTCGTCCATAGCGGCGACGTGAAAATCTACGAGAATCTGGATGCGCTTCCGAGGGCCTTTGTGGTCCACCAGGCCCGCGCCATCCAGGACGACGAGCAAGCCATGGCTGCATTGCAGACACCATCGTTCGCCCCCAATGTGGAAGTCATACTCAGTAGCGAGGAGCCAGTACCGGCTTGGCAGTCTGGAGACGGGGAAGACGAGGTGTCGATTCTCGTCTACGACCCTGAGCGCGTGGTCGTCGAGGCCAACCTGGAGACCCCAGGATACCTTGTGCTGACCGACACCCACTACCCTGGCTGGCGGGCCTTGGTGGATGGGCGAGCTGCGGAGATCCTCCGCGCTGATTACTACTTCCGTGCGATCTACCTTCCTGAAGGAGAGCACGTGGTACAGTTTATTTTTGACCCAGCCAGCTTCAAGATTGGTCTGGTGGTGAGTCTGGTTTGTGGACTATGCGTGGGAGGTGGACTGGCGTGGGATCGCCTGAGAAGTAGGGCTTCTATCTGTTGAAGAAGGTCAACATGGCTGTGCGGAACTAGGATCTGATCAATAGGGGAGAGCGAACCGCCGTCGCAGTCTCCGGGTGGAAAAACAGCCTCTCACACCTTGGGCTGCTCAACGTCCACCGTGGATCGGCCAGAGAGCAGTATGACATCATCGCTGTGTCCACAGGTGAAGCTGAACCTGTTCGGGGCTGCGCAGAGCCATGCCGTGGTCCGTCGTAGGCAATAACGGATTGCGGGGCGCGCCAGCCCTCCTCCACCAGCAGGTACGAGAACGCCCCCTTTGAGAAGGGGGCGCTGCCAATTAGTGGGCTTTGAGAGGGGTACTCATCGGGACCAGGAGATTTGCTCGTCGAACCAGTTTCGGTACTGTAGGTTCTGGTCACGGCCCGCCCACTCGCCGTCGAACTGCTCGTTCGTGGCGTAGGTGGAGCTCCCGGTGTTGAACAGCTTCCGCTGATTGCTGCCATCAGCCCCCATGACCCAGATGGCCCAGGTTCCGCCCCGGTCGGAGAGGAACGCTATGTGGGTGCCATCCGGAGACCAGGCGGGTAGGCCATCGATGGCGCCATCTGTGGTGAGTCTGGTGTCGCCAGTCCCGTCAGCGTTGATTACCCAAACGTCCCAGTTCATACCCGTCTGGCGCATGAAGGCGATCTTGGTACTCGTTGGCGACCAGTCCGGTGACAGATCGGCGGGGTTGGAAGTCAACTGTCGTCGGTTCTGCCCCTCGCGATCCATGACGACTAGTCCCGTAGTTCTGGCCACTATCCGCTGGCCATCGTTCGACCAATCGGGGTTGTCTGCATCACCTAAGTCTCGCTCTGTGTGTTGCGCCAGTGCGTGCGTCATGACGTGAGATACGCGGTGTGGCCCGAACCTCTTGGTGGCATAGACGAGCGACTGGCTGTCAGGAGACCACCTGGGCACGCTGTCCTCATTGGGCTCCGCTCCGCCGCGAGGGCGGTTCCGCCCGCCTCCTCCGATGCCCGAGATCACGAGACCCCGGAAATCGGTGTCCCAGGATCGGTATGCAATCTTATTCCCCGCCAGGTCAAGCGCGGGCTCGCTCGCGACACTGATCACGTTCAGGTCGTTGCCATTGATGTCCGCGATGTGTATCTCATAGCGCGCTTGCCCGCCGACATATCGCGGGTAAGCGATCTTGCCGCTCAGGCTGGCTGGCCTCGGCGTCGCGGTAGGAACGCGCGGAGTAGGGGTCGGGCTGGCCCCCGCAGGTGGTGTCGGTGTGGCTGCCCCAGAGGTAGGTGTGGACTCAGGCGAGGCCTCGGGACTCGCCTCTGGGGTCTCGCTGACTGGAGGGGAAGGCTCAGCAGTAGGAGACGCCTGGGCCACAACCTGCCCCACCTGGACACTGTCGGCCATCATTCTGAAGATAGGCCACGATGTCTGTTCCCACGTCTCTGAAGGGCCGATGGCCCATATTCCATACCAATCCGAGTCCTTCACGGTAGCTGCGATGTAGATAGTGGTAGGCATCTGGAGGCCTGTGATCTCACCTCGTACCGTGGCCCAGTCCCAGCCTGCCAGGGATTCGATTTCCACTCCTCCCAGCTGGGAGCCGATGGGCAGGTCTATCAGTTGACGGGCCTTGATCAGGCCTCCCATACTGTCCATTCCCTCTTCGTCCGGCGCCAGGGGTAGGGAACTGATGAAGAAGATATTGCCCCTGAGGAAATCAATGTCTTCTTCTCTCTCAGCGAAGATGGTCTGCAACTCCTCCTCTCGAACGAACCAGGTGCTGGGATACAACAAAGAGAAGTTGAGATCGCTTCTGCGATAGTTCATGAAGGAGACCTCAGGTGGAAGCGCTCCCCCGCATTCCATCAGACCCGCTTGGGCGCTCTCCAGGTCTGGATCGAGAGCCAAAGCTTGCTGAAACTCCGGAATGGCTTGGTCACAACTGCCTAGCTGCAGGTAGGCCTGTCCCAGCCTAGCGTAAGCCTCAGCGTTTTGTGGTTCCGCGCTGATAGCCATCCGGTACTGAGCGATGGCTTCTTCGTAGCGGCCTTCATTGAACAGTTCGTCGCCAACTCTGATATGCTGTGCAGCGGAGGGCCTGACCGTTACCGAAGGCTGAGGAGTGGCAACAGGACTGGGCGTGGAGGGCGCCCT
>CAZNMJ010000179.1:0-2730 GCA_964573815.1 uncultured Anaerolineales bacterium
GCAGGCTTGCCCTTGCCGTTCCTCCTCGGTTGTGATACAACACCATCGGTCTAACGAGCGGCCACGAGATCGGTGCCGCGCCGGGTCAAACCGGTCTGGACTGAACTTCAAAAGGACCGGGGGCGACCCGAGGAGCGAATGAGCGCGCCAAACCGTAGGCTGGTGGCTGTTGTCCACCTCAATGCCGTTCCCAAAATCCGCCCATACCAACTATCAAAAGGACTTCGCCATGCAATATCGTAGTTTCGGGGGACTGGATTGGAAACCATCGGCGCTGGGCTTTGGCGCCATGCGGCTGCCGACCATAGATGGCGACCCCGCCAAGATCGATGAGCCGGAAGCGACTCGCATGATCCGCTACGCCATCGATCAGGGCGTCAACTATGTGGACACCGCCTACCCCTATCACCAGGAAATGAGCGAACCCTTCCTGGGACGGGCTCTGCAGGACGGCTACCGCGAGCGGATCAGGCTGGCCACCAAGCTGCCCTGTTGGAAAGTCGAACGGGCCGAGGATTTCGATCGCTACCTCGATGAGCAACTGGAGCGGCTGCAGACGCAGCACATCGACTTCTATCTGCTCCACTCGCTAAACGCGGGAAGCTGGCCCAAGGTGCGCGACCTGGGCGTGCTGCCCTGGGCAGAGAGAGCCATTGCTGATGGTCGCATCGGCCACCTCGGCTTTTCCTTCCATGACCGGGTGGAGGTCTTCAAGGAGATCGTGGATGCCTCCCATCTATGGCTATTCTGCCAGATTCAGTACAACTTCATGGATATAGACCAGCAGGCGGGCACCGAGGGGCTGAAATACGCAGCCGGCAAGGGCCTGGCTGTGGTGGTCATGGAACCGCTCCGGGGCGGGCTTCTCACCAAGAACGTTCCCCCGGCCGTCCAGGAAATCTGGGATACCGCTCCTCGCAGGCGCACCCCGGCCGATTGGGCACTCCAGTGGCTGTGGAACCAGGAGGAGGTTTCCGTTGTCCTGAGCGGGATGAGCACCATGGAGCAGGTGGAGCAGAACATCGCCAGCGCCAGCCAGTCCGGCCCTGGAACCCTCACAGAGGAGGACCTGGCCCTCGTAGCCCGCGTCCGGGACAAGTACCAGGCGCTATCCCGCATCCCATGCACCGACTGTAGATACTGTCTGCCCTGTCCCAATGGCGTCAGCATTCCCCGCGTCTTCGAAATCTACAACGACGCTATGATGTACGGCGATGAGCAGCAGGCGCGGATGTCTTACGCATGGCTCAATGAGGAGGAGAGAGCCGACGTGTGCGTCGAGTGTGAGGAATGCCTGGAGAAGTGCCCGCAGCAGATCGAGATCCCCGACTGGCTGGCCAACGCCGACAAACTGCTCGGCCAGGAGTAGGGCGCCTCTCGACGGCAGCGCAAAGGAGCATCATGGTTTGGTCGCACGCTCGACAGATTTCCACTAAGGGCGAGGTCTCGAACTCTGGTGGCCTCTGTCGGTGGATGCCGGACCTCCGGTGCCTCGCCTCTGCCCTGCCATGCTTGGCAAAGAAGACGAATTGTGCTATTGTGTTCGCGCAAACGGACAAAGCAGACGCCTGACTCCAGAAGAACCAGTCCACCCACATCCAGGGAAGGAGGCGATGGTTAGCGACACCTCGACGAAGTGGCTGACGCATGTAACCGAGGCATCTTGAGGAGCAACCGACGAATTCAAGGAGGAAAGAACCCATGCACAAAGTAGCGAAGACACTATTGATCGCAGGGCTGCTGCTTCTGCTGTGCGCGCCTGCGCTGGCCGTAGCGCAGATAGAGCGCCCGGTGAAGCCTTCCCCCTGCACCGACGTGGCCCCGGTGATAGATGGCCAGGTTGAGGAAGTTTGGCTGCGATATGCCCACCGAGAGGACATAACCATAGACTTCGAGCTCGTTGACCTCCAGGATCTGATACCCACCCCAAACGCAGTCATTCTGCTTACCATGAACGATCAGGATACTCTGTACATCCTGGTGGCCGAGCTCTGGGTGGGGCTGGACGCCATAGCTCAGCAGCAGCTCTTCTCAGTCTTCTGCATGGGCTTCGAGGACGAGCTTCCAGCCTGGGAATGGAACGTTCAAAACCCCGCGATGGACTCGGGCGAGGGCTGGCTCTGCTTCGTGGGCGGCGTGGGCTTTGACATCGGACACGTACCGTCCTCCCAGGATTGGCAGCAGCTTGAGAGCGCAGCCTTCTACATCGGAAGGATCGGTGGCGAGCAAGAGGGACCCGAGGACTGCTTCGACGGCCTATGGGTGGACTTCGACGACATGCCACCTGACGCCCCGGCTTTGTTGGGCGTGGACCACGCTTTCGGTGTGCACTACAATGGCTATCTCGTGTGGGTGCATGAGGTCGCCATAGATCTATCACAGTCGCCTTTGACCCGCAGCCCAGAGGATTCCTTCCGTGGTTGGTTTGGAGCCTTCGGCATGGCCCCCGCCGGCCAGGGGGATGCGGCCCAGTTCGACAGTGTGGAAGACTTCCGCGCTCTGGCCGACCTGATCGGCCAGCCGCTCACCGAGGAGTTGCTGATGGGCCTGTGGCCTGGCGGCCGTGGCATGGTGGACCCCACAGACCCGCCGGAGCAGCGGGAAGACGACATGTTGTGGTTCGTCGAGTGCTGCCTGGAGCACGGTGACTTCGAAGAGAGTTGCGACTGGTGTGTGCCCTGCTTCGGCGAGATTGAGCTGGCGCCTTGCGAGGTTGAGCCTGTGGTTGAG
>CAZNMJ010000179.1:2830-7000 GCA_964573815.1 uncultured Anaerolineales bacterium
GGTTGAGCCTGTGGTTGAGTTTGTGCCGGAGCCCACTACGATGCTGCTCTTGGGCAGCGGCTTGATGGGGCTGGCCGGGTACGCTCATCTGCGCCTGCGCAAGCAGTAGTTCAACAATTCACAGATGGAGGTAGAGACCAATTCTCAGCGGGCGGGCTGAGAAGATGAGCGCTGGACGCTGAAGTCTTGGGATGTCAGACGATCCGAAGAGGGGCACCGAGTCAAAGCACGGTGCCCCTCTCTTGCTTACATCACCTGCCTCAGTACTTCCCATCCAGGGAGGACAGTGAATCCTGAGTCGCGCACTGGATGTACACGAGCTTGGCTCAATCCAGGCCTTGGGGCGACCCGGCAGCTCTCTGCAGGGTGGATTGGGGCACCGAGCCGGGCGGTTGCACCTCTTCGCGACTGCAATTGGGATGCCTTGTCACATACGCTGGCCTTTAGTATGATTGTCGCGGCGCAGTAGAAATGGGTCAAGAGCTTGTCAAGTCCCGCTAGGAGCAAGGTCTTCTCTCTTCTTAGAACTGCAGTCCTGGCAATCGCGACTGGGGCCGTCCTGCTTGGCCTTCTCCCACTTTCTGCGGCACAGCGTGTGGCGATTGCGGCATCAACTGGGCCATCGCTCCCACCACTTCAGGCGCCGCCTTCCTCACCCACTCGTGAGAAAGCCCCGCGAGTGCAGGTCGCGAACTCCAATGGCCAGGAGATAGTTCTTGACGTCACCGTTCCCTTCCCGGAGGAAGAGCAGGTCCGGCAGTGGGGCACGACCTACCAGCGCCTGTCACTGCCCCACACTGGGGGCACCACCGAGATCGGTCAGCCCGAGGTGCCGACCTTTGGGCGGTTTATAGCCATTCCCAAGGGAGCTGAACTGCATGTAGAACTGCTGGCGGACACAGTTGAGACGCGCTCTGGGTACCTGATCTACCCGGCTCAAGAACCAAGGCTCGATCAAGACCAGGAACCCGAGTTCGCCATCGACCTGGCCTCATACCAGCGCGACCAGCACTATCCCGCGCAGATCGTCGAGTTGGAAGAGCCAGTGGTAATCAGGGGGGTGGACGTAGCCCTCATCAGGTTTTACCCTGTGCAGTACAATCCCGTGCGGCGAGAGGTGACGATACATACCAGCTTTCGCGCACGCGTCTCTTTCGTCAGCGGAACCGGCGTCTTCGCCGAGGAGCGGCTCCGCTCCCCCCATTTCGACCCTCTTCTGGCCAGCACACTGCTCAACTACTCCGAACTGGGACTGTTGAACACTGCGGAGTCCGAGGCCGCGACCGCCAGTGCCGATGGGTGCGACTACCTGATCATTGCCGCACCTCACCTCGTCAACCAGGCGAACCTTCTGGCGGACTGGAAGACTCGCCGGGGCATTGACACCGAGGTCAGGACCACCGCTCAGACAGGCTCGACAGCGGCAGCCATCCGGAGCTACATCAGGAACGCCTACGATGCCTGGAGCCCGCCTCCGTCCTTTGTATTGCTCCTTGGCGACGCCGAATTCATCCCCACGAACTACTTCACCATCCACCCTCAGCAACCACCCGAGGGAACGACTTTCATCGGCACGGACCTCTACTACGCCACCACGGACGGCACCGACTACTTCCCTGACATCAGCATCGGCAGGATCTCTGTGGACGACGCGGCACAAGCGCAGAACATCGTCGGTAAGATCATCGACTACGAGCGAAACCCCACCGGGAACGCCGCCTTCTATAATAACCTCGGCGTGGCCGCCTATTTCGAAGATGAAACCCCCCGAGACGGTCAAGAAGACCACAGATGGGTGCAAACCTCCCAGGAGATCGTCGACTACGTGGAGGCCAACGGGTACGTTGCCCACCAGATCTACTACGCCGAACCAGAGGTGACCCCCCTGTACTTCTTCAACGGCGATCCTCTACCCACCTACCTGCTCAGAGACAACGGGTTCCCGTGGATCGGCAGCTCAACAGACATCAGAGACGCGGTGAACACAGGGCGGTTCATCCTCAACCACAGGGACCACGGAGTGCGATGGATGTGGGTGCAGCCCGAGTTCGCGGTGTGGGATGTGCAAGGCCTGACCAATGGCAAGAAGCTGCCGGTGGTGTTCAGCATGAACTGCGAGACGGGATGGTTCGATAATGAGACCGACGACCCGGTGCATGGCACGTATTCCTTCGAGGTCAACTTCGCTGAGACCTGGCAGAGGAACTACAATGGTGGTGCCGCAGGGGTCATCGCCGCCAGCCGTGCCAGTTACAGCGGATACAACGATCACCTGAACAAGGGGTTCTACGATGCCATCTGGCCAGATTTCCTGCCATATACCCTCTCCTACAGCCCGTTCTCCGAGCCCCTGTACAGAATGGGGCACATCTTGAACTACGGCAAGCTCTACATGGCCAGCCTCTACGGAGAGGGGATCCACAGGCAGATCACCTTCGAGGTCTTCCACTACTTTGGCGACCCGACGATGGAGATATGGACGGCGTTTCCACAAGAGTTGAGCGTCTCTCACGACACGGAACTCGAGTTCGCAGCAACCTCCTTCACAGTCCAGGTGAGCCAGGCGGGAGCAACGATCTCTTTGGTCAAGGATGGGGTGATCCTCGGCACTGCCCTCTCAGGCGGTGATAGCACCGTCGTCACCCTCTCCGCTGTGGCAGCTCCGGGCACAGCTCATCTCACGGTGACCAAGCACAACTATCGCCCGTATGAGGGCACAGTGACTGTAGCGGACTCTCCGTATCACCATCACCTTCCGGTCGTGGTCGCGGGATAGGGATTCAAACCGGATTTCCGCTCCCCGACTGAGCACCGTCCCCCACCATCAACTTGCACCGCTGCCCAATGGAGTTGTCACTGGTACCATTGGACTATTCCCGAGAGGCATGATATTGTGCTATACTGAGCATGGGGCCAAGATGACCGCGTCTGTGTCGCTTCGGGCCCCGCGATTTCCTGCGTGTAGCGATCTCCCCCCGTTGCAGTGCCCGCTGCGCAGTCCCGACGTCGCTGAGATCGCCAGGAAAGACCAGCGGACCTCAGGCGTGATGGTCCGGGAAGAGAGTCACGTATGCACTTCAGGCGGAGCAAACTCCTGAGAATCGCCAGCCTCTTCCTGCTGACGCTTGTTCTGGTGTTCTCACCCTCATCCAGCGCTTTCTCCAACGTCCCTTCGCAAGAGCCACCCCCACCGGCCGAGATCAGGGTTGGTGAAGAGGATCATGGACGCCAGATCGAACTCAGGCAAGGGCAGATTCTGGTCGTGGCCCTACCGTGCAATCCGTCGACCGGCTACAGGTGGCTGGTGGACGCATCTGAGGCGAGGGCGGAAAGCGCCGCCATGCTGCGCCAAACCCAGAAGAGCGAGTTCGTCCCAATATCCTCCGAGAGATCTAGCGAAGCTGCACAATCAGAACTGAATCTTCTCGGCGCTCCGGCCACCCAGTTGCTACGCTTCGAGGCCGTCAACGCTGGGGAAACAGTTCTCGAATTGGTCTATCGTCGCCCGTGGGAGGGGCAAATCGCCCCGGATAAGGCCTTTTCCCTCCACGTGACAGGAGTGGGGCCCTTCAGCAGCGCCGATGCCCCCGCCACCACCAGTCCGTCGGAGTCTTCCGTCGAGAGCCCGGCTCCCGCCAAGCCTCCTCCACCCTTGGGATATCCTCCTAAGTTCAACTGGTGCGATCAGGGAGGTTGCCCCCCCATCAGAGATCAAGGCGGTTGCGGCAGTTGCTGGGCTTTCAGCACCGTCGCGCTCCTGGAATCCCAGATTCTGCTTCAGGACGGCATAACGAAAGATCTTTCAGAACAGTATCTGCTCTCCTGCAACACAGACGACTTCGGGTGTCTTGGTGGCTGGTTTGCCCACGACTACCATGAGTGGAAGATACCGCCGGGCGAACCCGAGGCCGGTGCCGTCCACGAGACAGATTTCCGGTACGTGGAGTGGAAGAAGCGCTGCTCCCCACCCCACACACACCACGAGAGGATCGTCTCCTGGCACTATGTTCAGGAACAGTGGAGCAATCTCGACGTTGCGGCCATAAAGGACGCCATTATCCACCACGGGCCCGTCGCGACTGGCATCTGCGTCGGGGAGGAGTTCCAGGAGTACAGTGGCGGTATCTTCAACACTGACGAGTGTGGAAGTCGCAGCCACGCCGTAGTTCT